>JBEVGU010000175.1:0-20589 GCA_040511595.1 Actinomycetota bacterium | reverse complement strand
AGCAGGACGAGGAGCTCTCCTCGTTCATCTCGGCGGCCGACCGGGTGATGGAGGGGCTCGGCTACACCGAGCACGGGTTCCGCCACGCGAACCTCACGGCCCGGATCGCCTTCAACGTCCTCAGCAGGGTCGGGTTCGAAACGCACACGGCGAACCTCGCGTGCGTCGCCGGCTACCTGCACGACGTCGGGAACATGATCAGCCGCTACGCGCACGGGCAGACGGGTGGGGTCCTCGTCTACCAGGCCCTGCACGACCGCGTGCCGGCGACCGACCTCGCGCAGATCGTCGCGGCGATCGCCAACCACGAGGAAGACAACGGCTACGCCGTGTCTCCCGTGTCGGCGGCGGTCATCCTCGCCGACAAATCCGACGTGCATCGCAGCCGGGTCCGCACCACGGGGCACATCGACCTCGACATCCATGACCGCGTGAACTACGCCGTGGAGCAGTCGTTCCTTCGGGTAGACTCCGCGGCCCGAACCGTCAGCCTCGAGCTGACGATCGACACGGGCATCAGCCAAGTCATGGAGTACTTCGAGATCTTCCTCGGCAGGATGCAACTGTGCCGCGTGGCGGCGGAGCACCTGGGCGCCCGCTTCCGGCTCGTCGTGAACGGGGCGGAGTTGGCGTGAAGCGAACCCGCGGCCTCTGGGCCTCGATCGTCTTCGTGTTGGTCCTGACGCTGGCCTCGGTCGTCGGGTTGGTGACCGGCGCGCTGCAGCCGATCCTCGGGCTCGACCTCGAAGGGGGCGTCTCGGTGACCCTCTCCGCGCCCGAGGGCACCCCTGCCGAGGTGATGGACCGTGCCCGCACGAACATCGCGAACCGCGTCGACGCGTTCGGGGTGGGCGAGCCCGACATCGTCGTGTCGGGGAACACGATCGAGGTGCAGATCCCGGGCCTCGGCCAGGGAACGATCGAGCAGCGAGCGGAGACGCGCTGGTGCCTGGTCGGCCCCGACGACGCGAACTACGGCTGTGCCGAGACCGAGCAGGCGGCGAACGATGCACTCGCCGAGCTGACGGTCGTGCCACAGGTGGCCGAGGCGTGCCTCGTCGACGATGCCGGGGCCCAGGTGGAGTGCTTCCCGAGCGAGGAGCTGGCCAGGCTGGGGAAGCGGGCCATCACGGTCGCCCCTCGGGCCGACGCGAGCGCGTCCGTCACCCCGACCCCGACCCCGAGTCCCGCCGCGTCGCCGGCGTCCGGGGGGTTCTGCCTGGTGAGCACCACCGGAGACCAGCTCGACTGCTTCCCCACCCGGAAGGAGGCCGAATCGGCGCGAGACGCGTCGACAGTGGAGGTGACGAAGGAGACCTTCTGCGTGACCGACGGAGCCGGGACCGAGCCGACCACCCCCACGCCATCGGCATCGCCATCGTCGTCCGTCTCGGCGTCGCCGTCCGCGGCGCCCACGTCGTTCTCCCGGCTGACCTTGGCGGCGACCGATCTCCCGTGTGGGCTGTCGTCGAGGGCCGATGCGCGGTCGGCAATCGGCGCCACGCAGGTGCGCACGGTCGACACGTTGTTCTGCGTGGTGAGCTCTGGCGACGAGAACCTCGGGTGCTACATAGACCGCACATCGGCCGAGGATCGCCGCCGCGCGACCGGTCAGCAGCGGCTCCTCGACGTCGTCGGACAGACGGCGCGCCTCGAGGAACGGCCCGTGATCGCGATCGTCCCGCCCGACGATCCCGCCTACGCGTCGACGCCCGTCACGTGCCCGACCGATGCCGATCGCGAGCTGCGCCGATGCTCGTTCGCCTCCCTCGAGACCCAGGAGGTCGTCTACGAGGACGATTCGGGCAACCGGTACCGGCTGGCGCCCGCCGTGATCGTCGGTGGCGACATCGCCGAGGCGAACGCGATCCTCGGCGGATCGACCGGCTCGGAGTGGGCGGTGCAGTTCCAGCTCACGGGCGACGCCACCGGCAGGTTCGCCGACGCGACGACGGCGGCCGTCTCCCTGCCCCCGCCCCAGAACCAGATCGCGATCGTCGTGGACCGCGTCGTCATCAGCTCACCCACGGTGCAGAGCCCGATCACGGCCGGCACCGGCGACATCACGGGCGGCTTCACCGAGAACGAGGCGCGCGACCTCGCGACGGTGCTGAACGCTGGCGCCCTGCCGGTCGAGCTGACGCGCCAGCAGGTGCAGACCGTGAGCCCGACGCTCGGACAGGAGTCGCTGCGTCAGGGCATCGTGGCCGGCGTCGTCGGTCTGGTGCTCCTCTTCCTCTACTTGCTCTTCTACTACCGGCTGCTTGGCGTCGTCGCGTGGTTCGGCATGTCGATCTGGGCCGTGCTGGCCATCGGGTTGATCTCGCTCGCGGGCGTGCAGTTCGGGTACGCGCTCACCCTCGCAGGCGTCGCGGGACTCGTGATCTCGCTGGGCGTTACCGCCGACTCCTACATCGTGTTCTTCGAGCGCCTGAAGGACGAGGTGCGCGGGGGTAAGAGCGCCCGCGCCGCCGTGCAGCCCGCGTTCGCCCGCTCGTACAAGACCATCATCGCGGCGGACGTGGTGGCGGGCATCGCCGCCGTCGTGCTCTACGTCACGGCCGTGAGCTCCGTGCGAGGATTCGCGCTCACGCTCGGCGTCGCGACCCTGCTCGACCTCTTCGTCGTGTACTTCTTCAAGCGGCCGACGGTGTTCCTGCTGGCTCGCAACCGACGGCTCGTCTCGATGAAGGGGTTCGGGCTGGAGGCTGGCATCGCCGGCGAGGCCATGCCCGAGGACGCCGTCGAAGGGGCCGGGCCGTGACCGCGCTCCACCACGCGCTCGAGACCTACCGGGGGCACACCGTGCCGCACTTCCGGTTCGTGGAGCGGCGAACCATATGGTTCGCGATCTCCGGCGTCCTGGTCGCGCTCTCCCTGATCGGTCTGGTCGTGAGCGGGCTCAACTACTCCATCGATTTCGAGGGCGGAGCGAAGATCCAGTATCCGCTCCAGGCGGACGTCACCGTCGCCGACATCTCGGCGGTGCTCGAGGCCGCGGGCCGCGCCGGGGCCGAGGTGCAGATCGTGAGTGGTGATCAGGTGGCGATCCGCACCGAGTCGCTGGCCGACACCGGCGACGCCGACGCCCTGCTCGCGGCGCTGGCCGACCAGGCCGGCATCGATACCACCGAGGTGAACGTCGAGGACATCGGTCCGACGTTCGGCGCGGACGTCCGGCGCCAGGCCATCACCGGTCTCGTCGTGGTGCTGGCGGCGATCTCCCTTTACATCGCGGTGCGCTTCGAGCCCAAGATGGCGCTCGGGGCGATGATCGCGCTGGTGCACGACGTGGTGATCACGGCCGGCATCTACGCGCTCGTGGGACGGGAGGTCACGCCCGAGACGGTGATCGCGATCCTGACGATCCTCGGGTACTCCCTCTACGACACCGTCGTGATCTACGACAAGATCAAGGAGAACACCGAGTCGAACACGCTCGTGAATCGGCTCGGCTACGTCGGCGTCGTCGACCTGTCCTTGAACCAGGTGCTGATGCGTTCGGTGAACACGTCGCTGGTCGTGCTGTTGCCGATCCTGTCGCTGCTGCTGTTCGGCGGCGACACGCTGAAGGACTTCGCGTTCGCGATGTTCGTCGGCGTGGCGATCGGCGCCTACTCGTCGATCTTCCTGGCGGCGCCGCTGCTCTCGGTCTTCAAGATGCGGGAGCGGCGGTACCAGCAGATGGAGGCCCGCCGGACCGCCCGCGATCGGGCAGGCAAGGTGGCCGCCGACGTCGGGTCGTCCGCGGCCGCCGCCTCCACGGCTCGGACCTCCGATGCCGCGGCCCGGTCGGCCACGGCGCGCACGGGGTCACGGCCTCATCCGAAGAGCAAGCGGCGGCCCCCGGCCAAGCGCAAGCGGAGGTAGCGCGTGGACATCGAACAGATCAAGGCCCTGGTCCGTGACGTGCCCGACTTCCCGGAGCCGGGCATCATCTTCAAGGACATCACGCCGGTGCTCGCCGATCCGATCGCGTTCTCCACGATCACGGACCTCATCGTGGTCCGCTTCGGCCGGGGCAACGTCGACAAGGTCGTGGGCATCGAGGCGCGCGGATTCATCATCGCCTCACCCGTCGCGTATCACTTCGGCGCCGGCTTCGTGCCGATCCGCAAAGAGGGGAAGCTCCCCTCGCGCACCGTCGGCGAGGAGTACGAGCTCGAGTACGGCACCGCCACGCTCGAGCTGCACGTCGACGGCATCATCCCCGGAGAGCGCGTGCTGATCGTCGATGACGTGTTGGCCACCGGCGGTACGGCGCGGGCCGCCGCCTCGCTCGTGCATCAGGTCGGCGGCGTCGTGTGCGGCATCGCGACCGTGATCGAGCTGGATTTCCTGCATGGTCGGGAGCGACTGGCCGACCACGAGCTGTACACGCTGATCCACTACTGAGCGACCCGGCCGGAGCGGCCGCGCGCCGCCGAGCCCCTACACTGGGGACGAGGAGGCGCGGTGGACAGCAGGGAAGATCTCAGGCCAGAGCGGGAGTCGGCATCCCGTCGGGGAGGACGCCTGCCGATTCCCCGCCCCCGGCTGCGCCGGGGCGAGCCCGCGCAGCGCTCCCTGATCGATCCCGTCCTCAAGAAGGTTCGCGGCTACAACCCCAAGGCCGACGTCAAAGAGATCGCCCGTGCCTTCGCGTTCGCCGAGGCCTCGCACGAGGGCCAGAAGCGGAAGTCGGGCGAGGACTTCATCTCCCACCCCGTGGCGGTGACGGACATCCTCGCCGACCTTCGGCTCGACACCACCACCCTCGAGGCTGCCTTGCTGCACGACACGGTCGAGGACACGAAGGTCACGCTCGACGACATCGAGGAAGGATTCGGCGCCGAGGTGGTGCGCATCGTCGACGGGCTCACGAAGCTCGATCGGTTCGAGTTCCGCTCCCGCGAGCAGGAGCAGGCGGAGAACGTGCGCAAGATGATCGTGGCGATGGCCGGCGACATCCGGGTGCTGCTGATCAAACTCGCCGACCGGTTGCACAACATGCGCACGCTCGAGGTGTTCCCCGAGGCGAAGCGGCGGCGCATCGCGACGGAGACGCTCGAGATCTACGCGCCGCTCGCCCATCGGCTCGGCGTGCAGGAGATCAAGTGGGAGCTCGAGGACCTCTCGTTCAAGACGCTCCACCCCGGCCCGTACCGGGAGATCGCGAGCCTGGTCGACGCGCGGCGCGGCGAGCGGCAGGCCCTCATCGAGCAGGTGACCGCGGAGGCGCGCACGAAGTTGAAGGAGCTCGGCGTGAAGGCCGAGGTCGAGGGTCGCCCGAAGCACCTGTACTCGATCTACGAGAAGATGGTGATCCGGGGCAAGGAGTTCAACGAGATCTACGACCTCGTCGGCGTGCGCATCCTCGTCGACTCGCTCCGTGACACGTATGCAGCGCTCGGCGCGGTGCACTCCCTGTGGAAGCCGGTCCCCGGCCGGTTCAAGGACTACGTGGCGATGCCCAAGTCGAACATGTATCAGTCGCTGCACACGACGGTCGTAGGGCCGGGCGGCAAGCCGCTTGAGATCCAGATCCGCACGCGAGACATGCACCGCACCGCGAAGTTCGGGATCGCCGCACACTGGCGCTACAAGGAGGGCGGCAAGCAGGCCAAGGAAGCCTCGGCCGAGGCGGCGTGGCTCGGCCAGATGATGGACTGGTTGAAGGACATGGCCGACCCGCGCGAGTTCATGGACTCGTTGCGCATCGACCTCTACGGTGGCCAGGTCTTCGTCTTCACACCGAAGGGCGACGTGGTGAACCTTCCGGCGGGTGCGACGCCCGTCGACTTCGCTTACGCGATTCACACCGACGTCGGGCACCGCACCATCGGCGCGAAGATCGGCGGCAAGCTCGTGCCGCTCGACTACGAGCTGCGCACGGGCGATACGGTGCAGATCCTCGCCTCGAAGGCGCAGGGCGAGGGGCCCTCGCAGGACTGGCTCCAGTTCGTGAAGACGCCCCGGGCCCGGTCGAAGATCCGCCAGTGGTTCTCGCGCGGCCGCCGGGAGGACGCCCTCGAACAGGGCCGTGATGCGGTCACGCGGCTGATGCGCAAGCAGAACCTGCCGATCAAGCGACTCGCGACCACCGCGTCCCTCACCCAGATCGCCGAGGAGCTGAAGTACCCCAACCTCGAGGCGCTCTACGTCGCGGTCGGCGAGAGCCAGGTGTCTCCCCAGTCGGTGGTGGCCCGCGTCTCCCGCCTCGTGGCCGGCGACGCCGACGAGGATGTCGAGGAGGTGCCCCTCGCACGGCCAGTGCGGCTGGGCTCGGCGGACGACATCGCGAAGGGCGTCGTGGTCCGCGGGCTCCCCGACGTGTGGGTGCGCCTCAGCCGGTGCTGCACGCCCGTTCCCGGGGACGAGATCCTCGGGTTCGTGACGAAGGGCCAGGGCGTGAGCGTGCACCGGACCGACTGCCCGAACGTCACGGCGCTGCGCAAGCAGCCCGAGCGCCTGATCGACGTGACCTGGGCCGAAGGCAAGCCGACGTCGTTCGTCGTGGCGATCCAGGTGGAGGCCCTCGATCGCACGCGCCTGCTCTCCGATGTCGCGACGGTGCTCTCCGACAACCACGTGAACATCCTCTCGGCGACCTCGGCCACCGGAAAGGACCGCATCACGCGGCTGCGGTTCTCGTTCGAGCTCGCCGACATCGCGCACCTCTCGAGCGTGCTGGCCACGGTGAAGCGGGTCGAGAGCGTCTACGACGCCTACCGCGTGGTTCCCAGCTAGCGGCCATGCGGGTCGTGCTCCAGCGGGTCTCCCGGGCCCGCGTCTCGGTCGATGCCGACATCGTGGCCGAGATCGGTCGAGGGTTCCTGCTGCTCGTCGGTGTGGGGCGCGGAGACGGGAGCGCCGAGGCCGGGCGCCTCGCCGAGAAGATCGCCGGCGTGCGCCTGTTCGCGGACGAGCACGGGAAGATGAACCTGGCCCTCGCCGACGTGGGCGGGGAGGTGCTCGTCGTGTCCCAGTTCACGCTCTACGGCGACCTGCGGAAGGGCCGCCGTCCCTCCTGGAGCGATGCGGCCGGTCCCGATGAGGCCGAGGCCCTCCTGGGGTCGCTCGCCGCAGCCCTCGAGGCGCGCGGGCTGAGGGTGTGCCAGGGCGTCTTCGGCGCCCACATGCAGGTGGAGCTCCTGAACGACGGACCCGTCACGCTCGTGCTCGATACCGCCTCGCTCTGATCAACAGGCGCGGAGCCCGGCGCGGGCGGGCGGCTCGCAGGTCTCCGTTAGCATGGTCGGCCTGATGTGGCTCGACGTCTTCAACGCGAACCCGTACGGCACGAACTGCTGGTTGCTCTCGTCCGACGAGAGCGACGAGGCCGTGGTGGTGGACCCCGGGTTCTCCCCTCCCGACGTGCACCGGCTGCTCGCGATCGCCGGGAAGACGCCGGTCGCTGTGCTCGCCACCCACGCGCACATCGATCACGTCGGGGAAGCGGGTGATTTCGCGGGCGAGACCCCCGTGTACGTGCACGACGACGACGCCGTCGCGTTCACCGATCTGGCCGCGTGGGGAGCAGGGATCGACAACCCGCTCGCGCCGGTGAAGGACCTTCGCACGCTCGTCGACGGCGACGTGCTGCGGCTGGCCGGGCTCGAGATCGTCGTCATGCACACGCCCGGGCACACGCCCGGACACTGCGTCTTCCTGATCGAGGCCGACGGGGCGCTCTGCTCCGGTGACCTGGTGTTCGCCGGGTCCATCGGGCGTTCGGACTTCCCCAACTCCGATCCCGCGGCGATGCTGGGGAGTCTCCGCCGGTTCCTCGCCCTTCCCGACGTGCTGCCGGTGCTCCCGGGGCACGGCCCCGACACGACCGTTGGCCGCGAGCGCTCGTCGAACCCCTTCCTGCGGGAGCTCGCTTGATGGAGCTGGTCCCGCCCCGCGGCACGCAGGACCTGCTGCCATCGCGCGGCGATGCGATGCTCGGCCTGTACGACGAGGCGCACCGAGCCGCGCGTCTGTTCGGCTATCGCTACGTCGAGACGCCGACGTTCGAGCACACCGAGTTGTTCGTGCGCACCTCGGGGGAGACCTCTGATGTCGTGAGCAAGGAGATGTACACGTTCGAGGACAAGGGCGGGCGCTCGGTCACGTTGCGGCCGGAGAGCACCGCGGGCGTCGTGCGCGCCTACCTGACGAACGCGCAATCGCTGCCGAACCCGTTCAAGGGGTACTACGTCGCCTCGGAGTTCCGGCACGGGCGCCCCCAGGCCGGACGCATGCGCGAGTTCCGTCAGTTCGGCGTCGAGGTGATCGGCGCCGCCGCCCCGGGCGCCGACGTCGAGGTCATCGTGCTCGGCGACCGGTTCCTGCGGGAGCGTGGGCTCCGCGACATCGCGTTGCACCTGAACTCGATCGGCGACGGGGTGTGCCGGCCGGCCTATCGCGAGCGGCTCATCGCCTACTTCGAGCCATTCCGCGACCGGCTCGACGAGGACTGCCGGGTGCGGCTCGACAGGAATCCGCTCCGCATCTTCGACTGCAAGGTCGACGGCGACAAAGACTTCGTGCGGGCCGCGCCATCGATCGCCGATCACCTCTGCGAGCCATGCGCGACGCACTTCGCGGCGGTGCGCGCCGGGCTCGACGACGCCGGTGTGCGCTACGAGCTCGATCCTCGGCTGGTGCGGGGGCTCGACTACTACACGCGCACGGCGTTCGAGTGGATCTCCGGTGCGCTCTCGACGGCCGCGGCCAGCACGGCGAGCACCGCGAGCACGGTGAACGCCGGCGGACGCTACGACGGTCTGGCCGAGACCCTCGGTGGGGCTCCCACGCCCGGTGTCGGGTTCGCGATGGGCCTCGATCGAGTGCTGCTCGCGATGGAAGGCGAGGGCGCCCCGCCGCCCGTCGCCCGCACGCCCCGGTGCTTCGTCGTCGCGCTCGGTGATGCCGCGGGCGCCGAGGCGCGAGCGCTGGTCGACGACCTGCGCTCGGCGGGCGTGCCGGCCGACCGCGCGTTCGAGGAGCGGCCCCTGAAGGCGCAGCTCAAGATGGCCGATCGCGCCGACGCCGCGTTCGTGGCGATCATCGGGGAGCGGGAGCTCGCCGAGGGGGTGGTGACGCTTCGCCGGCTCGCCGACGGCCTGCAGAAGTCGGTGCCGTCGACCGACGTGGTCGCCTGGCTCGCGAGGCTCGACGATCGAGCGGGCGAGCCCGCATGACGACCGAGATGGCGACGACGATGCGGTCGCACACGTGCGGCGAGCTCAGGCTCGACCAGGCCGGCACCGAGGTGACCCTCTGCGGATGGGTCGCGCACCGGCGCGACCACGGCGGGGTGACCTTCATCGACCTCCGGGACCGCGAGGGGGCCGTGCAGATCGTGTTCCATCCCGAGGAGGCGGCCGAGGCGCACGCGGCCGCGCAGCGCCTGGGGGCCGAGGACGTCGTCCGGGTCGTGGGCGCGGTGCGAGCGAGGCCCGAGGGGATGCGGAACCCCGAGATCGCCACCGGCGACGTCGAGGTCGCGGCGTCCATGCTCGAGGTGCTGAACCCGTCCGACACGCCTCCCTTCCCGATCGAGGATCGCATCGAGGCGGGGGAGGACCTCCGGCTTCGCTACCGCTACCTCGACCTGCGCCGACCCGAGATGACCAAGGTGCTCGCGATGCGCGCCCACATCGTGCGAGTGATGCGCGAACATCTCGACGCGCTTGGATTCACCGAGATCGAGACGCCGATGCTCACCCGCTCTACGCCCGAGGGCTCACGCGACTTTCTCGTGCCGAGCCGGCTGTGGCCCGGCACGTTCTTCGCCCTGCCGCAGTCACCGCAGCAGCTGAAGCAGCTGCTCATGGTCGGTGGGCAGGACCGCTACTACCAGATCGTGCGGTGCCTGCGCGACGAGGCGGCGCGGGCGGACCGTGGTTTCGAGTTCACCCAGCTCGACGTGGAGATGTCGTTCGTGGCCGAAGACGACCTCATCGCGCTGATCGAGCCGTTGTACACGAGCATCGTGCGCGAGGTCGAGGGGGTGGAGGTGGCGACACCGTTCCCCCGGCTCACGTACGAGGAGATGATGGCGCGGTACGGCTCGGACAAGCCCGACCTTCGCTTCGGGATGGAGCTCGTCGATCTCGCCCCGGTCTTCGCGAGCACCGGATTCAACGCGTTCGCGACGGTGCTCACCGAGGGCGGCGCCATCAAGGCCCTCGCGGCTCCGGGCGCGGCCTCGTTCTCCCGCAAGGAGCTCGATCGGTTGATCGAGGACGCCAAGGGCCGCGGCGCCGCCGGGCTCGTGTGGATGGCCGTCGAGGCCGGGTCGGGGGTGCGCTCGCCCGTGGAACGGTTCCTCTCGGCCGGTGAGATCGCAGGCGTGCTCGAACGCACCGGGGCCGCCGAGGGCGATCTTGTGTGCGTCGTCGCCGACCGCGCCGATCGCGCCGACGTCGCGCTCGACGGTCTGCGCCGCGACCTCGCGGCTCGGCTCGACCTCGTGCCCCCGAACACCTGGTCGTTCTGCTGGATGGTCGACCCGCCGCTGTTCGAATACAGCGACGAGGAGCAGCGCTGGGTCTCGATGCACCATCCCTTCACCTCGCCCGCCTCGGACGACCTCGCCCCCGAAACGGCGAGGGCCCGCGCGTACGACCTCGTGCTGAACGGGTTCGAGATCGGCGGGGGCAGCATCCGTATCCACGACCCCGCGGTCCAGCGCCGCGTCTTCGAGGCGCTGCAGCTGCCTCCCGACGAGGTCGAGGAGCAGTTCGGGCACCTCCTGCGCGCGCTCTCCCTCGGCGCGCCTCCGCACGGTGGCATCGCGATGGGCCTGGACCGACTCGTGATGGTGCTGGCCGGCAAGGACGCGATCCGCGACGTGATCGCCTTCCCGAAGTCGCAGTCGGGGACCGATCCGCTCACGGGGGCGCCGGCGCCGGTCGATGCCGCTCAGCTGCGCGAGCTCGGCATCGGGCTCGTGCACGACCCGCAGAGCCCGAAGGAGGGCTGAGCGATGGCCGATGCGCCGCTCGCGGCGCGCATGCGGCCGCCGACGTTCGAGGAGTTCGTCGGGCAGGGACACCTGGTGGGCGAGGGCAGGTCGCTCACGCGCATCCTGAGCCGGGGGAGCCTGCCGTCGATCGTATTGTGGGGCCCCGCCGGCACGGGCAAGACGACGCTCGCGCACCTGCTCGCCGACGCGGTCGGCGCCGACCTCGTGCAGCTCTCGGCGGTGAACTCGGGTGTCGCCGACGCGAGGAAGGTGATGGAGGGCGCCCGGGGCGGGTTGTTCCGCACGGTGCTGTTCGTCGACGAGGTGCACCGGTGGTCGAAGGCCCAGCAGGACGTGCTCCTGCCCGCGGTCGAGGAGGGCACGATCACGCTGATCGGGGCGACGACCGAGAACCCGTACTTCTCCTTGAACACCCCGCTGCTGTCGCGGTGCTTGCTGCTCCGGCTCGAGCCGCTCGACGAGGACGCCGTGCGCACCCTCGTGCGGCGCGCCCTCGACGATGACGACCGCGGCCTGGGGCGGTCGGGGTTGGCGATCGCCGAGGACGCCCTCGAGCACCTCGTCACGGTCGCCGGGGGCGACGCCCGCATGGCACTCACCGGGCTGGAGGCCTCGGCCGAGGCGGCACAGGCCGCGGGCGTCACCGAGATCACCCGCGAGATCGCGGCCGACGCCGTGCAGAGGAAGGCCATCGTGTACGACCGGCAGGGCGACGCGCACTACGACGTGATCAGCGCGTTCATCAAGTCGATCAGGGGTTCGGACCCCGACGCGGCCCTGTTCTGGCTCGCCCGCATGATCGAGGCGGGTGAGGACCCGCGGTTCATCGCCAGGCGCCTGATCGTGCATGCGAGCGAGGACATCGGCATGGCGGACTCGCGGGCGCTGCTGGTCGCGGTCGCCGCCGCGCAGGCCGTGGAGCACGTCGGTCTCCCCGAGGTGCGGCTGAACCTCGCCCACGCGACCGTGTACCTCGCCACCGCGCCGAAGTCCAACAGCGTGTACACGGCGATCGGCGCGGCGTTCGAGGACGCGCCCTCGGCGGAGCCGGTGCCCCTGCATCTGCGCGACGCGAGCTATCGCGGCGCGAAGCAGCTCGGCCACGGGAAGGGGTACCGGTATCCGCACGACTTTCCCGGTCACGCGATCGAGCAGCCGTATCGACCGGCGAGCGTCTCGGATCGGCGCTACTACGAGCCCTCCGGGCAGGGCGACGACGTGCCCCGCGAGCCCGGCACCGGGCGTCCGTACCCGCCTGACGACGGGTGAGCCCGCGACTGCCGGGGCCGCGGGCGGGTCGGGTAGGCTAGGCGCTTCACGCCAACGACGACCCACGGAGGCACGATCATGACGCTGCTCGCCCTCACGGCCGGCGACACCGCCCTCATCATCCTGGCCGCGTTCTGGGGCCTGCTCGTCCTCGCCCTATGCGTGGTGCTGCTCAACACGTTCCGCGTGCTCGAGAGCACGAAGATGACGATCGACACGATGCGCGAGGAAACCGTGCCGCTGCTGCGCGAGGTCAGGGGCTCGGTCGAACGAGCGAACCGCGAGCTCGATCGCGTCGATACGATGCTCGTGAGTGCCACCGACATCGTGGGTCGCGTGGAGAAGCTCTCCGGCCTCGTCGAGCAAGCCGCCGCGAGCCCCTTGGTCAAGGTCATCAGCCTGGGCGCCGGCTTGCGCAAGGGGTTCTCGAAGGCGCGGGGCAAGACGTCGTGAAGCGAGGCTTCTGGGTCGCGCTGGGGCTCGGCGCCGGCGCCGCCGGCGCCATCCTCGCCTCGCGCTGGACCCGGAAGCAGGCGCGTCGTGTCGCCCCACAGACGATCGCCAGGGAGGCGAAGGGTGGCCTGCTCGACTTCTCCAAGCTCGTCTCGGAGTCCTTCCAGGAAGGGAAGCGGGCGATGGACGAGCGGGAGGCCGAGCTGCGGCGCGACGCTGGGTTGCCCACCCCCGGCGGCGAGCGCCGCCCCGGCGATCCGTCCGCGGCCTGACCCATCGGTAGACTCGCTCGGTGATCGGTGCGCAGATCCGTGAGACCTTCCTGTCGTTCTTCCAGGAACGAGGGCACACACGCGTCCGATCCTCGTCCCTGATCGCGCCGCCCGAGTCCGGCCTGCTTCTCACGGGGGCCGGCATGATCCAGTTCATCCCGTACTTCCTCGGCCAGGCCGAGCCTCCGTTCCGCCGGGCAGTCAGCGTGCAGAAGTGCTTCCGGGCGGTCGACATCGAGAACGTCGGGCACACCGATCGGCACCTGACGATGTTCGAGATGCTCGGCAACTTCTCGTTCGGTGACTACTTCAAGGCCGAGTCGTGCGCTTGGGGGCTCGAGCTGGTCACCGAGGGGTTCGGCGTCGACCGCGACCGGCTGTGGATGTCGGTCTACGAGGACGACGACGAGGCGATCGCGATCTGGCAGGACCTCGGCATCCCCGGGCATCGGTTGGTGCGCCGCGGGAAGGCCGACAACTACTGGTGGACTCACGCGGCGGGCCCAGCCGGCCCGTGCTCGGAGATCTTCGTCGATCGCGGCGAGCGGTTCGGCCCCGACGGCGGGCCCGAGGTCGACGAGGACCGCTTCATGGAGATCTGGAACCACGTCTTCATGCAGCACCAGGTCGACGACCACGCCGAGATCATCGGTGACCTGCCGATGAAGAACATCGACACGGGGTCGAGCCTCGAGCGCGTGGCCGTCGCCCTGCAGGACGTGAGCAACTTCTTCGAGACGGATCTGTTCGCGCCGCTGCTCGACGTCGTGCAGTCGCTCTCGGGCAAGCACTACGGCGCCGACGAGCGGCACGACGTTGCGATCCGCATCATCGGCGAGCACGCGCGCGCGACGACGTTCCTCGTGGCCGACGGGGTGCAGCCCTCGAACGAGGGGCGGGGGTACATCCTGCGCCGCATGCTGCGCCGCGTGGTCTCGAGCGCCCGACAGCTCGGGGTACAGGGCGAGGTGTTGCGACCGCTCGTCGGGGTGGTTGTCGACGGGTTCGGTGACGCGTATCCGGAGCTCGTCGAGAATCGGGCGTTCATCGAGCAGGTGCTCGGCTCCGAGGAGGAGCGGTTCAGCGCAACCCTACGCCAGGGCATGACGGTGTTCGAGGAGGCGAGGGCGCGCGCGGAAGGCGGACGGATCGCCGGCGAGGACGCCTTCAAGCTCTCCGACACATTCGGCTTCCCGATCGAGCTGACGGCAGAGCTCGCCGCCGACGCCGGCCTGACGGTGGACGAAAGCGGGTTCCGCGAGCTGCTGGAGGAGCAGCGGGCTCGGGCGCGGGCCGCGGTGAAGAAGATCGAGGTCGGTCTCGATGCCGGGGCCGTCCCCCCGACGGAGTTCGTCGGGTACACGCAGCCCCAGGCGGAAGCGCCGATCGCGCTGCTGCTCGGCGAGGACCGGGGTGAGCTCGACGCGGCGCAGGAAGGCGACGAGGTGCTCGTCTTCCTCGAGCGCACGCCGTTCTATGCGGAATCCGGCGGGCAGGTGGGCGACGAGGGCGAGATCCGAACGCACACGGGCGTCGTGCGCGTGCGCGACGTGCAGTGGGCAGGGCCGACGTCGATCATGCATGTCGGCTCGGTGACTTCGGGCGAGGTGCGACCCGGCCAGGACGCGATCGCCGAGATCGACCGGCAGCGGCGCGAGGCGACGGCGCGGGCCCACACGTCGACCCACGTCGTGCACTGGACCCTGAAGCACATCCTCGGGGAGCATGCCCGTCAGGCCGGATCCCTCGTGGCTCCCGGGCGGCTGCGGTTCGATTTCCCCCACCCGACGTCCGTGCCGGCCGAGGTGCTCGAGCAGGCCGAGCTCGAGGCGAACCGGCTGCTCGCGCGCGACGACGCCCCGAACATCTTCGAGGCGTCGATGAGTGAGGCGAAGGCGCTCGGCGCGATCATGCTCTTCGACGAGAAGTACGGAGACGTCGTGCGCGTCGTGGAGATCGGCGACTACTCGCGCGAGCTCTGCGGCGGCACGCACGTGGAGCGCACTGGCCGCATCGGCGTGCTCCGCATCCTGCACGAGGGTTCGATCGGATCGGGCATGCGGCGGGTCGAGGCCCTCGTCGGTCCCGACGCCCTCCGCGAGATTAACGCGGAGCGCGAGCTGCTGCGGGGGCTCGTGGCGGCGCTCGGCAGCAAGGACGCGACGGTGGCGCTCGAGCACGCCCGACGGATCGTCGATGAGAACCGGCGACTCAGGAACGAGCTGGGCAGGCTCGCCCAACAACAGGCGGCGGGCCGGGTCGACGAGCTCGTCGCGCGAGCCGTCGTGCGCGAGGGCGTCCGGCTCGTGCACGATCTGGAGGACGCCGACGCCGACACGTTGCGCGACCTCGCCCAGAAGGTGGTCGACAAGCTCGGAGGTGAGGCCGCCGTCGTGCTCGGCACCGGCCGGGGCGGGAAGGCGCTCCTCGTCGGCGCCAGCTCGAAGCCGCTCGTCGACCGTGGCGTGACGGCGCCCGCGCTGCTGGAGCCCGCCGCGGCGGTCATCGGCGGAGGAGCGGGAGGCAAGCCCGGGCTCGGGTTCGCCGGGGGGAAGCGTGTCGAGGCTCTCGACGAGGCGATCCGAGGCATTCCCGCGCGCCTCGAGGAGCTCCTCCGCGCCAACTAGTATGGATCGGACTACCGGCCCGCCCCCGAACGAAGGAGCCTCGGCGCCGCCCGGGCGCGTGCTCGGTCTCGATCTCGGCGATGCGCGCATCGGGGTCGCGGTGTCCGATCCGGACCGGCGCGTCGTGGTGCCGCACGGCACGGTCAGGGTGGGGCAGCCGCCGGGGGAGTTGAAGGCGGTCGCGGCGCTCGTCGGCGACCTCGGGATCTCCACGGTGGTCGTCGGACACCCTCGATCGATGTCGGGAGCGTCTGGACCACGTGCGCAGCAGGCCGAAGCGTTCGCCGATGCGTTGCGCGCGGTGGTCGCCGTGCCCGTCGAGTTGCAGGACGAACGCTTGAGCACCGTCGAGGCCGAGCGAGCCCTGCGAGAGGCCGGGATCACGGGCAGGCGCCGCCGCGAGGTCGTCGACGAGAGCGCGGCGGTCGTGATCCTCGACGCCTGGCTCGATGCGCATCGATGACACACGACCGCAACGGGCGACCGGTTATCCTCGGGAGCCGATGGAGACGACCAGGCCGCGCCGTGCGGACCGCCACGTCCACCGCGACCGGCCGCGGAAGGTCTCGTTACTGATCCTGTTCATCGTGCTGGGCGGATTCGTCGCTGCGCTCGTCATCGCGAGCCGCTACTACGAGGGATGCAAGGAGGCGGCCGACGGGCCCGCACGTGCCGTCTCGTTCACCGTCGAGGACGGCGCGACCGCCGACCAGGTCGTCGACCGGCTCGCGTCGGAGCAGGTGATCCCGTGCGGCGGTTTCGTGGGCAACCTCCTGATGCGGGGCACGGGGAAGTCGAGCGATATCAGGGCTGGCACCTACTCGCTCACGACCGGCATGACCCTCGACGAGGCGGTCGAAGTGCTCACCACGCCGCCGAAGGATGTCCCCACCGCTGATGTGCTCATCCCGCCCGGATACCGGATCACCCAGATCGCGGCCGCGGTGGACGAGTCGCTGGGCGTCCCGGCCGAGGAGTTCCTGGCCCGGGTCGAGAAGGGCACGTTCGACCGCCCGGCCGAGCTGCCGGCCGGCGCCTCGCTCGAGGGCTTCCTGTGGCCCGAGACCTACCGCATCCCCACGCGCGACGGCGCCGACGCCGTGATCCAGCGGCTGCTCGATCAGTTCTCCGAGGAGACTGCGAACCTACCGTGGGACCGGGCCGAGGCGCTCGGGGTCACGCCCTACGAGGTGGTGGTCATCGCGTCGATGATCGAGAAGGAAGCCGCGGTGCAGGCCGACAGGCCGCTCATCGCCGGCGTCATCTACAACCGGCTGCGCAAGGGCATGGCACTCGGCATCGACGCCACCCTCTTGTACGACGACCCCACCCCCGACGGCGAGCTCTCGACCTCCGACATCGAGACCGATGGGCCCTACAACACCCGCATCCGGACCGGCCTGCCCCCCACGCCGATCGCGAGCCCCTACAGCTGGTCGCTGCGCGCGGCGTTGAACCCAGCCGACACGCCGTACTTCTACTACGTGCTCTGCGGCGACGACGGGTCTCACCGGTTCGCCGTGACCTACGAGGAGCACCTGGCTAACGTCGATGCGTGCCTCGGCTGACCGTGCCCGCGGCGCGCCGATCGGAGGCGCGACGCACGTCGCCGGCGTGATCGGATGGCCGGTCGCGCACAGCCTCTCGCCCGCGATCCACAACGCCGCGTTCGACGCGGCCGGGCTCGACTGGACCTACGTTCCGCTGCCCGTGGCCCCCGGGGCGATGCGGGCGGCGGCCGACGGGCTCGTCGCTCTCGGGTTCCGTGGCGCCAACGTCACGATGCCGCACAAGACCCAGAGCGCGGCCCTCGCGGACGAGCTCTCCGAGGACGCCCGGCGTCTGCAGGCGGTCAACACGTTCGTCGTCGTCGGCGAACGGCTCCACGGACACAACACCGACGCTCCCGGGTTCGACCGGTTCGTGCGGCGGGACGCGGGCTTCGACCCGGCGGGCCGCTCGGCGCTGGTATTCGGCACAGGAGGGGCCGCCAGGGCGGTGGCACTCGCCCTGGCGGCCGGCGGCCTGGGGCTGCTCTCCGTCGCGGCCAGGGAAGCCGCGCGCGCCGACGACCTCGTGGCGACGGTGCGCGATCTCTCGGTCGAGGTCGAGGTGGTGCCGTTCGGGGAAGCCGAGGGACTCGAGCGTGATCTGGTGGTGAACGCCACGCCGCTCGGCTCCGACGGAGCGACGGCGCCTCCGATCCCGGCGCTGCACGAGGGCGTGGTCGTGGTCGACCTGCTCTACTACCCGGCCCAGACGCCCCTGCAAGTCGCTGCGCGCGACGCCGGCGCCGACGCGTTCGGCGGGCTCGGGATGTTGCTGCATCAGGCGGCGCTCTCGTTCGAGCTGTGGACCGGCGGCCCCGCGCCGCTCGACGTGATGTCGGCGGCCGCGGTGACGGCGCTCGCCGAGCTGCACTGACACCCGATCGGAGCCGCCCCTCGACGGCCGATGCTCGTTCTCGGGTCCGCTCCTCAAGCGGGCTCCTGGCACCGTCGATGCAGGAGCGGAGATGGACGACTACTCCGCGCTCGCGCAGCGGATCTCCGTGAGCGTGAGCGGGGTGACGGGCGCTCTCATCCTGTCCAGGGACGGGCTGGTGCTCGGCGCCTATCCGAACGAGGACGAGAGCCTCGCCAAGGCAGCGTGGCTCAGGTTCACCGTGCTCGGCGAGCCCGAGAAGAGCTTCGTCGAGTTCCCCGACCAGGTGTGGGCCTACGTCAGACGGGGACCCTATGGCGCATTCGTCCTGGCCGAGGTGGGCACTCGGCCGGGGGTCCTGGTCGATCAGATGGAGCAGATGCTGCTCCTCGCCGAGGAGGGCCGCTCGCGACGCGACACCATGCGGCTTCCCGACGCCGCCGCCGCTCCCTCGGGCAAGCCGCGGACGTCGCTGCACCCAGCTGCCGCCAAGCCGGCGCCGGTCGAGGTCGCGGCCCGCGTTCCTGAGCCGGCGGAGCAGGCCACGACGGCCGAGGGAGCCGGGGCCGATCGAGGGCAGGCCCAGCCGAGCGTGGCCGAGTCGCCCCCGAGCGCGGCAGAGGTGCCGTCGAGCGTCGACGAGACCCCCCGGCCGACCGTCGGCGCAGTCGATCCCGACGACGGGTTAGACCCGCGATCGACCCTCGGCACGGAGCCCAGGAAGCTCGTCGGATCGGGTGGAGGGCAAGGCTACGAGGACGATGCGGAGGTCGACCGGGTGCTGCTCGCCAAAGAGTTCTCGGGATTGCTTCAGGTGGACTCAGACCGTGACGAAGGAAGTTCCTGAGGCCTAGACCGAACGGGACCTCGGGCAGCCGCGCACGCCCGGAGGAAGCAGGCGTTCGGGCATGCAGGCCCAGGGCACGCAGACCGCAGGGACGGCGATGACGACGGTGAAGCGGAAGTCGAAGCAGCTCGGCCAGATCCTGATCGAGCTGGGGATGATCACGCCCGAGCAGCTGGAGACCGCGCTCGAGGAACACCGCCGCACGCCCAAGTCGCTCGGTCGCGTGCTCATCGACATGGGCATGATCAAGGAGGGCGACCTCGTGCGCGCCCTCGCCGAGCAGGTCGGCCTCGAGTTCGTCGATCTCTCGGAACATCCCGTCGACGCGACCGCCACGACGCTCCTGCCCGAGGCCCTGGCGCGCCGGTACCGCGCGATCCCGATCGGCGAGCGCGACGGGAAGCTCCTCGTCGCGATGTCGGATCCCGCGAACGTCTACGCGCTCGACGACATCCGCACGATCACGAACCGGGACGTGCAGCCGCTCGTCGCGACAGCGGGCGACGTCGAGCGAGCGATCCAGAAGTACGCGGGCATGGACGGCCAGGTCGAGGCGCTCGCGAACGTCGCGGCCGACGCGATCGAGTCCGAGGACGAACAGATGGAGGCGGCCCTCGAGGACGCCCCGATCGTCAAGCTCGTGAACGCGATCATGACCCAGGCCGTGGGTGACCGCGCCTCCGATGTGCACATCGAGCCCGCCGAGAAGAACGTCCGCATCCGCTT
This sequence comes from Actinomycetota bacterium, assembly GCA_040511595.1. Lineage (GTDB taxonomy): Bacteria > Actinomycetota > UBA4738 > UBA4738 > HRBIN12 > JAOUEA01. Next base: position 1,011 of record JBEVGU010000175.1, on the reverse strand, counting down.
CCGGGTCGACGGCGTGCTGCACGAGCCGATGCCGCCGGCGCCCAAGAACATCCAGGGTGGCCTGATCTCCCGCCTGAAGGTCATGGCCGAGCTGAACATCGCCGAGAAGAGGATCCCCCAGGACGGCCGCATCTCGATGAAGGTGGGCGGCAAGCAGCTCGACCTGCGGCTCGCGACGTTGCCGACCGTCTACGGAGAGAAGGTCGTCATCCGCATCCTGGACAAGTCGCAGGCGTTGCTGAAGCTCGAGGACCTCGGGTTCCTCGAGGAGTCGTACAAGCGCTTCGCGGTGTCGTTCCGCAAGCCCTATGGCGCGATCCTCGTGACGGGGCCCACCGGCTCGGGCAAGTCCACGACGATGTACTCGACGCTGAACATCCTGAACGAGGAAGACAAGAACATCATCACGGTCGAGGACCCGGTCGAGTACCGGCTCAACGGCGTGAACCAGATCCAGGTGAACCCCAAGGCGGGGCTCACGTTCGCGAGCGCGCTGCGGTCGATCCTGCGAGCCGACCCCGACATCGTGCTGATCGGTGAGGTTCGCGACAAGGAGACCGCCACGATCGCGATCGAGGCAGCCCTCACCGGGCACCTGGTGCTGAGCTCGCTCCACACGAACGACGCGCCGAGCGCGATCACGCGGCTCACCGAGATGGACGTCGAGACGTTTCTCGTGGCGTCGGCGATCGACTCCATCGTCGCCCAACGCCTGGCCCGCAAGCTCTGCGAGCGGTGCAAGGTCGCCTACGAGCCCGAGCAGAGCGAGCTGATGGCGGCGGGCTACCCCGAATGGTTGTGGCCCGAGATCACCGAGATCTATCGGGCCGAGGGATGCGCGGCATGTGCGAACACCGGCTATCGAGGCCGGATGGGGTTGTACGAGGTGATGCCGATGACCGAGGAGATCGAGCGGCTCACCGTGGAACGCGCCTCCTCGGAGACGATCAAGGCCGTCGCGTTGGAGCAGGGCATGATCAGCCTCCGCGACGACGGCCTCGAGAAGGTCCG
>JBEVGU010000174.1:0-7830 GCA_040511595.1 Actinomycetota bacterium | reverse complement strand
CGCGCCAGGCTGCGCGACCCGGCGATCGGCGAGTCATCGAGATGGTCTGCCGCCGCGCTGATCAGCGTTCGTCGGTAGGCATCCCGCTCGGACCATCGGCCGAGCCTCACCGCCGTTCGGAGTAGGCGAGACGTGGTACAGCGGTCGAGACCGATGACCGGGCTCTGTCGGCCCGTCGGCGGTAGCGGGGGACACGGCATGTCGGCCACTCTGGCTGACAACGCATCGAGGTTGGGTGAGTCTCGCCTCCCGTGGGACCTATCCGGACCGGTATCCCCAGGAGGCGACCTCGATCCGAGGGAAAGGCCGCAGTTGATGATCGACCATCGGAAGGACGAGCCGGGCGATCGGATCCGCTCGCGCGAAGAGGGTGCTTCAGCCGTGGAGTTCGCACTGATCGCTCCGCTGCTGTTCTTGCTCGTGTTCGCCATCGTCTACTTCGGCATCGCGTTCCTGAGGATGCAGACGCTGCGCAGTTCTGTGCGCGAAGGTGGTCGCGCGGCCGCGGTCGGTGCTCCGACCACGGGAGAGATCCAGGCGAAGGTGCAGGACGCCTCGATCGGATCCATCCCCGACGCTGGGGACGTCGTCGTGAGCAGGTTGTGCGACGGTGACGGGAGCGTCGGCGAGGACGTGACCGTCAGCTACGACACGCACAACCTGCCCGATGGCGGGATCGTGGTCACCGCGCCGTTCCTGCCGGAGCTGCGGCTGACGCCGGTCATCTCGGCGAGTTTCAGGTGTGAGGTGTGATCGTGCGCGTCGGTGTGGTTCGTCGCGAAGAGGGCGCGGTTGCGGTGATCACCGCCCTCGTGCTCGTGGTCCTGATGGCCGCCGTGGCCCTGACCGTGGATGTCGGAGGATTGCTGCTGCGTCGCCGCGCGATGGTCAATGGCGCAGACGCCGCCGCCCTCGCCGCCGCACAGTCGTGTGCCGATGCGAGCCTCGGCGACCCCGAGGGTCTGGCCGACGAGTACGCGGCGAAGAACGTCCCGATCACCGATAGCGGTCTGACCGGGGGGATCATCACCGGCACCGATCCCGAGAGCGGTCAACCCTGGACGATCAACTGCGGTGCGGACGTGAACGGGCACGTGACGGTCCGGTATCAAAGCGACCAGTCACTGTTCTTCGCTCCCGTCCTAGGATTCAGCCACACGTCCGAGGTGAACTCCCAGGCGACCGCCTCCTGGGGGGCGGCCGGTGCTGCCGGTCCCATCCCACTGGTCATCTACGAGGGCTTCTTCCAAGGGACCCGCTGCAACGTCCCGTTCGTTGCCGAGGACACCGTCTGCTACATCTGGGAGGACAACGACCTCTCGGGCGGCGGCAACTTCGGCTTCCTCGATGTGGGCGAGGGCTGGGACGTCGGGAAGGCCGATCGATGCAACAACCAGGGTGGGGCCGATCAACTCGGTGACTGGATCAGCGGTGACGATCCACCCGAGGTCCTCGGTCTCAACTACCCGAACGCCACGTGGGTCTGTACCCGCGAAGGGAACGGCGGGAACAACGTCGCGTGGCGCGCCTTGGAGGACCTCATCGGTGAGACGAGGGATTTCCCCATCGTCGGCGTGTCTCCCGGTGATGGCGAGCCGGCGCAGGTGGGCACGCCGCAGCCCAAGTACAACGTCATCGGGTTCGCCCACTTCGAGATCCTGAGCGTCAACATGGCGAGCAAGGACACGCTGTCGTGCACCATCCCTCCAACGGCGACGCTGCCCTTCGATCTCCTAGCCGCCTGTGCTCCTTCCGGCGGCACGTACATCGTGGGCAGCGCCAGCGGCGACAAAGGTGCCAAGCTCACCGTCGACGCGAACGGGGTCATCACGGCATGGAGCAAGCAGCCGGGTGTGGTGACGTTCGAGACGACCGACTCGGCGGACTGTGGTGGCAACCCCGCTCCGAACTCGAGCGCTCACTGCCTGGTGTTGAAGTGGAAGGGTGCGACGTTCGGCGGCGCAGAGCCTGGGAATGGTGCCAACTTCGGTCTCCTCGCTGGTCAGCTGTGTGACCTCGCCTACGACAGCTGTCTCGACCAGCGATAGGTAGTCGTCCGCTCCCCCCGGACGGCGTCGGGGCCGGGTCCCTATGGGACCCGGCCCCGTCCACGTGGTCGGACCGACCGGCGGGTCGCCGGTCGGTCGGAGGAGCTCACGCGGTGGTGCTGTCGAAGAACGCTGTCCAGTCGGCGTCGGCGCCCTCGCCCGAGCCGGCGATGAACTGTTCCACCATCTCGCGGCCCATCTCGTCGGTGAACTGCACCGGCGGGCTCTTCATGAAATAGGCGCTCGGCCCGATGATCGGGCCCCCCATGCCTCGGTCCTTCGCGATCTTCGCGCAGCGGACCGCGTCAATGATCACGCCGGCCGAGTTCGGGGAGTCCCACACCTCGAGCTTCAGCTCGATGGTCAGCGGCACGTCCCCGAAGTTGCGGCCCTCCAGCCGGATCATCGCCCACTTGCGGTCCTCGAGCCACGGCACGTGGTCGCTCGGGCCGATGTGGATGTTGTCCTTGTCCAGCGGCTCCTCGAGCTGGCTCTGCACCGACTGGGTCTTCGAGATCTTCTTCGAGATCAGTCGCTCGCGCTCGAGCATGTTCTTGAAGTCCATGTTGCCCCCGAAGTTCAGCTGGTACGTGCGATCGAGCTCGACGCCGCGATCTTCGAAGAGCTTCGCGAGCACGCGGTGGGTGATCGTGGCGCCGACCTGGCTCTTGATGTCGTCACCCACGATCGGGACGCTCGCGTCGGCGAACTTCTTCGCCCACACGGGGTCGGACGCGATGAACACCGGCAGGGCGTTCACGAAGCCGACCCCCGCGTCGATCGCGCACTGCGCGTAGAAGCGGTCGGCTTCCTCCGAGCCCACGGGCAGGTAGCTCACGAGCACGTCGGCTCGCGAGTCCCGCAACATCTGGACCACGTCGGCCGCCGGCTCGTCCGACTCGTCGACGAGCTCGCGGTAGTACGTGCCGAGTGAGTCGAGCGTGTGGCCACGACTCACGGTCACGCCGAGCGGCGCCACGTCGGAGAAGCGGATAGTGTTGTTCGGCTCGCAGAAGATCGCTTCGGCGACATCGCGCCCGACCTTCTTCGCGTCGACGTCGAAGGCGGCGACCACCTCGACGTCACTCACGTGGTACCCGCCGAGGTCCACGTGCATCAGGCCGGGCACGCGGTCGTCGGGACTCGCGTCCGCGTAGTACGTCAACCCTTGCACGAGCGACGACGCGCAGTTGCCGACGCCGACGATCGCGAGACGGACGGTACTCATGAGGCGTGCTCCTTCCTGCTGAGGACCGCCGAGCGGCGGGTCCTCGTGCCCCCTCGTTCGAGGTCTCTGTTGGTCTTCTCCCGCTCGGCGCGGATCAGCCCGTCGAGCCAGTCGATGTCGGACTCGGCGGCGGCGCGCCCGTGCTCCATCAGGGCGATGGTGTAGTCGTCGCCCCTGGCACGCCCGGCCTGGAGCGAACCGTCGAGCGTGCGAAGCCGCTCCTCGAGGAACGCGCGCCGGCGTTCGAGCAGCCTGACCCGGGTCTCGGGCGTCAGGTACCGGAAGAACGCGAACCGCACGCGGAACCGCGTGTCCTCGGCCGAGCTGTCGGCCGGGGTCTCCTGCAGCAGCTCGAGGAAGGCAGCTTCCCCTCGTTCCGTGATGCGGTACACGGTCTTGCGACGGCCGCCCGCGACCGCACCCGGCTCGGGTTCCACCAGCCCGTCACCCTCGAGTCGTCGCAGGGTGGGATAGAGGGACCCGTACGAGACCCTCCAGAAACCGCCCAGCGACTCGCCGAGCTCCCGAGAGAGCTGGTAGCCGTGCATCGGCTGTTGCTTGAGCAGTCCGAGGATCGCGACCTCGAGCATGGGAGACTCGGCTTCCTTTCCGGTCGTCGCGACCGGGTCGAAGTGGCCCGGTCTGGATGTATCGGCTCTATATATCGACGCGATATATCTAGCGGGCTCCGCGCGATCCGTCAAGTCGGACTTCCCGCAGGTGTTCGACCCTCGCCTCGTTCCGCGCGAAGATGGGCCTTGGAGGTGGTCCCCCCTGCAACAGACGACCCGCGTCCCGCGGGAGGTCGGCGAACAGCTCCACCTGCTCGCGGCCGTCACCGGCGTCAGCGAAGAAGAACACCTGCGTCTGGCCGTGCGTCACTACCTCGAGTCCGCCGGACGGGACGCCGAGCTGGCCGCGTTCGTCGATCGTGCCCGTGGCCGCCTCCGCCGCGTCCTCGACCGGCTGGGGGACCTGTAGGACCCCCGCGCACCCTCTCGGCCGATGACGTGGTGGCGATCGCCCGAGCCGAGCTCGGCGCCGAGGCGACCCCCGATCGTGATCGGCTCGCCGAGGCGGTGGCAGAGCCCGAGCGCCGGGAGGACGGTCGTGAAGCCTACCCCGGCGTCGTGCCCAAGGCCGCCGGGCTGCTGCTCGCGCTGCTGCGGCTTCGCCCGTTCGTGCGAGCGAACGCGAAGCTCGCCTTGCTCGCGACCGTGGTCTTCCTCAACCGGAACGGGTTGGATCTGCGGGCGCCCGAGGAGGACCTGATCGCCCTGGTGGCCGTCGCGGCGACCGGTGAGCTGTCGGTGCTGCAGGTAGGGAGTGCGCTCGAACGGTACGTCGTGCGGTTCAGCACACCGGACGACCAGGAGCCCTAATCCGGGCGAGGGCGACGCCAGTCCGTGACGTACTCCGGCACCCGCACGCCGGGCTTCAGCAACGGATCCACGATCGGCTCGCCGGGAACGGTGTGAAGGGGCAGGATGCCCGCCCAGACGTCGAGGAGATAGTCGTCCTCGGCGTCCGTCGGCTGCCCGGTGCTGATCTTCGCGGACGCCTCCTCGAGCGAGATCCGCACGAACAGGGTCTGGCGCAGCTCGTCGTCGGTGGGCGGGCGAGCGTCGTCGGCGCGCCCCGCGGTCACGTGATCGGTGATCGCACGGAACACGTCGCCGAGCTCCGCGGCGTCGGTGACCTCCTCGACCGTGCCGTAGATCACGACCGATCGGTAGTTCATGGAATGCTCGAACATCGAGCGCGCGAAGCGGATGCCGTCGATCAAGGTCACCGCGACCGAGACCTCGGCCCCCCCGCGCAGCGCGCGCAGCGTCTGCGAGGCGCGCGAGCCGTGCAGGTAGAGCACGTCGCCGATCCGAGCGTGGATCGTCGGGATCACGCGGGGGCGTCCCTCGGTGTCAACGTAGCCCATGTGGCAGATCAACGCTTCGTCGAGGATGGCGGCGACGGTCGCTCGGTCATAGACGCCCCGCTCGGGGAGACGCCGGACACGCGTTCGGTCGGTGGGTGCCTCGCTCATCGCCGAGATGCTACTCGTGGGTGGTGCCCCGCTCCGAGATCCCGATGCCCCGCGGGGACGCGCGGTGGTATCGTCCGAGTCGCCCGGGTGGCAACGCGAGCCCGGGGTGGCACGGTGCTCAGCGAAGTCCGGTGGGAATCCGGCGCTGACGCGCAGCTGAGAAGCCCCTTCGTGGGGACGAGCCAGGTCGCCTGACCCGTGCCGGCGGAATCGTTCTCGCGATGAGGAGCGGTCCGTTCGGCGCCAGCGCCGAGCGAATCCCTCATCCTCCGGAAGGGAGGATGTGCCATGAGGAGGGTCATCTCCTCGGTCGCCGTGGTGGTGGTGCTCGCCGCATCCGCCGCCTGCGGCGCCCCGACATCCGGCGGCGCCTCGACATCCGGCGGCGCCACCCAACCGACCGCGTCAGCGTCGGCGTCATTCCCGGTCACCGTCGAAGCGGCCAACGGAACGGTCACGATCGGGTCGCGTCCCTCGCGCATCGTGTCGCTGTCGCCAACGATCACCGAGATGCTGTTCGCGGTCGGCGCCGACGATCAGGTCGAGGCCGTCGACGAGTTCTCCACCTTCCCCGACGAGGCCCCCGTCACGGAGCTCTCGGGATTCGAGCCGAACCTGGAGGCGGTCGTGTCCTATGCCCCCGACCTCGTGGTCCTGGACACCGATGCCGGCCGCGTGGTGGCGGGGCTCGCCGCAGTGGGCGTGACCACGTTGCTCCTCCCCGCCGCCAGGTCGCTCGACGAGACCTACGCGCAGATCGAGCTGGTGGGCACCGCGACCGGGCATGCGCAGGAGGCGGCCGGGGTCACGAAGGACATGCGGCAGGAGATCGACTCGATCCTCGCCGCGTCGCCTGCGGAGGGACCGGCGAGCGTCTACCACGAGCTCGACGACACCTATTACAGCGTGACATCGGAGACGTTCATCGGCCAGGTCTACCGGATGTTCGGTCTGTCGAACATCGCGGACGAGGCGAAGGGAGCCGGATCCGGTTATCCGCAGCTCTCCTCGGAGTACATCGTGCAGTCGGATCCAGACGTGATCGTGCTGGCCGATGGCGAATGCTGCGGCATCACGCCCGAGAAGGTGGCGAGCCGGCCGGGATGGGCCGACATTTCCGCCGTTCGTTCCGCCTCGGTGATCGCGATCGACGACGACATCGCCTCACGATGGGGTCCGCGTATCGTGGAGTTCATCCGGACGGTCGGCGAGGAGTTGGCGGGGGTGAGCGGCTGATGTCAGCGTCCGTCGCTCCGGCCTCTGCCGCGTTCCCGGGGGCGAGGGCCGCGCGCCGGCGTCGGATCGCCGTCGTGGTCGCCGGGGTCGCGATCGTCGGGAGCTCGGCGGTGGCGGCGCTGCTGATCGGCCCCGTCCGCCTGGACACCGCCGGCGTGCTGCGCGAGCTGTTCGGCTGGGTGCCGTTCGTCGGCGGGAGCTCCCTCGATGAACGGGAGGCCACAATCCTGTGGCAGCTGCGTGCGCCGAGGGTGGCGCTGGCGTGCGTGGTGGGCTCGTGCCTCGCGGTGTCGGGCGCGGCGTATCAGGGCGCCTTCCGCAACCCGCTCGCTGATCCCTACTTGCTGGGAGCCGCGGCAGGTGCGGGGCTCGGGGCCACGATCGCCCTGGTCTCCGGGGATGGAGGCACGTTCGGCGTGGGCACCCCGATGCTGCCGGTGGCGTCGTTCGTCGGCGCGCTCGGCGGGGTCGCGGTCGCATACGTGCTCGGCGGATCGATGGGCGGTCGCACGACGACAGGGTTGGTGCTCGCGGGGGTGGCAGTGGCGTCGTTCCTCACGGCCGTGCAGACGTTCGTGCAGCAGCGGAACTCCGACACGTTGCGTGAGGTCTACACGTGGATCCTCGGCCGCCTCACGACCGCCGGGTGGAGCGACGTGGTGCTGGTCCTGCCGTACGCGGTGGTGAGCATCGTGGTGCTGCTTGCGCACGGCAGGCTGCTCGACGTGCTGAGCGTCGGCGACGACGAGGCTGGGAGCCTGGGGCTGCGGCCCACCCGGGTTCGACTCGCGGTGGTCGTCGCGGCCTCGCTCGCCACGGCCGCGGCGGTCGCCGTCGCGGGCCTGATCGGCTTCGTGGGCATCATCGTGCCTCACGCCGTCCGCATGGTCGTGGGCTCGTCGAACCGCTGGGTCGTGCCGCTGTCCGCCGTCTGCGGTGCCGCGTTCCTGGTGCTGGCCGATCTCGTTGCGCGCATCGTGGTCGCGCCCGGGGAGCTACCGATCGGCGTCGTCACCGCGTTGATCGGCGCCCCGTTCTTCGCGTGGCTGCTTCGGCGGTCGGGGAGGGTGACGTGAGCCTCGAGCTGTCCGGGGTTGGGGTGACGATCGCCGGCCGGCAGGTGGTGCGCGATGTGACCTGCACACTGCCCACGGCCGGCTGGCTGGGGGTCCTGGGGCCCAACGGCGCCGGCAAGACGACCCTCCTGCGCGCCGTCGCGGGCCTCGTCGAGCACCGAGGATCCGTCTCCCTCGACGGTTCCACGACGGCGGAGATGG
>JBEVGU010000173.1:0-5314 GCA_040511595.1 Actinomycetota bacterium | reverse complement strand
CGCGCGCGATCTACCTCTCGGTCGCGATGTTGCCCGTGCTCGTGATCGGCGTGATCGCCGCCGCGAAGTTCCTCGAGGCGCTCGTGCTGTTGATCCTCGGGCCGGAATCGGGCGTCGAGGACCTGGCGGGAGGGCTGGGCGGGCTTGGCGGGCTGGGCGGGCTTGGCGGGCTCGGCGGCATGGGCGCGGGCGATGCGGGCGGCGGAACCGGCCTCGGCGGTCTCGGGGGCCTGCTGGCCGGCCTCGGCGACACCCTCGCGCACGATCCCACGGACGCCGCGATCCGCACGCTGGTCGCGTCGGGCATCACCGCGATCGTCGCGTTCGCCGTGTATCGACTGCACGAGGGCTGGCGTCGGCAGGTGGTCGATACCGCGGGCTTCCGGGACGCACCCGCGAACCGCACGTTCCAGGCGTTCGCCTACACGGTCGTGTTGATCTTCGTGGTGCTGCTCGTGGTGAGCGCGGTCAAGGCGGGGTACGGCGTGTTCCGCGTGGTGGCGCCCGAAACGAGCGCGGTGTTCTCGCTCAGCGAGAGCGCGGAACGCGAGCGAGGCATCGCCGACGTCGTCTCGGGACTGGCGCTCGCGGCGGCGTCATGGTGGGTGCTCCAGACGCACTGGAAACTCGCCGGCACGCTCCGCGGCGACGCGCCACAACAGGAATCGGCCGTGCCCCAACCCCCAGCCGCGTAGGCGCCTCAGACGGTCCGGCTGCGCAGCGAGTCGCGGATCTCGGTCAGCAGCTCCACCTCCGTCGGACCGACTTCCTCTTCCTTCTTGGGAAGCAGCCTGTTGGCGGCCTTCACGATCAGGAACAGCACGAACGCCACGATCAGGAAGTTGATCAGCGCGTTGATGAACGCGCCGTACCGGATCTCGGCGTCGCCGACCTCGATCGTGAGGGCGCTGAAGTCGGGCTGGCCGAAGATCGCCCCGATGATCGGGTTGATGATGTCGTCGACGAACGACGTCACCACGGCGAAGAACGCCAGCGCCAGGATCAGGCCGACCGCGATCTCGATCAAGTTGCCCTTCAGGGCGAAGTCCTTGAACTCCTTGATCACGTGTTCCTCCCGCTCTCTGTCCGCTCCGTCAGCGTTCGACGTGACGCTGCGCCCGGCCAGCGATGCGGGCCGTCGCCGTGCGCGGCAGGAACCGGGTGCCGAATGCGAACGCCTTGCTGCCGGTGCCGGTCACGACGAAGGGCGTACCCCGCTTCATGGCGGCGTAACCCATCTCGGCCACCGCTCGGGCGTCGGGCAGGCGGCGGCCGCGCACGAGCGCCGACCTTTCCATCGAGGCGCGTTCCTGGAATCCGGTCGCGGTGGGGCCTGGGCACAGGCACGTCACCGAGACGCCGGTGCCGTCGAGCTCCCCCGCCATCGCGAGCGAGAGCGAGAGCACGTAGGCCTTCGTCGCCGCGTAGGCCGCCGTCATCGGGGCGGGCCCGAACGACCCGACCGAGCCGAGGTGCAGCACGCGACCCCCGCCGCGTTCCACCATGCCGGGCACGACGAGGCGCGAGAGCTCGGTGAGCGCCACGACGTTCACCTGCAGCATGTCGGTCTGCGTCGCCGGGTCGTCGCGCCAGAACTCCCCGTAGGTGGAGAACCCCGCGTTGTTCACGAGCGCGTCGACGACCACGCCCCGGTCCTCCAGCGAGGCCATCAGCTCCGCCGAGGCGTTCGCCTTCGACAGGTCCTTCGGCACGACCGTGACCTCGACGCCGTCCCGCTCCTCGACCTCGCGAGCGATCGCCTCCATCGCGGCGCCGCTGCGCGCGACCATGACCACGCCCCACCCGTCGGCGCCGAACAGGCGGGTGAACTCGACACCGAACCCGCCCGAGGCAACCGTCACGAGCGCGGTCGGTCGCGTGGCGGCGGCACTCATCCGGCCATGACCTCCTCGGAGAAGACCCGTTCCATGGCGCGACGGGCGCGGCGAGTGATGCGCAGGTAGTCGTCGATGAAACTCTGGCGGGGATACTCCTCGTAGCCGAGGCGCCGGGCGAGCGCGGTCTGCTCGGCAGGGCCCGCCGGTACCGCCTCGGCGTGCAGGCGCCGGTCCATCTCGAGGGCGTTCTTCACGTCGGTGCAGAACACGAACGCCTCGCCGAGATCACGCGCGACGCCTCCCGGCATCAGCTTGGCCGCGGCGAGTCGATCGATCGCCTCGAGCGTGCGACGCGACCTGATCTCGGGATGCTCTCCGCCCGAGCGCATGAGCGAGACCTCCACGGCGAACTGCACGTCGGCGAGTGAGCCGATGCCGAGCTTGAAATGGAACTTCGCCGCGTCGGGCGGCTTCACGCGCTCGCGCTCGATGCGTTCCCGCATGCGCCGGATGTCGGCGACCCGGTCGATCGTGACGCCGCCGAACGGGTACGCGGCGTCGGCCGCGTTCAGCTCGAAGCGACGACCGAGGTCGGCGTCCCCGGCGATCGCTCGGGTCCGGAGCAGCGCCTGGAACTCCCAGGTCTCGGCGTAGCGCTGCCAGTATTCGAGGTAGCCCGCGATCGAGCGGGCGAGCGGTCCGTTGCGGCCCTCGGGGCGCAGGTCGGCGTCGGGCTCCCACCCGGCCACGCGGATGCCACGCAGGACCCGCTCGGCGAGCGCGCTCGCTCGCTTCAGGGCCCCGGGCCCCTCGCCCTCGTACACGAACATCAGGTCGAGGTCGCTCGCGACGTTCAGCTCACACGCCCCGAGCTTGCCCATGCCGATCACCGCGAACGGCAGGGGGCCCTCGTCGCCCGCCTCGATCAGAGCGCCTGCCAGGGCCTCGCGCACCACGCGGTCGGCGACCCCGCTGAGCGCCTCACCCGTCTCGCGCGGGGTGAGCTCCCTCGCTGCCGTTCGCGCGGCGGCGTCCGCGAGGTCGCCTGCCGCGTCGGTCTCGCCGCCGAGCAGCGTGTCGCTCATGCCGCGGATGCGGCTCGGATCGGCCACGATCAGGTCGGTGGCGAAAGAGCTGGCGGCTGCGACGTGGGCGAGGCGGCGGGCGGCGACGGGGTCGGTCGCGAGCAGGTCGGCCACGTCACGCCCGTCCCCCACCGCCTCCGCGATGCGTTCCAGCCGCACGAGGGCCGCGTCGGGTGTCGGCGAGAGCGCGAGCGCCGGCGCCATGACCGGGAACAGGTGGGCGAGCACCTTCCCGATGCGCCTCGTCGGATCGACGAGGCGCCCCAGCACGTCGTAGGACCGAGCAGGCTCGGCGAAGCCGAGCCCGCCCAGCAGCTCCTCGGTGGCTGCGCGGTCGGTACCTGGGGCGGGATGCAGGTGCGGCGGCCCTGCGAAGGACTCGAGCAGCGGACGGTAGAACATGCGCTCGTGGATGGTTCGCACGAGGGCCGTGGTGCGCTCGTACTCGGCCGCGAGCGCGTCGGCATCGACGAGACCGAGGGAACGCGCCAGCGTGGTGCGGGCGTGCCGATCGGGCGGGAGATCGTGGGTCCGGAGGTCGCGCACGATCTGCAGGCGGTGCTCGAGCCTTCGCAGGAACCGGTAGGCATCGGCGAGCGCCGAGGCGTCGGCGTCGGCCACGTACCCCTCGAGCGCGAGTGCCCCCAATGCCGCCAGCGTGTTCGGCGTGCGCAGCCGCGGGTCGCGGCGCCCGTGCACGATCTGCAGCAGCTGCACCGCGAACTCGACGTCGCGGATGCCGCCCCGTCCGCGCTTGACCTCGGTGAGCTCCTTCCCGCGCTGGCGGATGTACTCCTCGAGGCGAACCTTCGTGCGTCGCACGTCGTCGATCGCGGCAGGCGCGAGCTCCGGCGGGTATACGAACGAGGTGATGCCCTCGATGAACCCCGCCCCCAGATGCCGGTCGCCCGCGATCGGGCGGGCCTTGATCATGGCCTGGCGCTCCCAGGTCGCGGACTCCCGTTCGTAGTAGGCGAGGGTCGCCTCCAGGGAGCGGCTGAGGGCCCCGGCCCGCCCGCCTGGCCTGAGTGCGACGTCGACGCGCAACGCGATGCCCTCGGCGGTCGGTCCGGTGAGCAGGGCGGTCGCGGCCGCGACCACGTGCTCCGCTGCCTCCTGTGCATCGGGACCGGGCTCGCGATGCAGGAACAACAGGTCGACGTCGCTCGCGTAGTTCAACTCGTAGCCCCCGAGCTTGCCGAGCCCGATCACGGCGAGGGCGTCGCCGCCTGGCGCCGACGTCAAGGCCTCTGCGATGCACGCGTCGGCGATCGCGCTGATCTCCGCGACCACCGCCTCGAGGGGCGCTCCGGAGAGATCGCGCGCCGCCACCCGCAACATCGCGCGCCGCCGGAACCGGCGCAGGCCGTCCGCCGGCCCGAGGCGATCGACGTCGGCGGCCACCTCCGACCGGAGGTCGCCTGCCGGCCGGCCCGTCACGTCGGCGAGCGACTCGACCTCGTCGGGATGGGCCACGAAGAAGTCGGCCGCCGCGGTCGAGAAGCCCAGCAGCCGCGCGGCGACATCGGTCACGTCCGGCCGGGCCAGCGTCGATCGCGCCGTGGGATCGTCGCCGACCCTGGAGAACGCGACCCGCGCGAGCTCGGGGTCGGGGGCCGCGGCGAACGTGCGACCGAGCATCTCCGGCGTCAGCACTCCGGCATCATCGCACCCCGCGGTGGGTCACTCGTCGAGCAGCGCGTCCGCTTCGAACTCGACCTTCCACGAGGGGTCGAGCAGCCCTGCCACCACCACCATCGTGCTCGCCGGCCGCACGTCGGCGAACACGTCGCCGTGGGCCCGGCCGACCTCGGGCCAGTCATCGGCGTTCACGAGGAACGTGCGCGTGCGCACGACGTGTTCGGGTCCGGCGCCGGCCTCGCGCAAGGCCTCCAGCACGATCTCGAGGCAGCGTCGCGCCTGCCCGTACGCATCTGCCGCGACCGCCTCGCCCGCAGGCGGGATCGGCGCCGTGCCGGCCACGCTCACGTGCCGGCCGGCCACGAACGCCCGAGAGAAGCCGACCTCGGGTTCGAAGGGCGACCCGGACGAGATGCGCCGACGTGACGGCTCTACGGGCCCACTCCATACTCGATCACGACCCGATCCTACCCGCCGCGCCCTCGCCCCTCGGAAGGCCCGGAACGGCCCGAAGGGCCGTTCTCCGGTCCGACCGTATGTCCTCGACAGATCGCCCGGCGAGGCTCGGGGTGTGCCCCTCGCGCGTCCTTCTCTCGGTGGATCAGCTACCTGCCGCTCGTCGGCGTGAACGGCCCATCACCGGAGCCGGTGGGAGGTGGCTCGCCGACCTCTCCTACGGGCGCTAACCCGTCGAAGGGAATTAACGGCGCGGTAACAGAGCCGGGCTCCGCCGCTCCTACGCTTCCGTGC
>JBEVGU010000172.1:0-2544 GCA_040511595.1 Actinomycetota bacterium | reverse complement strand
CCGCCTGTACCAGAAGGTCTGGGAGGGGGTCGGACGCAGCCGGATCGGAACGCGCTACCAACGGATGCGGGCGGGACCCCGCCGATGGATCCTCCGACCGGCGGTTCGTCGCGCGATGCTCCGCCGGGCCGGCCTTGATCGCTGCGCGCAGCTGCTCGTCGGCTCGGCAGCCGTCGACGAACAACTGCTGAGGTCCTTCCACGAGCTCGGCGTCGAGATTCACGAGGCGTACGGGCTCACCGAAGCCCCGCTCGTGGCGCTGAACCGCCTGGGCCGGAACCGCATCGGGTCTTCCGGCGAGCTGCTGCCCGAGACACAGGTCCGGGTTGCCGACGACGGCGAGCTCGAGGTCCGGGGACCGCAGGTGATGGCCGGCTACGTCGACGAGGACGAGCAGCCGTTCCGCGATGGCTGGCTCCAGACGGGCGATCTCGGCCACGTCACCGCCGGCGGCCAACTCGTCATCGACGGGCGCAAGAAGGACCTGCTGAAGACCTCGTACGGGAAGTACCTCCAGCCCTCGAAGATCGAGGCCATGCTCCGTCGGATCCCCGGCGTCTCGGAGGCGATGGTCGTGGGGGAGGGACGGCCATTCTGCGCCGCGCTGCTCTGGGTCGAGGGGACCGGCGACGCGGCCACCGTCGACGCGTCCGTGTCCGAGATGAACCGGCGGCTGTCCCATCCCGAGCAGGTGAAACGGTGGACCGTGCTCCCGAACGAGCTCTCGATCGAGGGCGGGGAGCTCACCCCGAACCTGAAGCTCAGGCGCCACGAGGTGGAGGCGAGGTTCCACGGCGTGATCGAGCGTCTGTACGAAGAGCGACCTTCGAGCACGCCCAGGACCATGGTCGGCGCAGGGGTCTGGCCATGAGCCTCCGTTTGCGGGCGCTTGAGCTCCACATGCCCGACGTCGTAGCGCGCTCGGCGCTGCAACGTCTCTTCGAGGCGACAGTCGCCGCGTTCGGGTGCGAGCCCGAGGACCTGGATGGGTTGGATCACCGCGCGCTCCTCGAGCGGTACGCCTCGTTCACGAGCACGTGCGCGGAGCGGGTGCTCGTCGGCCGCACGGATCTCGACACCGTCTCCCGCCGCATGCGGGCGCACGCATACGCGTTTGGTACGGCGCTCCGCCGCTGGCTCGGCGTCCGAACCCGTGCCGACGCGCTGCGGGCGGCCCGGATCGCCTACCGGATGATCGGGATCGATCTGCGGGCGGACGAGCACGGCGATGTGACGGTCGACCGATGTGCCTTCGCAGAGCGGTACACGCCGGAGGTCTGCCGACTGATGTCCGCGCTCGATGCCGGCCTGATCGCGGGCCTCACGGACGGAGGCCGGCTCGCGTTCTCGGAGCGGATCACCGAGGGGCGACCGCGGTGCCTCGCCCGGATCTCGTGGGAGGGGGCGCCGACGTGAGAAAGCGGGCGATCGTCGTGGGCAGCGGCGCCGGCGGTGCCACGGTCGCCCAGGCGCTCCAGGGCGCGTTTGACGTGACCGTGGTGGAGGCCGGCCGGGAGTTCCAGCGCGCCACGCTGGAACGGAGATCGATCGAACGGTTGCGCCGGAGCCGGCTGCTCGTGGACCCCCGACTGGTGCGCCTTGTCTACCCGTCGATCCGTTTCCGCCGGACGCCGGACATGCTCCTCGTCAATGGGATCGGGACGGGCGGGACGACCACGATGGCGACCGGGAACGGGATCCGCATGGACGGGGACCTGCGGGCGCTCGGGCTCGATCTCGATCGTGAGTTCGACGAGATTGCGCGCGAGATCCCGATCACGACCGCGCACCAGCAGCGGTGGCATCCCACGACGCGACGCCTGTTCCGCACGTTCGACGATCTCGGCCTGAACCCGGTTGTCCTGCCGAAGATGGGCGACGCGGAACGGTGCAGGCATTGCGGCCGCTGCATGCTCGGCTGCCCCTATGGACGGAAGTGGGACAGCCGTGCCTACCTCGACGAAGCCGTTCGGCGCGGCGCCCGGCTGATGACCGGGAGCGCGGTGACCGAGGTCGTGATCGAGGACGGCCGGGCGACCGGCTTGGTGACGCGGACGAAAGCGCTCCACCGGTTCGTCCCCGCCGACCTCGTGGTGCTGGCCGCTGGAGGGTTCGGGACTCCCGCGATCCTCGAACGCTCGGGCATCGCGTGCGAGCCGACACTCTTCGTCGACCCGGTCCTCACGGTCGCGGCCCGCGTCCCGAACGCCTGGCAGTGCAACGAGATCGAGATGCCGTTCGTCGTGCAGCGCGAGGGTTACATCCTCGCCCCGTACTTCGACTGGATCAGCAGCTTGTTCCACCCCTCGTGGCGTCACCGTCTCCAGGACATCGTGGGCATCATGATCAAGCTCGCGGACGAGAGCGTGGGATCCGCGTCGGGCAAGAAGGTGGACAAGCTCCTCACCCCCGGGGATCGCTCGCGGCTGGACGAGGCGGTCGGCGTCGCCACCGAGATCCTCGCCGGGTTCGGCGCTGATCCCCACGAGGTGTTCCTCGGGACGGTGCACGCGGGTCACCCGGGCGGCATGCTCCCGCTCACCG
>JBEVGU010000171.1:0-2613 GCA_040511595.1 Actinomycetota bacterium | reverse complement strand
GAGACCGATCCCTCGACGAGCGTGATGTCGTACGGACCGGGTTCGATGCGGCTCGACGCCTCGGCGAAATTGACGATCTCGATCGCGCCGGCGAGCTCGAGCAGCGCCCGCTCGGCATCCAGGAACTGGAGCTGGCATCCGTCGCACGAGGCCATCTTGAACACCGCGACCCGAGGCTTGACATTCGTGCTCACAGGTCCGGCACCTCCATGAGGTCGCGGACCTCGTCGTAGCGGAAGACCGGTCCGTCCGTGCACACGAAGTACGGGCCAAGCTGGCAGTGCCCGCAGATCCGGATCGCGCACTGCATGTTCCGCTCCATCGAGAGGTAGAGCCGCTCGGGAGGCACCCCGCGATCGAGGAGCCCCTGGTTGCTGAACCGCATCATCGTCTCGGGACCGCAGGTGAACGCCGTCGTCCGGGCAGGCTCGATGCCCGCCTTCTCGAAGAGCGTGGTGACCACACCCACACCGTAGAGCCAGCCGGGTTCGGCCTGATCGACGGTCAGGTGCAGCTCGACGCCCAGTCGTTCCGTGGAGGCGAGCCATGCGTCGAGCTGCTCCTGGTACGGGAGCAGGGTCGGCGTGCGGGCGCCCACCAGCAAGATCAGGCGGCGGAAGCGATCGCGATGCCGCATCGCCCACTCGATCGCGGGACGGACCGGGCAGACGCCGAGGCCGCCGGCGACGACGAGCAGATCGCCGCCCTCGGCCTCGTGCAGCGGCCAGGGCCTGCCGAACGGGCCCCGCACCCCCAGCTCGTCCCCCGGTTGGAGACCGCGGAACGCGTCGGTCACGCGCCCGACGAAGCGGATCGTATGACCGAGCCGCTGCGGGTGCGCCGGATCCGAGCTGATCGAGATCGGGATCTCGCCGACGCCGAACAGGTACAGCATGTTGAACTGCCCGGGCTCGAACGCGTAGCCGTCGCCGTCGCCGTCACGCCATGTGGACCAGAACGTGGACGATTCGGGTGTCTCCGGGACGATCCGCTGGATGACCGCGACCCGCGCGGGAACACCCTCCGGATCGCGCGACCCTACGCTCATGACGGCGCTCACGAGGTTGTCACCTCCACCTGGCCGTCGGTGATGCGGATGGCCGCGATCTCCTCGGTGACGTCGATGCCCACCGGGCACCACGTGATGCACCGCCCGCAGCCCACGCACCCGGACGTCCCGTACTGGTCGATCCAGGACGCGAACTTGTGGGTCAACCACTGCCGATAGCGCGAGGCGCGCGGGTCTCGCACGGCCGCGCCCGCCGTCCAGCTGTGCTCCTGGCTGAAGCAGCTCGCCCATTCCCGCGTCCTGGTTGCGACGTCGCCCGAGAGCGACACCACGTCGACCACGTCGTGACAGAAGCAGGTGGGGCAGACCATCGTGCAGTTCGTGCACGCGAGGCACCGGTCCGCCACCTCCTCCCACCTTGGATGCGTCGCGTTCCGGTACAGCAGGTGAGGCAGGTCCGACGTGTCGAGCTGCCGCCCCATCCGTGTTGCCGCCTCCGACGTGACCCGCTCGGGCTCTCCTGCCTCCTCGGGCGTGGCTTCGCGCATCTCAACCCCGGCCAGCAGCCGCTCGCCCCGTTCCGTTCCGACCTCGACGACGAACCCGTCGTCGAGCTCGGTCAGCGCGACGTCGAACCCCATCGTGCAGCGAGGCCCCGTGTCCATCGAGACGCAGAAGCAGGTCGCACCCGGCTCGCCGCAGTTCACCCCGATGAAGACCGCCTCCTCGCGCCGCCGGCGATAGGCCGGATCGACGTCCATGAAGACGCGGTCCTGGACCGCGATGGCGTGCAGGTCGCACGATCGGAGCCCGACGAACGCGAACGGGCCGCCCTCCTGCGTCTCGATCTCGGCATGCATCGCGCCGTCTCGAGCGATGCTCGAGAGCACCTCTCGCGGCGGGAACAGGTAGCGCTTGCCGGCGTCCGGGCCGTGCGCCCATCCGAACAGGCGCTCGTCCTCGCGGCGGGTCAGGCGGTAGGTACCGGGCCCCTGCTCCTCGCCGACGCCGGCCGGAAGGTCGACTGCACCGTCGATCCGATCGAGCACGATCGCTCCGTCGCGGACCGTGGGGCCGATCAGCTCGTACCCGGCGTCCACGACCGAACGAAGGAACCCATCGAACGCCGGCCGGTCCAGGTACCTCACCACAACCTCCGCGACACTACTCCTCGACGCCGAGCGACGCCGCCCACCCGGACCCGTGGGTTCACACTCCGGCCAGAGCCGTCAGGTCTGATAGCTGTTGCGCGACCCTGACGGCCGCCTCATTCCCGTCGACCGTGAGCACGTGAATCACCAGGTCTCCCGCTCAATCGGGCACAAGCATCGGTCGCCGTGCCTCGATGCGAGGTCGGAGGTCGTGACGACCCGCACGACGCGATCACCCTAGACATGTCACCACCTCCGGGCTCAGGCTGGCAGACCGCGAAGCCGCGGCACCGGGCCGTTCGACCCCCTGCACGCGGACCATCGGCCCCGGGACGGACTGAGTGCGTTCCTCGATAATCGCGGGGATTCCGGCCGAAGGAGGGGGCCATGAGATCGGTGTTCAAGCTCGGCGGCTACTTCGCGAGCGGCATTCTGATCGTGCTGGGGGCCGGC
>JBEVGU010000170.1:0-3434 GCA_040511595.1 Actinomycetota bacterium | reverse complement strand
CAGGCGGCCGCCGTCGGCCGGGCGTTCGGCGACGCGTTCCTCAGCGGATTCCGCCTGGCGCTCGTGGTCGCCGGCCTCGCGCTGCTGGCGGCGGCGATCGTCGCGAACCGGTTCATCCCCGGGCGCGATACGGTCGTCGAGCGGGAACACGGCGAGATTCCGGTGCCCGTCGAGGCCTGACCGGCACCGGACCCCGAGCGGACTCGCCGGAGGTCTGGCAGCATCGTCGATCATGGAACTGGCGCTCCGCATCGCGTCGGTCGCCGTCGGCCTGGGGCTCGTGGCGTCGGCCGTGACCTCGGCGGTCAAGACCGTGGTGATCCCCCGTCACGCGTCGTCCGTGATCACGCGGTCGGTCTTCGGCGTCCTCCGTCGGGCCTACGACCTCGTGACGCCGGCATCGATGCCATACGAGCGACGCGATCGGCTGCTCGCCACCTACGCTCCCATCGGGATGCTCGGGCTGCTCGTCACCTGGATCGGCCTCGCCTTTCTCGGATATGCGGCGATCTTCTGGGGACTCGACGGCGCCACGAGTACAACGGTGGCTCTCGAGCTGAGCGGCTCGTCGCTGTTCACGCTCGGCTTCCTGCGGCCCACGACCTTCTGGCTGATGATGGTCTCGTTCACCGAAGCCGCGATCGGGCTGTTCCTGCTGGCGCTGCTGATCACCTACTTGCCCAGCATCAATGGAGCGTTCTCGCGCCGGGAGCAGGGCGTCACGGCGCTCGCGGTCCGGGCCGGCGAGCCGCCGTCAGGCCTCGAGATGGTGCTCCGCTTCTGGCGGCTCGAGCGCATGTCGGAGCTCCATGAGGTCTGGATCGAATGGGAGCGGTGGTTCGTCGACATCGAGGAAACCCACACCTCGTTCTCGGCGCTCGCGTTCTTCCGGTCGCCGCAGACCGACCACTCCTGGGCCACCGCCGCGGGCGCGGTGCTCGACGCCGCCGCGCTCACGGTCTCGAGCGTCGACGTGCCGCACGACGTGCAAGCCGACATCTGCATCCGAGCGGGCTACCTGTCGCTGCGACGGATCGCCGAGGGCTTCGGCATCGCCTTCGATCGCGAGCCCGCCCCCGGCGACCCGATCTCGATCACGCGACAGGAATGGGACGACGCGATGGACGATCTGGTCGCGGCAGGCGTTGCGATCCGAACCGACCGCGACCAGGCGTGGCGAGACTTCGCCGGCTGGCGCGTGAACTACGACACGGTGCTGCTCGAGCTCGCCGACCTCACCGACGCCCCGTACGCGATGTGGTCGTCGGATCGAGGCGTGCTGCGCGCTCCGAGGTGAGACCCCGCGATCGAGCGAGCGCTTAGGCGCCCGGCTTGAACACCATGTCGAGCACGATAACGCGAGCACCGCGTAGTCCATGCGCGACGCTGTGTTCAGCCGGTCACGCATCACCCCAGGGTCGTCGAACCCCTCTCCTGGCGACAGCCGCGAGCTTGCCGCCCGTCGGTCCGAGGGTAGAGCGCGCCGGTGAGCGCCGTCACCACGATGCCGATCAGCGCCAGCGCGATCCACAGCTGGAACGTGTAGGGCCCCTACCAGACCATCGCGATGCCCGCGAGCAGCACGACGATCGACATCGGCATGAACAGACGCTGGCCGATGTGCTCGGCGTCGCGGCCGAGCTGGAGGAACCCCGCGTTGTCGTTCGCCCCCTTGAACTGCGCGGCCTGCACCTGGAAGAAGAACGCGTCTCCCACCCAGATGATGGCCGCGAAGACGTGGAGGAAGACGATCGCCTTGGACAGGGTCGTGTTTAACGCGAGCAGTTCCATCGCCGAGCACCCTCCTGTCCGTGACCGCGCCGGGACGATACCGTCGCCCCACACCCGATGGAAGTACCCCGTCAGGGCACCGGATCATGCGCGTCGTATCGCCAGAATCCCGGAGCGAACCACCGCAGCACGCCGACCCCCACGATCGTGAGCAGGCCGCCGGAAACGATGGAGAACGGCACGCTCGTGAGCGACGCGACCGCGCCCGACTCCACGTTCCCGAGCGACGGTCCGGTCGCCCACACAGCCATGCCGATGCCGTCGAGGCGTCCGCGCAACCGGTCCTCCACAGCCGCCTGCAGGATCGTCGTGCGGTAGATGCCGCTCACCATGTCGCCGGCGCCGGCCACCGCCAGCATCGCGAGCGACAGCCCGACCGACTCCGAGAGCCCGAACACGACGATCGCCGCGCCCCAGACGAGCACCGCGGCCAGGATCGCGCGACCCTGGCGCCGCACGTGCTTCGCTCGTCCCGACAGCATCGTCGCGAGGAAGGATCCGGCCGCCGGCGCCGCGTAGAGCAGGCCGAGCACGACCTCGTCGCCACCGAGCCGTTGGGCGACCGCCGGGAACAGCGCGATCGGGAACCCGAACACCATCGCGTTCAGGTCGACCAGGAAGACGGATTGCAGCGTCCGCCTGCCCTTGAGGAACCGGAACCCGTCCTTGATCGCTTCCCAACTGACCTCGTTGTCGTCGTCGCTCGGCGGCGACGGGCGCATGCGGGCGATCTGGGCGATGACGATCAGGAAAGTCACGGCGTCGAAGGCGAACGCGCCGCCGGGTGCGATCGTGAAGAGCAGGATGCCGGCGGCCACCGGCCCGAGCATCGAGTCGAGCGTGCCGAAGCCGGCTTCCAGCGCGTTCGCCGACGGCAGCAGGTCGCGGGCGAGCAGCCGCGCCGGCCACGTGTCGAGCCCCGGGCGGTTGAACGTGTACAAACCGGCCGAGATGAACGCGAAGACGTACAGGGGCCAGAGGAGCGGCTCGTCGAGAAACGCGTTGACGGCCATGAGCGCCGACAGGGCCGCGAGGATCGCGTGCGTCGTGATCGTGAGCCGTCGTCGCTCGAGCGCATCGGCGAACGCCCCGCCGAGGATCGGGAAGACGAGCACCGGCACGAGCTCCACGAGACCGATCAGACCGACGGCGAGCGTCGAGCCGGTGATCTCGTAGACCTGGAACGGCACGACCACGGCCACGATCTCGTCGCCGAAGTCCGAGATCGAGCGACCGATGAACAACCGCCGGAAGTCGCGCGAGATCTTGAGCGGCGTGACGTCGACGAGATGTCCGCGGGCACGGGTGAGCCAGGCCGCCGGCCGCGGGTCGTGCGGCGGCGATCCCAGGGGGTCGGCCATGACCGCCCCCCACGCTACCGGCGCAGGCGGCACATCCGGCGGTCGGCGAGAATCTTCCCGCCGGTCTGGCAATCGGGGCAGTACGTGACCTCGTGCGACTCGTAGCTGACGCGCCGGAGGTCGGCCCCGCAGACGGGGCACGGCTCACCGGCGTGGTTATGCACCGTGAAGTGATCGCCGATCTTGGTGGGCAACCCGCCCCGGCGCTTCCGTTCTGCCTCGAGCGCATCGGCGAGGATGCCGTGCGTCGCCTCGATCAGCCGTTCCCGTTCGTCGTCGGTG
>JBEVGU010000169.1:0-9815 GCA_040511595.1 Actinomycetota bacterium | reverse complement strand
GTGCGGAAACAGATCGTGCACAACCTCCACGTCGTCGAGGACCTGGAGGGCAAGGGTGCGGTGTTCGTCGACGACGAGACCGAGGTGCCGGAGGGGGCCCTCGTGGTCCTCTCGGCACACGGGGTCGCCCCGCGCGTCTACGACAAATCGGAGGCTCGCCGGCTCGAGGTGATCGACGCGACGTGCCCTCTGGTCACGAAGGTCCACGTCGAAGCCAGGCGCTTCGCGCGTCAGGGGAGGACGATCGTGCTGATCGGTCACCACGGCCACGAAGAGGTCGAGGGCACGAGCGGCCAAGCGCCCGAGCGCACGATCCTGGTCCAGTCACCCGACGAGGCCAGGACGGTGGAGGTGCCCGATCCCGAGAACCTGAGCTACCTCACGCAGACCACGCTGTCGGTCGATGAGACCAACGAGATCGTGCGCATCCTCGAGGAGCGGTTCCCCACCATCCAGGGCCCCCCGCGCGACGACATCTGCTATGCGACCCAGAACCGTCAGGACGCGGTGAAAGTGATCGCGCCCGCCTCCGACGTCGTGCTGGTGATCGGATCGCGGAACTCCTCGAACTCGAATCGCCTCGCGGAGCTGGCGAGGGAACTGGGCACGCCGGCGCACCTCGTCGACGACGAATCCTCCGTCGACCCAGCGTGGCTCGAGGGGGTGGGCACGGTCGGGCTGACGAGCGGAGCGTCCGCGCCCGAATGGTTGGTGCACCGCATGCTGGCGTGGCTCGCGGAGCGAGGCTTCTCCACGGTCGAGGAGGTCACCCTCACCGAGGAGCGGGTGCGGTTCTCGCTGCCCGCCGGCGTGCGCGAGATCCCGCTCTCGGCCTCCTGATCCCGGGCTCACGTCCAGGCGGAGAACTGGTCGCGGTCTTCGTCGGGTTCCTCGTAGACGATCGAGACGAGCGTGTCGGTGGCGACCACGCCCGGCAGGGGGTGGATCTCCTCCAGGATGATGCCGCTCGCGATCTCCCACGGCTGGGCAACGCAGACGAGCAGATCGTAGGCACCGCCGAGTACGGCGACCCCCGAGACGTCGGCCACGTCGCCCAGTCGTTCCGCGATGCCGGCCGCTGCTCCTGCGTCGGCCCTGATGTGGACGTAGCAGGCGTCGCCGATGATCGCCGGTGCCTGCGGCGCACCCCATCCCGCGATCCCGACGCGATCGGGAGGCACGACGGGCGCGGTCATCGTTCGCTCGACTCCGGGCACGTGGTGGATCTCCGAGAGCACCTGGGTGGCGATGGAGGCGAGGTCGGGACCCTCGGCGTGCGTCAGCACGTCCCACGCCCCCACCACGGGGACCGCGCGGCGCACCTGCGACGTCGCGGCCAATCCCGCGAGCACCTGGCTCATCGACCCGGGAGCGACGC
The DNA here is from genome assembly GCA_040511595.1 of Actinomycetota bacterium. Classification (GTDB taxonomy): domain Bacteria; phylum Actinomycetota; class UBA4738; order UBA4738; family HRBIN12; genus JAOUEA01. The sequence continues at coordinate 8,437 of JBEVGU010000169.1, read as the reverse complement.
TGAGGTACACGTAGGCGTCCATGGGGCGAGGCTAGGTCACGACCGGACCGGGTACAAGGAACGTGGTTGCACCGGCGAAGCTCACCCGGGTGTCGCGATCGGCGTCCCGGTGAGGGCCCACAACTCTTCCTCGCCCTCCTCCGGCCCGACGGAGATCAGCCGGTCGCCCTCCTGGAGCACGAAGCCGGGCCTCGGCCGGTAGATCCACCGCGCTCCGCGTTGCACGGCGAGCACGAACATGCCCGTCTCGGTCTCGAGCCGGAGCTCCTTGAGCGACCGGTCGGCCGCCGTCGATCCGGGCTGCACGATGGTCTCGGCGCTCGTCTCCTCGGTCTCCTCCAGCGCCATCTGCACCACGGGGTGCAGCCCCTCGCCGTGCTCGACGTACCACGTCATGTCGCGCGCCGCGTCGCACATCGCCTCGCTGGCGGCGCCGAGCCGCAGGAGTCCTCGCAGCTCGTCGGGATCGCGCGCCTCGGGGGCCGCCCGCAGGACCCAGGATTCGAGCTCGTCCCGGAGCTGGTCGCTCCTGCCCTCCAGCGAGCCCACCTCGGCGGCCAACGAGCGGTTGTTGAACAACAGGGACGCGTAGGCCATCCCGACCGCCGCCTCCGCGAGATCCTTCATCTCGACCAGGATGTCGACGGCGCGATCGAGCTCCGAGAGCACCGGTTCGTCGCCCTCGGGCGGCCGTGGGAGCGGTGGGGCTCCGGCGAGCCGTCGTACCTCGTTCACCCCTTCGTCGGGGCCGCGGACGAGCAACACGTCACCCGCGGAGACCACGTCGTCGGGACCCGGATCGAACCGCCAGTCGAGCCCGGACCGGATCGCCATGATCCACATGCCCGACTCCGTCGGGAGCGAGAGCTCGCGGAGGTCGCGCCCGACCACCTCGGAGCCCTCTCGCACCTTCACCCGGGCGGTGATCTCGTCCGCGTGGCGCAGATCGGGCTTCAAGGCGTCGGGGATGCCGAGCCTCGACGCGACCACCCGGGCGATGTCGGAGGCCGCGTCGCCGACCTGCTCGATGGCGTCGGCGATCCACAGCACGCCGGCCATGCTCTCGGCATCCTCGGGACTGCGGGCGGCGAGCATCGCCGTCGTCCGGAGCCTGCGGAGATGGTCGGTCATGCGTTGCTCGAGCCGCGCGACCTCTCTCGCGAGCTTGTCCTCGTTGAAGAAGACGGCCGCGTACGCGAGATCGACCATCAACTCCGAGGCGTCCTTCAGCTCGACGAGGAGGTCTTTGACGTTGTTCGGTTCGTTCATCAGGTGACCCCCAATACTGACATGGTGAACAGGACCGCCGCTACGCCCGTGAGGTCCAGCGTCGCCGTGATCGTCGGCACGCCGTGGTTGTCCGGATCCAGACCGAAGCGGGTCGTGAGCACGGCGACGTAGTAGCCCACGACGAGCGTGACCGGCAGCACCAGGGCCCCGGCGAGCACCGTGCCGCCGATCATCGACGCCGGTGTCGGCCGCGCGACCCCGACGAGGGCGGCGAGCACCGAGGCGACGGCGCCGATCGCCGTGAAGACCACCAGGCCGAGGGCGATCACCACCACCGCGTCGACGAACGCGGGACGCTCCGGCCGGCCGCGGGCCGTGATCACCCCGAGCTGGAGCTTGGACGACAGACGTGAGGAGAAGATGCCGCCGATCGCGCCGGCCTGAGAGACGAACGGCGGGATGAGGATGAGGATGCCGGGGATCGTCTCGAGCTCCGTACGATGGGCCTCGAGCACGGCTCCGGCGAAGATGTCGAGCAGGGGGGCGAGCGCCGTGACGCCCGCCATCTCGAGCAGGATGCGTTGCACGTCGCGGGAGCTGCGGACGACCGCCCAGGTGAGCGCGCCGAGCGCGGCCGCCGTACACAGCGTCGCCACGATCGCGTTCAGCGAGTCGTTGCGCGCGATGAACGTCGCGAGGAAGAGGGCCGGCAGCGTGATCATGTCGCCGATGGCCGTGACCATCGGTGTCGACACGGCGTCCAGGTCCCATCCGCGCCGGAAGGACTGCACAGAGAGCACGACCGTGACCACCAGGATCACGCCCGAGGCGAGCACCCCGCCGACGACCGATATCGTGACCAGATCCCAGATCGAGATCGTGTCTTCGCCGAAGCTCGAGGCGACCAGCTTCGCCATGGCGGCGAGGTAGAAGGACGAGAGCACCGCGGAGATGATCGCCACCTCGACGTTGCGCGAGAGCAGGCCCCCAGGGCGCAGGCTCGGCTCGAACACGCCCGCGGCGATGCCCGTGCCCAATCGGGCTCCCATCGCGCCGAAGATCATGCCCCGCATGCCGACCGAGGCCGGGATCAACACGAGCAGCCCCGGGAGCAGCTCGAGCGTGCCGGTGATCGAGCCGAGGATCAGGCCCGCGACGAAGCCGGCCCCGGTGCTGATGCCGAGGGCGACGACGCCCTGCTGCAAGGTGCGGCGCTCGCCACGCAACGTGTGGTAGACACGACGGGCGCGTCGGGGCACGAGGCGGGTGGTTCGAGGCAGGGCCATGAGGTGTCGGTCATCGTCTCGATGGACGGAGCGCGGTGATCCGCCGAAGTATCGCCTGGCACCGACGCCCGAACAAGCTGCCGGGGCGCCGCCGACTCACCCGTGGAATGCGCCGAGGACAGAGAGCGCGAGCAGCAGCGCGATGACCCCGGCCAGATCCATGCTGCTGGTGATGATCGGCACGCTCTGATCGTCTGGGTCGAGGCCGGCTCGCACGGTCGCCACCGCGACGACATAGGACAGCAGCAGGATCACCGGCAGGAGCAAGATCCCCGCGAGCAGCGTTCCCCCGATCATCACGAGGGCGCCGGGGTGCGAACGTGTCGTGAGCTCCGCGAGCAGTGTCGCGCCCCCTCCCACCAGGAGGAAGGTCGCAACCGCGAGGATCGCGACGATCGCGGCATCGATCCAGGCGAGCGGATCCGGCCACACTCCCGGTCGGATGAGGCCCAGCTGGATCTTCGAGGACAACCTGGACGCGAGGATGCCGCCGAGCGCCCCGGACTGGGAGACGAAGGGCGGGATCAGGATCAGGATGCCCGGATCGCGGATCACCTGGGATTGGGAGTGGCCGAGCAACCCCCCCGCCGCGATGTCGAGGAGCGGGGTGAGCGCGATGACGCCCATCATCTGCACCACGATGCGCCGCACGGCCGGACGGTTGCTCCGCCAGACGACACGGATGCTCCACGCCACGGCTGCGAGGCAGATGACCGCGGCCACGATCGTGACGAGGTCGTTCGAGACGAGGAACGCCGCCAGGAACAAGGTCGGGAGCGTGGCGGCGTCGCCGAGCGCGGTGACCATCGGGGTTCCCACCGCATCGAGGTCCCAGCCCCGGCGGAACGAGACCACGGACAGTCCGACCGTGAAGGCGAGGATGACGGCCGAGCCGAGCGTGCCGCCTACGACCGAGATGACGAACAGCTCGACGACCGAGATCGAAGGGTCACCGAACGCGGTGGCGGCGGCCTTCGCGAGCACCGCGAGCCAGGCGGATGCGATGAGCGTCGTGACGACGGCCACGATGACGTTGTCACGGAGCACCCCGTCACGCTCGAGGCTCACGCGGAAGAGCCCGGCGTGGATGTCCGTGCCCAATCGAGCCTCGAGCGCGCCGAAGATCGTGCCGCGCATCCCGACGGCTGCCGGGATCAGGACGAGGAGCCCTGGGAGGCGCTCCAACGTGCCGGTGATGTGGCTCAGGATCAGCCCTGCGGCGAACCCCGCTGCCGTGCTGAGCGCGAGCGCCACCACGCCCTGCCGGAGCGTGCGACGTTCCGAACGCAGGGCCGCGAGGAGCCGCGGCGTGCGGCGCAGGCGAGGCATAAAGGCACGTGCATCGAAGTGGTCGTCCGTGGGGGACGCGACAGTATGGGACCCGCGTCGGGGGGGAGGCAACCGAGCGTGGCGGCGTCAGTCCTCGAGCCAGTCGCGGGTCAGGAACAACCAGAACGCCAGACCGGCGTGCCCGCCGTAGCGGCGGAACCGACGGCGGATCGCGGCGTCGGACACCGGCTTCGTCCTGTGCGTGAGCCGCGCATACTTCGGGCGGGTCCAGCTGTCGAGGATCAACCGTGAGTTCCGGCCGAGGGTCATCATCACGTGGGCGGCCGCGTACGGTCCCACGCCGGGGAGATCGAGGAGCGCGCGTTCCAGCTCGTCGTCGGGCAGCTCCTCGGGGCTCGCCGACGCCCATGGCTCGGGATCCACCTCGCCGGCGTCGACCCGTCGGGCCAGCTCGATCATGTATGGACCTCGGTACCCGGCCCGCACGGCGTCGCGGAAGAACCCTGGAGATGCGGCGGCGACCGCGGCCGGGGTCGGGAAGGCGTTCGTCAAGGGGCCGGTGCCGCCGACGGCCGGCTCGCCGAGCCCGGCGACGAGGCCGTTCACCATGCGGACGGTGGCGCTCCACGCGCAGTTGGTCGTGCAGACCGTCTTGAGGATATCTTCGAACACGGTGGGGGAGCGCAGCATGCGTCCGGCTCCTGCCGCCGCCCACGAGAGGTCGGGGTCTTCGGTGATGCGCTCGTAGAAGCCGGAGAGGTCCTGGTCCAGCCGCAACACGTTCGCCACCGTCGTCAGGGCGGCCGTGCGCACCCGGGCCCCCGCGCCCGGGCCGAGCACGTCGATGCGTGCGAACCCGGTCCGCCCCGGGACGACCATGACCCGACGAGGCCGCCCGCCCGGCACCCGGACCGTGAGCTCGAGCGAAAGCGAGGTCTCGTCGAGCGACATGGGCGCCAGCTCGGCGAATCCATGGGACGTGACCGTGCGCGCCAGATCCACGGGCTCGCCACCGGGCCCGACCAGCGGGAGCTCGAGGGTCGTCACGGCGCGGATCGGAGGTCTGCCGGTCGATGTGCCGCTCACGAGAGGAGGGTACGCGGTGATCGGGAGCGGATCGCTCGCTCGGACCGCCGCAACGGCGGAGGCCGGTAGCATCGTACCCATGATCCGATGCACGACGAGAGCGGTCGACCTGCTGGCACGGGCGGAGAAGAGCGCGCGGCGATTCGACCCCGAGGCGCGCATCCGGCTCGTGCCCGACGCGAGCCGGGGCGTTCGTTTCGAGCTCGCGGACGGGCCCCAGCCGGGCGACGGTCTCGTGGAGCACGAGGCCGGGTTCACGCTCGTCGTCGCCGCCGGCCTGTCGGGAACGGTCGACGTCGTCGAGCCACACGACACGCTCGTGCTGGTGCCCGAGGACCCCGAGACGACGGGGGGCGCTCGATGACCCTCGACCTCGATGCGATCAGGCGCGAGCTCGAGGCGACGGAACGCGAGCTGTCGCAGGAGCTCGAGTCGCTCACCGCCGTCCCGCGCGACCCCGTGGCGACGATCGGGTTCGGGAAACGGGTCGGGGAGGGCACGACCGAGGCGATCGACCGGATCGAGCGGGTCGGACAGGCCGACGCGCTCGCCGCGAAGCGCGGTGACGTCGACAGGGCGCTCGCCAAGCTCGAGGAGGGCACCTACGGCATCTGCGACCGCTGCGGCACGACGATCCCTGACGAACGGCTCCTCGCGAGGCCGGCGTCGGTTCTCTGTATGCGCTGCAGCGCATCGATTTCCTGATCCCTGGCAGTTGACCAGGCGCGGCGACGCACCCTAGGGTTGGGGGCCGAGGTGGGCGATGCCCACCGGACGGGAGACTGGGGGGACTCCTCCTGATGGCGCGACTGCTGTATCGACTCGGAAAGCTGGCCGCACGGCATCGCATCGTGATGGTGCTGGCCTGGGTCGTGCTGGTCGTGATCGCCGTCGGCTCCGTTCGTGTGCTCGGGGCCAAGACGAACAACGAGCTCACGCTGCCGGGCACCGACAGCCAAGCCGCGTTCGACCTCTTGGCCGATCGATTCCCGCCGCAGCAGAACGGCTCGAGCCCGTTCCTGTTCGCCACGGACGAAGGACGGCTCACCGACGAGGCGGCCAAGGACTCGATCGAAGAGACGTACCGGCGCATGCGGCGGGCCGAGCACGTGGCCAGCGTGGTGAACCCCCTCTCGAAAGACGGGAAGGCCGCCGGCCTGCTGAGCGACGACGAGACGATCGCCTTCATGCCCGTGCTCCTCGACATCGACTCCGGATTCATCACCGAGGACCTCGCCATGAAGGTACTCGCGGCCACCGACCCCGCGCGCAAGGCCGGGCTGCAGGTGGCCGTGGGCGGCCCGATCGGCAGTGAGCTGTCGCAGCCCGAGACCGGAACGAGCGAGCTGATCGGCAACCTCGCGGCGATGGTGATCCTGGCGCTCGTCTTCGGCAGCCTCATCGCGATGGGGCTTCCGATCATCACCGCAGCCATCGGCCTGGCCATCGCCACGTCGGTGATCGGGCTGCTCGGCCATGTGATCTCCGTGCCGACGGTCGCGCCCACCCTCGCCACGATGATCGGGCTGGGGGTCGGCATCGACTACGCCCTCTTCCTCGTGACCAAGCACAAGGAGCAGCTCGCGTCCGGGATCGAGATTCGGGAGTCGGTGGCGCGCGCCGTCTCCTCGTCGGGAAGCGCGATCGTCTTCGCCGGGTGCACGGTGGTGATCGCTCTCGTCTCGTTGGCCGTGGCCGGCATTCCCCTCGTGAGCACGCTTGGGTTCGCCTCGGCGATCGCGGTCCTCACTGCGGTGATCACGTCGATCACCCTGATGCCGGCGATCCTCTCGCTCGTGGGCAACGGGGTGAACCGCCTGCGGGTGCCGGGGTTCCTCCAGATGCGGAAGCGCCCAGCCGGACACACGCGATGGGATGCCTGGGCGCGCGGGGTGGCGCGACACCCGTGGCTCGCGGTGGTCGCGTCGATCGCGATCCTCGCCCCCCTCATCGTGCCGCTCTTCTCGCTCCAGCTCGGCCAGGAGGACATCGGGGTCACGCCGACGTCCACGACCCAACGGCAGGCGTATGACCTCATGAAGCGTGGGTTCGGGGTTGGGTACAACGGTCCGCTCCTGGTGGCGATGACGCTCGACCCGCCGGCGCATCCGAGCGCCGGGTACACGCGGAAGTACGACGAGGCCACCGCCCTGCAGGCCGAGCTCGAGAAGGAGCAGCGGCGGTTGAAGCGGGAGCAGGCCGCCCTGGAGCGGCAGCAGGCGGACCTCGAAGCCGAGCAGGCACGGCTCGAGCGTCAGGGCGCGGCTTTGGAGCGCCGGAAGGCCGCGCTCGAGCGTCAGGCCGCGGACCTCGAGGCGCGACAGGCTCGGCTCGCGGCGGAGGAGGCCTCCCTGCGGGCCCAGGCATCGAAGCTGACGGAACAGGCGCGGCCCATCGTGTCGCACCTGGCCTTCATCCTCGGGCGGGAACGATTCGTTCGGCGGCAGATCGAGCAGACCACCGACCCGGACCGTCTCGAACGGCTCCGTCGACGCTTGGCCCGGCTCGAGCGGAAGGAGGCTCGCACCCGTGCACGGCTCGCCCCGATCGTCGAGCGAGCCCGGGTGCTGCTCGGTCGGGCCGAGTCGCTGGCGGCCCAGGCCCGAACGCTCCAGGCGCAGGCAGACGCGTTGCAAGCGCGAGCCGCCGAGCTCGAGCGGCAGGGCGAGGCCTTGCAGGCACAGGCGGTCGAGCTGGAGCGTCAGGGGGCGGCGCTGAAGCGCCAGGCGGCCGACCTCCAAGCCGAGGCCGACGAGGCGAACGCCCAGAAGGAACGGGCTCTCCAGCTCCAGGCGGAGCTCACCGACATCCTCACGAAGGCCGGCGGGGACGACCGCGGCACCGATCACCGGATCGTCCGCGTGCAGGACGCGCTCACGGCGACCGACGGCGTGGTGGGGTTGTTCCCGCTCCAGATCAACCACGCGGGCGACGCCGCGACCCTGAGCGCGATCCCGAAGGATGCCCCCTCCGCACCCGCGACGGCCGATCTCGTGCGATCGCTCCGGAGCGACGTGTTGCCCCCGGCCACCGAGGAAGGCGGAATCGTCGCGAACGTCGGGGGGTCGACCGCCTCGAACGTGGACCTCGCCGCGAAGATCGGGCAGCGCCTGCCGATCGTGATCGCCACGGTTGTGGTGCTGAGCTTCCTCCTGCTGATGGTCGCGTTCCATTCGCTCATGGTGCCGCTGCAGGCAGCCGTCACGAACCTGCTCTCGGTGGACGCCGCGCTCGGCGTGCTCACCGCCGTCTTCCAGTGGGGGTGGGGGCTGTCGTTGATCGGGCTCGACGCACCCAGGGGCACCGTGCCGATCGCGAGCTTTGTGCCACTGATGATGTTCGCGGTGCTGTTCGGGCTGTCGATGGACTACGAGGTGTTCCTGATGAGCCGCATCGAGCAGCAGCACGCCGGTGGCAAGCCGCCGCGAGAGGCCGTGCCCTCCGGGCTCGGGGCGAGCGCGCGCGTGATCACGGCGGCCGCGTCCATCATGTTCTTCGTCTTCGCCAGCTTCGTGATCAACGGCGATCCCACCGTGAAGCAGTTC
>JBEVGU010000168.1:0-6920 GCA_040511595.1 Actinomycetota bacterium | reverse complement strand
GAGGTGATGCTCGTCGGACCCGATGACGCATTCGTGAAGCACGAGGGGCAGGCGGAGGTGGTAGAAGGCCGATCTTGGCACGCCATGCGCGGAGCCCATCCCTCATGGTGCGAGGCCACTCACTCCCTTCGCGCGCCCGCAATCGCGAGACCCGCATACACGGCTGCGAACGCCAGAAACACGGCACCGACGCCCGACGTATCGCGGGTGAAGTCGACTATGGCTATCACCGTGAATAGCAGAGCTGCTATCGCGTTACCGATGACTTGGCTTGACATTCAGCAATGCACCTCCTTGCGGTGCGGGTCGTTCCCGAAGGTGACGTCCTTCCCGACGACAGAACCGACGCTGATTGGCGGCACGAGCGAGCGGTGAGCCTCAGGCGAGACAGTACGTGGATCAACGCGCGACCCCTTTGCCGTCCTCGAGCGGAGAACCCTTTCGACGTCGATCACCTCGATCTCGAGCACGTTTGGCCTGTAGTCCACACGTAGGGTGGCGAGAGTGCCTCCCGAGTGCTTGCGAGCGTTGGTGCAACGCTGGTTCCCATCCGCGAAATCCTCGCGGGCATAGTCGATCACGCCGTCCGCGCCGATCGAGCTGACCAGGTCCTCGTTCGAGGTGCTGCACACGGCGGTGACCTTCGCGCCGTAGGCCTTGGCGATCTGCACAACGAGCGATCCCACACCTCCGGCCGCGCCGATGACCAGCACGGTCTGCCCCGGCTGTACGTTCCCCTCGTCGCGGATAGCTCGGAGTGCCGTGATGCCAGAGATAGGAAGGGAGCCCGCCTCCTCGAAGGTGAGGCTGGCCGGCTTCGGGACCAGGTCGTCCGCTTTGGCGATCGCGAGCTCTGCGAACGAGCCCTTCGTGGTGCCCATCACCTCGTCGCCGGGCTGGAAGGCCGTCACGTTCGCGCCGACGGCATCGACCGTGCCCGCGACGTCCCAGCCAAGGACGGGAAGCTTCGGCTTGCGGAGACCGATCGCGAGACGCGCCATGTACGGCATCCCGGTCATCAGGTGCCACACGTCCGGACCGCAGCCCGCCGCGTGCACCCGGACGAGTACGTCGTCGTCCCCGACCGCCGGCTCTTCGATGTCTCGGAACTCCAGAACGTCGGCCGAGCCGTATCGATCCTGCACGATGGCCTTCATTGTGGTTCTCTTCGCTGCCAAAGGGGGCCGGGTGATCTGTTCCCTGAGTGTCACGGTCGTCTCCTGATGCTGGAGTTCCCTCACGCAGCGAGTCGGAAGGGCGGGTATCGGTCGGTAACCAGGAGGAGCGCGTACCCGAGGACCCGGTCGTGCCATCGAATCACGCCCTGAACGAAGTCGAACAAGCCACGCGGGTAGCGGCCGGTGAACAGGATCGCGAACCAGGCGATGACGACGACGACAACCGCCGCGATGTACAGGAAGAACAGGGCTACGTAGTGAGGGATCGCGAGGAACCACTTCACCAGGGGAAGCCACCGATTCAGGTCATGGGCGACGTCCGGGTAGTCGTAGTCCAGGTGGACCGACTGGTGGTCATCGGTCGAGGGGTATCGGTCGTCCATGAGGCTGAGGTAGACCCCGACGCGGTTCGAGAATCGGAGCAGTTCGCGGCTCCAGTCGAACCACCAGCGGGGATACTTCTGTCGGAACAGGATCATCAGCAGCGGTCCGAAGAACAGGAAGCCGCCCGCGCCCGCGGCAACGGCGGCTCCGTGTTCATGGCTCCACTCCCATGTTCCTCCGCTCACGCTGGCCAGAACGATCAGGATCGGGATCGCGAAGAAGAGACGGAAGAACGTCGTCAGTCGATTCAGTTCCCGGTCCGGGCGATCCACCGAGAACTGAACCGGATAGGCGAGCGGTGCGTTCTGCATGTCCAACACTCCTTCGATCAGTCGGCGATCCGCAGTGCTACCGCGGGTCGAATCCGCGCGGCCCGAGTGGCGGGCCATAGCGTCACTGCCAGCGAGGCCACGAGTGGAAGGGCCAAGATGACGGCCAAGCCGGCCCACGGAACGATGAACGGGATCGGCACGTCGCCGAACGAATCCGAGGCGAGCAGCAGCTGACGTGTCGTGATCAGTCCCAGCACGGCACCGATCACCGTGGCCTGGACGGCGATGAGTCCAGCTTCAGAGAGCATCGCGGTGCGGATGAGTCCGGCGCGGAAGCCCATCGCCCGAAGCATGCCGATCTCCTGGCGCCGCTCGCGGACGGCGCGAACCATCACGACACCGAGACCCGCGATCCCCACGAGGAGCCCGAATCCGAGGAAGCCCCGCAGGAGCGCGATGAAGTCTGTGAGTTTGCTCGCACCGGCGTTGATGAGCGCCGAGAAGGTATGGGCGTCGGCTCCCTGCTCGAGGAAGGTTCCATTCACCGAGGACGCGACGGCATCCGCATCGGCGCCGTCCGCCACGCTGAGGTAATAGCGAGTCACGATGTCTTGTTCGCCGAACAGCTCGGTGGTGAGCTCGCGGCTCACGAGGGCGCCGTTCTCCAGCCAGTCCGTCTCGCCCAGAGCGGCGATGGTCAGCTCACGTGGGACCCCGCTTCCGGGCTCGATCACCGTGAAGGTGTCACCGACGTCGAGCACCGCCACGTCCACGCCGGCAACGAGGAAGTTCTCCGGCACGATGGCCAGGGACGGATCCTTGAGAACCGCCAGGTACACGTCTGCGTCGCTCGCGTAGGCCTCGTCTCGTCGGAACAATGCCGGTGTGCCACGATCCAGCAGGTTCAGGTCGAACCCGCTGATGGCCCACTCGGGCGTCCCATCCAGGTGGGAGGCTCCGAAGTTCGCGACGCCCCGGGCAAGACCCGCGATCGCGACCACGTCGTCGCGGGCAGCCATCTCCTCGACATCGATCGGGTTCGTCGGGTTGGTGTCGACCATGACGTCGAACCCGGCAGAGACCTGTTCGACGGTCGCTTCGGTGTTGTTACCCAGGGCGACGGAGAACGAGGTGAGGATCGTCACCGTGAAGATGACCAGGGAGAACATGCCGAGCAGCATCGAGGTGCGGAACCGTCGCGCGAGCGGATAGGCGATGCCCAGCCGCGGCGCGAGGCCCCGACCACCGCGTCCGAGATGTTCGATCGCGAAGGTCCAGACGCGGTCCAGGCTAGACGTCAAGGACACGGCGCCTACGGTCAGCACCACGCCCTGGACGACGAAGATGAGCATGTCGGAGCCGCCCATGATGCCGGGGAAGAGCGGGTACACCAGGAGTCCCCAGGCCAGCACCGTCCCAGCGCCCAGGACGCGCGCCGCCCGCTCCGGCAGGAGTCGTCGCACCAGTGGTGCCGCGGCCAACGCCATTACCGGGACTCCGAGGACGAGCGCGAACGGGTTCTTGTTGACGTAGCCGAGAGACGCGGCAGCGGCGCCGACGAGGATGCCGACGGCTCCGAGGACGAGGGTGCGCGTTCGCGCCTGAGCGACCTTCGGCTCCGGCAGATCCCGGATCGCCCGGATGATGTTGAGCCTTGCGATGCGCAGGCTGGTGACCCAGATGGTCACCAGCGAGATGACGAGACCCGTGCTCGCCCCGATCGCGAGGCTCATGGGCTCGATCGTCAACGGGTAGCTTGACCCGTCATCGGCTCCGAAGATGGGACCGGCGACGACCGCGACGAGCCATCCGACACCGAGTCCGGCCACCGCTCCGAGCACCGCGGCGGAGGTCGCGTAGAACGCCCCCTCGATGGCGAATGCCCTGGTGAGCCGGCGGCGGGTGAACCCGACCGCTCGCAGCATGCCGAGCTCGGTCTTGCGCTCTTCGGCGAGCATGACGAACAGGTTGATGAGCAACAGGATCCCCGCGAGGACACTGAAGATCCCGATCATGCTGAAGACCTCGGTGAGACCGGCGCCCTGGCGTTCCGCGTCGTCGAGCACGAGAGCCTTCGGTGCTTCGACCTCGATACCCGGCACCGCCGCGACAGCGGCACGTAGATCCTCCACCGCCCGGTCGGACAGCGCGCGTGTGTCGAACACCCCTCCGTCGAGGGACACCAGGAGACGATGACGGGGCGAGGCGGCCACTTCGGTGGAGTCCTCGGCCAGGCCGGAGACCGTGCCCGGAGCCACCAGCGCACCGCCGTATCCCGCGAGCCCGACTTCCGGGACGACGCGCGTGATCGTCACGTCGACGGAGGAGTCGTACGCGTGGAGACGCAACTCGTCACCCGCCACGACGTGGAGTTCCTCGGCCGTCCGCTGGTTGATGAGTATCTGTCCTGCTCCGAGAGCGCCGGCATCGGCGACACCGGTGATCGTCGGGTCGGACCCGAAAGTGCGCGCTGCCGCGAGGTCAAGCTCCAGGATCTGGACCTGCGGCACCGCCACGTCTCCCTTGGGTGCTTCGAGGGTCGCGGTCGCGGTGGTCACCGCCAGTACGCCGTCGATGCCGCCGATCTCGCCGGCTCCGACCGCCTTCTCGACGTCGTCGATCGCGCCTTCCGTGGGCGTCAGCGTGATGTCGATCGGGCCGTATTGGGTCCGAGCCACGTCGGCGAAGGACGCTTCGATGACGTCACCGACCACGAGGGAGGAGGTGATGATGGCCGTACCGAGAAGCGCCCCGGCGACGACGAGGACGGCCTCGGCGCGGCGGCGCTCGATGTTGCGCGAGGCCATCGTGAAGAGGGTTCGTTGCCGCAGTGCCGCTATCGCGAGCGGAGCCAGCAGGAGAAGGGCGACGATGCCGAGCACGATGAGGGCGGTCACGTCATCACCGGGTCCTCGATGAGGACTTCCATCGGATCGACGTCTTGGACGACCAGCCCGTCGCGGACCTGCACGAGGCGCTGCCCGGAGCGACCGAGGCCCTCGTCATGGGTGACCACGACGAGCGTCTGGCCGGCGGCGTGCACCTCGTGCAGCAGCTCAACGATCTCGCCTGCGGTCTGGCTGTCGAGCGCGCCCGTGGGCTCATCGGCCCACACCAGCGCCGGCTCGGCGACCAGCGCGCGGGCCACGGTGACGCGCTGCTGTTCCCCGCCCGACAACTCGCCGGGTCGGTGATCGGCACGATCGGCGAGGCCGACGCGGGCGAGCATGTCTCGCGCTCGCTCGTGCGCTTGCTTCGGCGCTACCCCGGTCACCAGCAACGGCAGTTCGACGTTCTCCCGTGCGGAGAGGACCGGGATCAGGTTGAAGGACTGGAAGACGAAGCCCATGCGGTTGGCTCGGTGGCGGGTCCGCGCGCCGTCTGACATCGCGAACAGGTCGTCGCCATCCACGGTGACGGTGCCGGCGTCGATGTCGTCCAAGCCCGACAGGCAGTTGAGCAGAGTGGTCTTCCCGTTGCCGGAAGGGCCCATGATCATGAGGAGCTCGCCGGAGCGGACGTCCAGATCGATGCCGCGCAAAGCGTGCACCTCGTTCGTGCCGGTGCGGTAGGTCTTCACCACGCCGCGTGCGGACAGGATCGGCCCCTGGGAATCATGCATCGTGTGCTCCTCTTCGGTAGTTGACATGGCCTCACGATGACGGGACGCGGTAAGAACCACATCGGCTTTGGAGCCCGAGTTGCCCCAGCCGATCGGACGGCGCGCGTCTCGTACTTGCGGCTGGTCCGCAGCGCACCGGGCCTCCCTAGACTGTGATCATGGTGAGAAACGCAGTCCGCCCGGTGTGGGCCGAACCCCGCCCCTCGCAGCCGCCCGCCCGGGTATGGTGGGACTGGGCGCTCCTAGGCGTTCTCGTGCTCTGGTCGGTCCTGGACGGGGTCCTTGGGTTGCGGGTAAAGGCGTGGCCGCCGGTCACAGTGACCGTCGGTGTCGTCCTCGCCCTAACGCTGTTGTGGCGGCGCACGCACCCACTCGCCGCGGTCGCGGTCGCATTCGGCTTCCTGATTGCGGTCGATGTCGCGACGATCATCGCGGCCGCCGAACCGACGATGCCGTGGAGCACCGCCTGTGTGCTCCTACTCCCCTATTCGCTGTTCCGTTGGGGGGCCGGGCGTGAGGCCGCGATCGGACTGGTCATCATCCTGGCCTGGCTGCCCATCACGTTCACCGCCGAACCGCCCGAGAGTGCCGCCGAGCTAGCGGCCGGGTACGGGTTCTTCCTGTTCTCCGCCGCGCTCGGTGCTTCGATTCGCTACCACGCAAACACCCGGATCCGCGACATCGATCAGGCGAAGCTCCGCGAGCGCGAGCAGCTGGCCCGCGAGCTCCACGACACAGTCGCGCACCACGTCTCGGCCATCGCCGTCCAGGCCCAAGCCGGGCGAACCCTTGCAGCGTCCCACCCCGACCGTGCCATGGCCGCCCTCGAGATCATCGAGGAAGCGGCGTCGCGGACCCTCGACGAGATGCGCACCATGGTCGGCGTCCTGCGCGAGGGCGAAGAACCCGACCTCGTCCCGCAACCGGGCGTGACCGACATCGCACGGCTCGCCCGCCGGACCGGGGACTGGCCGCGTGTCGACGTGGAGCTGTCGGGCGACTTCGACGACCTCGCCCCGTCGGTCGGGGCCGCCATCTATCGCCTCGCCCAGGAATCGATCACGAACGCGGTGCGCCACGCCCGCCACGCAACCCGCATCTCCGTTCGTGTCGCAGACGGCGACGACGACTGCGTGCGCCTAACCGTCCGCGACGACGGCGATGGCAGCCCGACCGGTCAGAGCTCGTGGGGCTACGGCCTCGTTGGCATGACCGAGCGAGCCACACTCCTCGGCGGCACCCTCGAGGCCGGTCCCAACCCCGACAGCGGTTGGACGGTCAACGCGGTGCTGCCCAAAGCGGGTGCGGGAACATGAAGGTCCGTGTGCTCGTCGCTGATGACCAGGACATCGTCCGTGCCGGGCTCACGATGATCCTCGACGCCCAACCCGACATAGAAGTGATCGGCGAGGCCGCCAACGGCCGCGAAGCGGTCGCGCTCGCCCGCGAGCTCCGGCCCGACGT
>JBEVGU010000167.1:0-5568 GCA_040511595.1 Actinomycetota bacterium | reverse complement strand
GCTGGGTCCAGCCGGCTCGGTGCGAGCGTGACACCAGCCGCCCTCCGTACGTTCGCGTCCGAGAAGTCGATCGTGCGGACCAGGTGTCCGCGCATGGTCGTTTCAGCGACGATGTCCTCCACGGCTAGCCGCGGGCCTAGAGGCGAATCCAGCATCGGCGTGACCCCGTCTACGACGTCTGCAGGTCTCCCCGTGTGGGCGAGGCGGGCTCATCCGTCGCTCGCGGCCTGGCGACGGCCGCCTTCCTTCGCGGCGTCGAGGGCCGCGTACTCAGCACGGACCTTCGTCCACCGCCGGCGCACGTACCACGCGGCCCCGACCACGCACACGGCGGCGATCGCCCAGGAGAACGGCTGCAGCGCGTGCTCGACGGTCTCCCAGCGGTCGCCCAGCTCGTAGCCGAGCCAGGCGAGGGCGAACGTCCACGGAAGGCAGCCGAGCAGCGTGTAGACCGTGAAGCGCCAGAAGGGCATGCGGACGACCCCTGCGGGCAGCGAGATGAACGTGCGGATGACAGGGAGGAGCCTCGAGAAGAAGACCGCGGCGTCGCCGTAGCGCTCGAACCAGTCGTGTGCCTTGTCCACCTCGTGCGGTCTGATCAGCAGGTAGCGGCCGAACCGGTCCACGAGCGGGCGACCGCCGATCGCACCGGCCCAGTACGCGAGCCAGGAGCCAACCAGGTTCCCGATCGTGCCTGCCATGCCGACCCAGAAGAGCGAGAGCTGCTCTCCCTCTCCCGCGAAGCCGGTCGAGGCCAGCGCCCCGCCGAACAACATCGTGACCTCGCTCGGGATCGGCACGCACGCCGACTCGAGCACCATCAGCGCGAACACCGCCGCATAGCCGTAGCCGGCGACCGTGTCGATCACGAACTGGTGGAGCCAATCGAGCATGCGGACCTCGACTCCGGGCTCGGGAATACGGAGACGGTACCAGCGCGTTAACGGCTCTCCGGAACGGATGCCGGGTCGAAGGGCTCCGATGTTGAGCCGTCTGCCGATGGTACGGTCGCCGCGGGCTCCGCACCCTCGATCGAGACCCCCGGGCGTCGGAAGCC
Organism: Actinomycetota bacterium; assembly: GCA_040511595.1. GTDB lineage: Bacteria > Actinomycetota > UBA4738 > UBA4738 > HRBIN12 > JAOUEA01. The sequence goes on along the minus strand of JBEVGU010000167.1, from coordinate 4,511 downwards.
CGGCTCGACATCCTTCCCGACACGATCCGAAAGGTTCCGCGCATGGCCACCGGCAAGACCCTCGTGGTCGTCGAGTCGCCCGCGAAGGCGAAGACGATCGAGAAGTATCTGGGCGGCGAGTACGCCGTCCGTGCTTCCTATGGCCACATCCGGGACCTCGGCAAGGGATACGGCGGCCTCGGCGTCGACGTGGAGCATGCGTTCACGCCCGACTACGTGGTGCCCGAGGACTCCAAGCGTCATGTGAGCGAGCTGCGGAAGGCGCTCAAGGGCGGCTCGGGCGACCTGATCCTCGCGACGGACTACGACCGCGAAGGCGAGGCGATCGCCTATCACGTGGCCATGCTGCTAGGAGTTGACCCAGCCACCGCCAAACGGGTCACGTTCACCGAGATCACGCGCGACGCGATCCTCGATGCGTTCGGGCAGCCTCGCGCGATCGACCTGAAGCTCTACGACGCCCAGGAGGCCCGCCGCATCCTCGACCGGTTGGTGGGCTACCGCATCTCTCCGCTGCTGTGGAAGAAGGTCCGTCCCGGACTGTCGGCCGGCCGGGTGCAGTCGGTCGCTGTGCGGTTGATCGTCGAGCGCGAGCGCGAGATCCGAGCCTTCGTGCCGGTCGAGTACTGGAGCGTCGACGTCCGGTTGACGCCCGAGGGTCTCGATCAGCCGTTCACCGCCCGGCTCACCCAGGTGCCCGACGGGAAGCTCGCGACGTCCCCCGACAAGAAGGGCGTGCTCCTCGGCGCCGAGGCCGATGCGGCGGTTCACGTCGAGCGCTTGCGCCGCGCCGCCTACCGCGTCACGAACGTCGAGAAGAAGGAGCGCAGGCGCTCGCCCGCTCCGCCGTTCACCACGTCGACCCTGCAGCAGGAAGCCGCCCGCAAGCTCGGGTTCAGCGCCCGCAAGACGATGACGCTCGCCCAGCGCCTCTACGAGGGCATCGATCTCCCGGGGGAGGGCTCGGTCGGGCTGATCACCTACATGCGGACCGACTCGGTGACGATCGCCGACACCGCGCTCCGCGAGGTCGGCGAGCTCGTGAGAAGCGAGTACGGCGAGCGGTACACGCTGGCGGAGCCACGCCGATACAAGACGCGCAGCCGCAACGCGCAGGAAGCGCACGAGGCCGTGCGTCCCACGAGCGTGATGCGCACGCCCCAGCGCGTCGCCTCGGCGCTGGATCGCGACCAGCTGCGTCTGTACACCCTGGTCTGGCAGCGCACGATGGCCACCCAGATGGCCGAGGCCCGCTTCGACCAGGTCGGCGTGGATTTCGAGGCTCGCGCCTCGCACAAGAGAGAGGCTCGCGCCTCGCACAAGAGAGAGGCGCCCGACGGGGACGTGACCTACGGCCTGCGCGCTACGGGGCAGACGATGACGTTCGACGGGTTCATCCGCGTCTATAAGGAGAGCCGCGACGAGGGTCCCGACGAGGACGCGGAGAAGACCCTCCCGGCGCTCACGGTCGAGCAGGTGCTTCGCATGCTCGAGGTGCTCCCCGAGCAGCACTTCACGCAGCCGCCGCCTCGATACTCCGAAGCCTCGCTCGTGAAGACGCTCGAAGAGCTCGGAATCGGGCGGCCGTCGACCTACGCCTCGATCATCGAGACGATCCAGCGCCGTGAGTATGTGACGCTCGAGGAGAAACGATTCAAGCCCACCGACACGGGCGAGGTCGTGACCGACAAGCTGATCGAGCACTTCCCCGACGTGGTCGACGTCACCTTCACCGCCTACATGGAGCGGGAGCTCGACGACATCGCCGAAGGCGACCTGCGCAAGATCACGATGCTCGAGGAGTTCTACGGTCCCTTCGAGCGCGCGCTCGAGAAGGCCGAGCACTCGTTCGAGCGGTTCAGCGAGGAGCTCGACGAGACCTGCCCGTTGTGTCCGACGGAGGGGCGCGAGCCCGGGAAGCTCGAGGTCAAGCTCGGTCGATACGGCAAGTTCATCGGGTGCACCAACTACCCCGAGTGCCGCTACATCCGCAACATGGACGGCAGCGTTCGTCCCGAGCCCGAGATGCTCGACGAGACCTGCCCCGAGTGCGGCCGGCAGCTCCAGCGCAAGGTGGGCCGGTACGGACCGTTCACCGGGTGCAGCGGCTATCCGGATTGCCGGTACATCAAGAAGGACCCACCCGTCTCGACCGGCGTGACGTGCCCGCAGTGCGGACAGGGCGAGCTGATCGAGAAGCGGAGCCGGTTCGGCTCGATCTTCTACAGCTGCAGCCGCTATCCCGACTGCGACTGCGCGGTCGGCAACCCGCCGGAGAAGGACCACCCGTGCCCCGAGTGCGGGTCGCTGTTGCTCCGTCGCCCGAAGTCCCTGAAGTGCTGGGGGTGCGGCGCCGAGCTCGACCTCGAGTTCAACGTCACGAAAACCGGCGACGTCGAGGCCGAGACCGCGGCTCGTGAGGCGAAGGCCGCCGCGAGAGTAGCGCGAGCCGCCAAGAAGAAATCCACTGAGACGAAGAAGACCGGTGCGAAGAAGTCCACCGGGAAGAAGAAGACCCCGAAGAAGAAGACCGCGAGGAAGGCGTCGACGGGCACGAAGAAGTCGACCTCCGTCTCCGCACCCGAGGTCTAGCCGGTCGTGGCATCCGTCGCCGACGAGGTCGCCGCCCTCCGCGGGACCCACGCCGCGACGTTCAAGGATCTGCTCACCCACCCGGCGTTCTCACGCCTGCTGGCGGCGATGACGGTGTCGTCGCTGGGTGACTGGATCGGATTCATCGCGGTCACGTCGCTCGTCACCAGGTTGTCGGGGTCGACCGCCGCCGCCGGTCTCGCGGTGGGCGCGGTGATGACCGCCCGCATGCTGCCGGCCGTGCTCTTCGGGCCGTTCGCCGGCGCGCTCGTCGACCGCGTCGATCGCAAGCAGATCATGATCCTGTCCGACCTCGGTCGCGCCGTGATGTATGCGGCGATGGCCTTCCTCGGGGAACTGTGGGCGATCTTCCTGCTGTCGTTCGCGATCGAGTGCCTGTCGTTGCTGTGGACGCCCGCCCGCGACGCGTCGCTGCCGAACATGGTGCCGCGCCGCCAGCTCGCGAACGCGAACGCGATCGGCTTGGTGAGCACGTACGGCACGCTGCCCCTCGGCGGCGGCATCTTCGCGGTCCTCGCAGCGTTCTCCACCGCGCTCGCCGCGCGCGTGCCGTGGCTCGGGGGCAGACCGCAGTCGCTCGCGCTCCTGCTCGACGGGTGCACGTTCCTGTTCTCCGCATCCATGGTGAGCCGCATCGCCTTCCCGCCGAGGACGAGAGGGCTGACCGGGCGCTTCGACCTGACCCGCATCTGGCGAGACGTCCTCGACGGGCTGCGGTTCCTGCGGGAGGACTCGATCGCGTCGGCGATGACGGCCGGCATCGTGGTGGCGTTCGGCGCGGTGGGAGCCGTGCTGGCGCTCGGCCCGATCTTCGTGCGATCGCTCGACGCCGGCGACGCCGCTTGGGGCGTGATCGTGACGGCGTTCGGCATCGGCATGGCGCTCGGCATGGCCGCGACGAACCAGGTGGCGAAGTTCGTCGACCGGGGGTTCACGTTCGTGTGGGCGCTCGTGGCCGCGGCCGCGGCGCTGTTCGTGCTCGCCTCGATGCCGAACCTGCCGCTCGCGTCGGTGGTCACGGTGTGGCTCGGCGCGTTCTGCGGCCTCGCGTGGGTCAGCGGCTACACGCTGCTGCAGGAGAACGTCGCCGACGAGTTCCGCGGTCGAACGTTCGCCTCGCTCACGACGCTCTCGCGCATGGGCCTGTTCCTGAGCCTCACCGTGTTCCCTATCCTGTCGAGCGTCTATGGCGACTACGAGTTCTACGTCGGTGGTCAGCGGTTCGACGTGTCCGGCACGCGCCTCGCACTGTGGACGGCGGGCGTACTCGCCGCGGTCGCCGGCCTCAACACGCGACGACTGCTGCACCGCCATCGGCTGTCTCGACCGCAACCTCTCGCGCTCGTGCCGAAGCTGAAGCGGCCGCCCGCGACGGGCTTGTTCATCGCCTTCGAGGGGGTCGAGGGCGCCGGCAAGGGCACGCAGATCCGCCTCGCGGAGGAATACCTGCGCGGCCGGGTGCCTCACGACGTGCTCGTCACGCGAGAGCCAGGGGGGACCGAGCTGGGCGAGAAGATCCGCGAGGTGCTGCTCGACCCGAAGACCGGCAAGCTCGACGCTCGCACCGAGGCGCTGCTGTTCGCGGCGGCGCGCGCGCAGACCGTGTCCAGCGTGATCCGACCGGCGCTCGCCGAAGGCAAGGTCGTGATCTGCGACCGGTATGTGGATTCCTCGCTCGCCTACCAGGGATGGGCGCGCGGCCTCGGCGAGACCGACGTGCTGACGTTGAACGTCTGGGCGACCCAGGGACTCTTCCCCGACCTGGTGATCCTGCTGCACCTCGAGCCCGAGCGCGGTCTCCTGCGCTCGACCGAGGCGCCCGACCGCATGGAGCTCGAAGGGCAGGACTTCCACGCGAAGGTCTCCGACGCCTACCTCAAGATCGCCGAGGAGCACCC
>JBEVGU010000166.1:0-12874 GCA_040511595.1 Actinomycetota bacterium | reverse complement strand
GATGGCAGGGCCGGTTGGCCGATCTGCTCGGTATCACGTCCGACGAGATGAGCGCGGCCTTCAGCCGGTCGCGTCCGGCTCGCAGCACGGGCGCCCATCCCGATGTCCAAGGGGATCTGACGTCGGTCCTCGTGGCGGCCGACATCGAGCCGACACCGGAGCTCGTCGCCCAGATGGTGGAGCTGGAAGCCGAGATGGGCGCTTCCGTGCGGCTCTACGACGATTCCCTGGAGGTCGTTCGTGGGCTGCGTGAGCGCGGCGTGCCGACGGCGCTCGTCAGCAACTGTTCCCACAACACGCGGCCGATCGTGGAGCGGTTCGGGCTCGAGCGGGAGTTCGACGCGGTGATCCTCTCGTTCGAGGTGGGGGCGATGAAACCCGACCCGGCCATCTATCGCGAGGCGCTCGCCCGGGTCGGCGACCCCGACCCCTCCCGGGCGGTCTTCGTCGACGATCAGGTCGAGTACTGCGACGGCGCCGCGGCCGTCGGGCTGCAGACGCTGCTCATCCTGCGGCCCGAAGAGGGACTCGAACCTCGGCCGTTCCACCTCAACGGACACCGGCCGATCGAGTCGCTCGCGCCGTTGCTCGACTGAACGCTCAGCCGCGACGGCCGAGGACCACGAGCAGGATCGAGAGGTACTGGCACGTCGCGGCCGCGATCGTGGCCGCATGCCACACCTCGTGGTAGCCGAACGTGCGCGGCCACGGGTTGGGACGGTTGGTGGCGAGCGCGAGCGCGCCGAGCGAGTAGAGGAGCCCACCGGCCACGACGAGCAGCGTCTCCGGGGTGTCGAGTCCCCGCAGCAGCGCCGGGAAGCTCACCACCACGAGCCACCCGAGGCCGACGTACATGAAGCCCGACAGCACGTGCAGATCCACCCGGTAGAACTTCGTCGCGACACCGACGGCCGCGCCCGCCCACACCGCCACGAGCACGACGGTCGCGAGTGTCCCCTGCAACACGAGCAGGCAGTACGGCGTGTAGGTGCCCGCGATCAGCACGAAGATCATGGAATGGTCGAGCCGTTGCATCCGCCGGTGCGCGCCAACGGTCCAGTCACCGAGGTGGTAGGCGGCGCTCACGCCGAACAGCCCGATGAGCGTCAGCGCGTAGATCAGCGTGGCGACGCGCGCGCGAGCATCGGGGGCGAGCACCACCAGCAACAGACCGGCAGGGATCGACACGATGAATGCCCCCTGATGCAGGCGGCCACGCATGCGCGGCTTGGGCCGTTCGTGGATCGGGATCTCGCGCAGCGCCCGCGTATCGGCGAGCAGGTCGAGGTCGGTCGGACGGTCGGGCATCACGCCCAGCGTAAGACACATAGACTCGGATCACGACGAGGCAGGAGAGGTGGCCCGATGTCCGAGGCGATGGAGCGCCAGGGGTCAGGCAAAGCGAAGTACCCCAACAAGGTCTACGAGCGCGAGCTGTTCCGGCTGCAGGAAGAGCTCGTGAAGATGGAGCGGTGGGTGGCTGATGCGGGCGCCCGGGTCGTCGCCGTCTTCGAGGGACGCGACGCGGCCGGCAAGGGCGGCGCGATCCAGCGCATCACCGAGCACACGAACCCGCGCATCACGAAGCACGTCGCGCTCCCGAAACCGACCGACCGTGAGCGGACGCAGTGGTACTTCCAGCGGTACGTGGAGCAGCTGCCCGCGGCGGGCCAGCTCGTGCTGTTCGACCGCAGCTGGTACAACCGCGCCGGAGTGGAGCGGGTGCTCGGCTTCTGCACCCAGGCCGAGTACTACCGGTTCCTGCGGCAGACCCCGATCTTCGAGCGGCTGCTCGTGGAGGACGGCATCCTCCTGTTCAAGTACTGGTTCTCGGTGAGCGATGAGGAACAGGAACGGAGGTTCGCCAAGCGCATCGACGACCCCCTCCGTCGATGGAAGCTCAGCGAGACCGACCTGTACTCCCGCACGAAGTGGATCGACTACTCACGCGCGAAGGACGAGATGTTCGTGCACACTGACATCCCGGAGGCTCCCTGGTACGTGGTCGACGCCGACAACAAGAAGAAGGCGCGCCTCAACTGCATCTCGCACCTGCTGTCGAAGGTGCCCTACGAGCCCAGGCCCGTGCCCGAGATCGTGGTGCCGACCCGCCAGCGCGACGAGGGGTACGTGCGTCCTCCCCGCGACCTCTACACGTACGTGCCCGACCACGCCGACGAGGTGCTCAGCGCAGCCAAGCAGGCCAAGTAGTCTGAGGCGGACTAGTCTGGTCACGGGCCTTGTTTGCGGCGCATGCGATCGATCTCGCGCTGGATCGCGGACTCGTCGATCGGCTGTTGGCCGAACGTCGTCCACGCGTGGAAGGCGAGACCGACGCCCCAGCCGAGCAGCACCCAGCCGGGCCAGAAGTAGTCCGTACCGGTCGCGAACCAGATCCCGATCAGGCCCGCGTTGATGATCACGTAGGCCACGAGGTGCTGCCAGAACTCGCGTTTGGCAACGATCCGCTTCCTCGCTTCCTCTCGAAGCTCATCGTCAGGTGTCATCGGTCCTCCCTTCAGACCAGGTCGTCGAGGGCTTCCGCGACAGGCTTGCGGATGCCCGTGACGAACGGGATCTCGACCTTGGTGTAGAGGCGAGCCCTCGTGTCGCGGAGATGACGGATCAGGTCGACGATGCGGTCGGCGCGCTCGGCCTCGAACGCGAGGATCCATTCCCAGTCGCCCAGCCCGAACCCGCTCGTCGTGTTCGCGAGCACGTCGGGGAACTCGCGCCCGAGCTCGCCGTGCTCGCGCAGCAGCGCGCCGCGTTCCTCGCGAGGGAGCAGGTACCACTCGGGCGTGCGCACGAACGGGTAGACGCACAGGAACGTCTCCGGCGGCGTGCCCCTCACGAACGCCGGCTGATGATCGGGCGTGAACTCGGCCGGCTTCACCGCCCCCATGAACGACCACGACAGGTTCATCAGTCGGCCGGCTCGCGTGCGGCGGAGCTCCACGACGAACCGTTGCAGGTCCTGAGGCGAGCGGCCCACGAGCCAGAGCATCAGGTCGGCGTCGGCGCGGAACCCGACGCTCGAGTACGTGCCGCGCACGTCGACGCGGCCTTCCCACGTCTTGTAGAGGTTCTCGACCTCTTGCGCCGCGTCGCGCAGGTCGTCGGCGTCGGCGAGCTCCACCCTCAGCTCCGGCGAGGCCCGGAACACCGGGTACAGGGTGAAGATCGTGGCGGGCTGATCGGTCATGGAACCGTCTCCTCGTGATCGGTCGTTGTGGTCGCAGCGGTGGCGATGCGTGCGGCGGCCTCGTCGGCGGCGCGCACGCAATCGGGAACGCCGACCCCGTCGTAGGCCTGCCCCACCACGACGATACCGGCAGGCAGCGCGTCGCGGACACGCGCCACCCGGTCGAGGTGCCCCACCTCGTACTGGGGCATCGAGGCGGGCCACCGCACGAGGGCCGCATGCTGAGGCGAGTCGGGCAGGCGAACGACCGCGGCCAGGTGGCGTGCGCAGGCGTTGATGAGCTCCTGGTCGTCGGCCTCGAGGATGTCCTCCTCTCCGACGGCGCCGACGTAGCAGCGCACGATCGCTCGGGAACCGAAGGCCGGCGACGGCCACTTGCTGCTGAGCCAGGTCGCTGCGGTCATCGGGGCCTTGCCGCGCGGCACGACGAAGCCAGTGCCGGCCGGCAGGCCCGCCTGCGTTCCCTCCGGGTACACCATCAGCACGACCCCGGTCGAGGCGTACGGGATGCGCTCGAGACCGGCAGCGGCCGCCGGGGCCCCGGCGCGGAGCACGCGAGACGCCTCGTGCGCCGGCGCGCTCAGCATGACCCAGTCCGCCCCGATCGTCTCGCCGGACTCGAGCGTCACTCGTGGGCGAGCCCCGCTGCCCTCGACAGCGGTCACGACCGTGGCCGTGCGCACGCGATCGCCCAGTCGTTCGGCGAGCACGTCGGTCAAGCGGTCGACACCCCTTCTGGGCCGCGCGAACATCGGTCCGAGGGACGCGCGCTCGGCCGCCTTCGACGTCGCCTGGGAACCGCGGATCAGGCTCCCCTGCCAGGTCTCCCACACCGCGAGGTCCGGGAACGTGGCCCTCACGCTCAGTCGGTCGACGTCGCCCGCGTGCAGCCCCGCGAGCAGCGGCCCCACCGCGAGGTCGGTCGCCTCGTCGCCGAGTCGGCGCCGCAGCAACGCGCCGAGCGACTCGTCGGTCTCGTCCTTCCGCGCCCGGCGCACCAGATCCTGGGCGGCTCGACGTTTGCCTGCGGCGGAGAGCCCGGGCCATCGGAACAGGTCGCCGACGTCGCCGGGGATACCGAACGGCGCGTCCTTGAGCAGGGGCACGAGCCCTGCGTCGGTCCACAGGTAGGCGCCGGACGCCCCCGGCGGCTCGAGCTCGATGCCGAGCTCCTTGCAGAGGTCGACCGCCCACGGCTTGCGCGCGAGGAACGAGTCGGCGCCCGCCGGTACCACGAGGTCACCCACCGCGACGCTCCGGAGCTTCCCGCCGGGGATGGGACCTGCCTCGAGCACCGTGACATCGATCCGCTCGCCCGCCTGCATGAGCCGGTATCCGACGGTGAGGCCGGTCACCCCGCCGCCGACGACGACCACGCGGAGCGGGGAGGCGCTCACACGCCCCCCGACACCTGCGCCATGTGGTCCCGCACGACCTGCGCGAGCACGTCGAGAAACTCGGGATCGGCGTTCGGCATGCGCGTGCGAGCGAAGGCGATGCCGGCTTCCACCGCGATCTGACGCGCCTCGATGTCGAGGTCGTAGAGCACCTCGAGGTGGTCGGCGACGAACCCGGCGCTGCAGACGAGCACGGCGGGATGGCCGACCATCGCGAGCTGCTGGATCACGTCATCGACCGGCGGTCCCCACCACGGGTCGGCAGTGCGCCCGGCGCTCTGCCACGCGATCAGGAAATGCTCGAGGTCGAGCCGTTCGGCCACGAGGTCGGCGGTCTCCTGGAGGCCGTCACGGTACCGGCACGAATCGTCGCAGTCGCAGCGCTTGCACCGCAGCGAGCCGTCATCGACCGTGCGCACCGGCAGGGAATGCGCGCTGAAGATGACCGCGGCGTCGTCCCGCACGTCGACGGGGAACGTGGCGAGCCCGTCACGGAGGCGCTCGGCCAGGAAGGCGACGAACGCCGGATGGTCGTAGTAGCCGCGCACGAACGTGAACCGAGGCGTCTCGCCGTGGTCGTCGACCGCTTGCGCGACTCGCTCGATGTAGGTCTCGACCGACATGCCCGACCAGTGCGGCGCCATCACGATGGCGATGCCGCGTTCGATGCCATCGTTCCGCATCGCCTCCACCCCGTCGGTGATGAACGGGGGCGAGTGCTTCATGCCGAGGTACGCGCGGTAGGTGGAACCGTCGCGATCCGCGTTCAGACGATCGACGAGCCCCTCGGCCTGCGCGCGGGTCGTCTCGCCGAGCGGGAAGGCGTTGCCGATCGCCTCGTATCGATCGCGCAGCTCCTGCAGGTGCTCCGGCGTCGGCGGCCGGCCACCCCGGATGTCCGTGTAGTAGCGCTCGATGTCGTCGGGACCGGCGGCCGTTCCGTACGCCATCACGAGCACGCCGATCGGGGTGCGATCGCTCACCCGAGGCTCCGCTCGGTCTCGGAGTGCACCAGGTCGACCAGCCGCACGAGGTGGTCCGGCGGGGTGTCGGGAAGCACGCCGTGGCCGAGGTTGAAGACGTGCCCGTCGCGTCCGCCGGCACGGCGAACCACGTCGAGGGTCTTGCGCTGGACGACGTCCCACGGACCGCCGAGCACGGCGGGGTCGAGGTTGCCCTGCAGGGCCCGGTCGTGGCCGACGCGATCCCAGGCCTCGTCGATCGGCGTGCGCCAGTCGACGCCGAGCACGTCGCCGCCGGCGACGGCCATCTCGCCGAGCAGCTCTCCCGTGCCGACCCCGAAGTGGATCACCGGAACCCCGAGATCCGCGAGCCCGGCGAACAGCGCCGACATGTGCGGCTGCACCCGGCGGCGGTAGTCGTCGCGGTCGAGCGCGCCGACCCACGAGTCGAAGACCTGCAGCGCCTGCGCGCCGGCGTGCACCTGCGCGCGCAGGTGCGGCAGCACGATCGCCACGAGCGCTCGCATGAGGGCGTCCCAGGTGACGTGGTCACCGTGCAACAGCGCCTTCGTTCGCTCATGGGTGCGGCTCGCCCCGCCCTCGATCAGGTAGCTCGCGAGCGTGAACGGGGCGCCCGCGAACCCGATCAAGGGCACCGAGAGCTCTTTGCGGAGCAGCCGAATCGCCTCGAGCGCCTCGGGGACGTCGTGCTCGGGCTCGAGCGGACGCAGTCGCTCGAGGTCACGCTCACTGCGCACCGGCGTCTCGACCAGCGGCCCCCGTCCCGGGTCGATGCGCACGTCGACGCCGACGCCCGCGAGCGGCACCATGATGTCGCTGAAGACGATCGCGGCGTCGAGGTCCATGCGCCGCAGCGGCTGCAGCGAGATCTCCACCACCTGCGCCGGGTCCTTGCAGGTTTCGAGGATGTCGCGGTTGCCTCGCAGCTCCCGATATTCCGGCAGGTAGCGGCCGGCCTGCCGCATGAACCACACGGGCGTGCGGTCCACAGGCTGCTGGCGGCAGGCGCGCAGGAACCGATCGCGGAAGGGGCCGGTGCTCACGGCGTCCAGTCTACGGAGCGGACGCGCCGCCCCTGAGTGCGTGCGCGCCCGCGAGCTCGCACCGCGACGCCGTCCCCCCGCTGAGCGACACGTTCATCTCGCCGCCGCTACGGTTGATGCAAGGAGGTGCGGGACGATGGCTGGACGACTCGAAGGGAAGCGCGTCGTGGTGTTGCTCGCGGAAGGGTTCGAGGACCTGGAGTTCCACGTGCCGAGGATGAGGCTGCTAGAGGAAGGCGCGGACGTCACCGTCGCCGGCCTCTCCACCGACGAGGTCGCCGGCAAGCACGGGCTCCGGGCCGCGGCGGAGACCACCATCGACTCGATCGACGGCGAAACGTTCGACGCCGTGGTCGTGCCGGGCGGGTGGGCGCCCGACAAGCTCCGCCGCTACGACTCGGTGAAAGACCTCATCCGCAAGGCGCACGACCGCGGCGCGATCGTCGGGCTGATCTGCCACGCCGGTCTCGTCGGCATCTCGGCGGACATCCTCGAGGGCGGACGCGCGACGGGCTCGCTCGGCATCAAGGACGACCTCGTGAACGCCGGCGCCACGTGGGAGGACGAGGCCGCGTTCCGCGACGGGAACATCGTGTGGGGCCGCGTGGTCGAGGACATCCCCGACTTCTGCCGCGAGCTCGTGGCCGCGATCGCTCGCGACTGACTCGGTCGACGAACAGACCCTACGTCAGCCGTACCAGCCCCGATCGTCGGGAGCGTGGTCCGGCTCGAAGCCACCGTCGTTTGGCTGGGCGGTGACCTTCCAGCGGATCGACTTGCCGGGATGCACGGTCCTGGCGGGCGTGCGGCACGCGACGCGAGCGCCGCTGCGCCAGGCGAGGCGTCCCTCCACGCGATCATCGCGCGCACCTTTGGGCCAGATCCAGCACACTGGATCGGCGAAATCGGTGATCAGCATCAAGTGATCGACGCGCCGATCTCCTTCGGAATCGAGGCGCACCTCGATGCGCCCTCGGCCGGAACGTTCGTGGAAGCGGACGATGAGCGCCAGGACGCGTCGCCCATCGATCGCCGAGAGCCTGCGCGTGGTCGATGAGATGTCGGGGGGCTGGAACCCATCGCGCGGTTCGATGTCGCGAGGATCGTAGCCGGTATCGCGATCCAGCACGACCGCGCTCGCGGCCGACGCCGACACCGCGGCGGCAAGACACCCGACAACCACCACGACTGCCAGCCGACGCACCCTCACGCCTCCCACGTCCGTCGAGAACCAAGAAGGTAGGCCGCTCGGAAGCGCGGCGCAAGGGTGCCGTGACGGATCCCGGATCTCGAGGTTCGCCTGGCGCACTGCCTCGAGCCCCCAGGGGGGTGACGTTGTCCGGGTGACCGAGCACCGCGTATCGGATGTCGCGCCCTGCACGCTCGTGCCGACGAGGCCTCCGCGCGCGGTTGCTGGCCGCGACCACTGCCTGCAGGTACTGGTTGACCTCCGCGGCGGTCACCTCGCGGTCGACCCCGATGGGGAACCCGAGCACGCTTCCGGATAGGGCGCCGCGCCCGTGAAGCTCGCCGGGGGCGGTACAGGAGCAGCCGGCTCCCGCCCGCGCGGAGCCCGCTCGCAGGATCGGCAGGGCTGCCGCGGTGGTGGCCGCCGCCCCCTGAAGGAACCGTCTCCGCCCCGACCGGGATGTCGCTCGGTCGGATCGGCTGGATCGGGGTCGCGTCGGGCTCACGGTGTCCTCCTGTGGTGCGGGGGAGGAGGTTTCGTATCACGAGCCTTGCTTGCGCGCAACGCGAACGGGCGACGTCGATGACGGGACGGCGCGCGTGCGAGAGGATGCTCCGATGCCTGCGGCCCACGACCACCCAGGCCTGGTTCGATCGACATCTCCGCGCGGGCGGGGAGTCTGCGAACGCGAGATGCCGCTGTGAGCGCCCTTCCCGACATCCCAAGGGGCGAGCCCGGCGCCGTGGGGCACGTCGTAGCCCTCGATGGCATGCGCGCCGTCGCGGTCGTCTTGGTCGTGTTGTTCCACATCCGAGTGCCTGGGTTCTGGGCCGGATACCTGGGCGTGGACGTGTTCTTCGTGCTCTCTGGCTTCCTGATCACGTCACTGCTGATCGGCGAGATGCAAGGGTCCGGCCGCATCGCGCTCGGAGCATTCTGGTCCAGACGTGCCCGACGCCTGCTGCCGGCGCTCGCCGTGCTGTTGCTCGTCGTGGCGCTCGTGACGTGGCTCATCGCCACGTTCTCGGAACGGGTATCGCTCAGGGGTGACCTCATCGCGTCGATCTCTTACGTGGCGAACTGGCGGCTCATCGACACCAGCAGCTACTTCGCGAACACGGGCCTCGAGAGTCCACTGCAGCACACGTGGTCGCTGGCGATCGAGGAGCAGTTCTACTTGGTGTGGCCGCTCCTGCTCGCGGGTGTGGCCACAGTGTTCGCTCGAGCCCGCGCGGGTGTCGGCATGCTCGCCGTCGCGGGGATCTTCACCTCGACGATCGTGATGGCGAGCGTGTTCTCGCCCGATGCCGTCGAGCGTGCCTACATGGGGACCGACGCCCGGCTGTTCGAGCCGCTCGTCGGGGCCCTCGGGGCGGTGCTAGTGGCGACGCCTCGGGTTCGGGCGTGGATCGAGCGGTTCGCCCGGCCGATGATCGCGGTGGGGCTCGTGGGCATCCTCGCGGGTCTGCTCACGCTCCGTCCCGGTGTCGCCCCCTACTTCTATGGCGGCGCGCTCGCCTTCTCCCTCGCGACCCTGCTGGTCGTCGCTCCGCTCTGGGTCGGGCGAGCGGGATGGGTCGGGCACTCGCTCGCGTGGGGTCCGGTCGCGTGGATCGGTGTGATCTCCTATGGCATCTACCTCTGGCACTGGCCACTCATCCGATGGCTCGGTGTTCGCGATGCCACGGGGACGCGCCGCGTGCTGCTCGGCATGGTCGCCGTCGGCCTCACGGTCGCCGTCTCGGCGATGTCGTACTACCTCGTCGAGCGTCCGATCCGCAGGCAGAGGCTGTTCGGGACGCACGCGACCCGGAGGTGGCGACTGGGCCGGAGGGTGGCGGCCGTTGCGGCCGCGCTCGCCCTCTTGCTCGTGGTGCTTTCCGCTTCATTGGCCGCGACCCGGGTCCCACCCATCTCGTCGGGAACACCGGTCATCATGCTCGTCGGCGACTCCGTGCCGCTGCGGATCGGGCCTGCGTTGGAGCGAGCAGCGGCGGGATACGGGTGGAGGGTCGTGTCCGCGGCCCGCGGGGGCTGCGCGGTGTCCGGGGAGATTCCCCTGTCGGTCGATCTCCAGCTCGCCGACGATCCGAAGGGATGTGTGACCGTCTGGTCGGAGCAACGATCACTCGTCTCGTCATCGAGGGCCGACGTCGTGCTGTGGTGGGATCGATTCTCGCTGTCGAGCTTCGAGACCACGGACGGGGTCGACGTGGTGTCCGGGAGCCACCGGTTCTGGGACCTCCGTCGCGCCTCCCTGCAGACCTCGGTGCAGCGGCTGGGTGTTGATGGCGCCCGGGTGGTCTTCGTGGGCATCGAGCCGCCGAGCGAAGGCGTCGCGGATCCGTGTCACAGCGATCGGTGCCGCGCCTGGCAGCAGTTCCGGATCGACCACTACCGGGACATCACCAGGCGTTGGAACGCGATCATGGAGGGGTTCGCCCGGCTTCATCCGGAGGAGGCGAGCTTCGTCTCGGTGACCGAGGTCGTGTGTGCGACCGACCGGGCTCCGTGCGACGACGAGATCGACGGCGTGCCCGCCCGCCCCGACGGCACGCACTACGAAGGCGCCGGGGAGGATCTCGTCGTGGCGTACCTCATCGACCAACTGCGACCGCTTCTGGGGCGGGCGACGTAGAGCCGGCTCAGGTCCGCAGACCGGCCTAGTCGTCGACCGAGTCACTCGAGTAATCCTGGACATGGCCTCGAGCTCAGCCGCGGCTTGTTCATGGCGGCATCCCTCATCGGCCATCCAGGTCAGGGCGGGAGGAGTGGGATTCGAACCCACGAGCGAGTTGCCCCGCTAACGGTTTTCAAGACCGTCGCCTTCGTCCGCTCGGCCATCCTCCCGCGGAGAGCCTAGCGGCCGGGGGTCTCGATCCGCGTCGCGAAAGGCGTCTAATACCGGCACAGGGGCACGTGCGTGCCTGGGCCCGAGACGTTGAAGCTCGTCGACCAAGGAACTGCGGTCATCACGAACCAGCGAGTCGTGTTCCAGGGTGCAGGCAAGACCCGTGAGTAGCTCTACACCAGGCTGATCGGTGTGGACCACGACCCGGAGAAGGGCATCAGCATGCTTCACGTCTCGGATCGGCAGCGGGGCGTCGGGGCTCGCCGACGGTTCCGACATCGCCGACGCCTTCAGGTTCCGGATGGACCTCGCGCTCGCCCATCACTCAGGCGATCTCGAAGGACTCGTCACGGACCTCAAGAACGAGGTGGCTCGACTGGAGGAGAGCCGGCCGACCCACCTCCGCCTGTCTGACGCGCCTCCCCGTCGCCTCGAGCTACCGTTGGAGCCGCCGCCCCTGGGCGGCCCAAGGCCTCGCGAAAAATCACCCAGCGCGTGACGGACCCACGACGCGATCGGGTGCGCGATCGCCGGTCGCGAAATGCTTCCACGGTCCCCAGCCAAGTGCCCCCGGCATTCCTCATCGGCGTCCGGGAGAGGAGTACGACGTGCTGCACACGCCGTTGTGTGAGCTGTTGGGCATCCGGGTTCCACTGATCCAGGCCGGCATGGCCGCCTACACCTCACCCGGCCTGGCGGCAGCCGTCTCGAACGCCGGCGCGCTCGGCAGCCTCGGCGCCTGGTTGCGCCTAGCTGACCAGCTGCGGAGGGATCTGGTCGAGCTTCGGAATTCCACGGACCGACCCTTCGCCGTCAATCACGTCGTACCCGACCTCGATCGGGAAGCGCTCGAGATCACGTTCCACGCGGCACCGGCGGTCATCTCCTTCGCCCTGGACGACGCCGGCGATCTCATGGGCCGTGCCCACGACGTCGGCAGCCTGGTGATGCAGCAGGTCACGACCGTGCCCCAGGCGGAAGCCGCTGCTGCGCACGGGGCGGACATCATCGTCGCCCAGGGGCACGAGGCGGGCGGCTACGCCGGCACAGTCACGACACTCACGCTCGTGCCACAGGTCGTGGACGCGGTAGCCCCGCTCCCCGTCGTAGCCGCAGGCGGCATCGCGGACGGCCGTGGCCTCGCTGCGGCGCTGATGCTCGGTGCGGCGGGTGCGAACCTCGGGACTCGTTTCCTCGCCTCGCGCGAGGCGCCGATCGGCGAGGGGTGGAAGCGGGCGATCGTCGATGCTGCGTCCGACGAATGGGCACAGCTCGACTTCTGGAACGACCTGTACCCGACGCCCGGGGAGAAGGGGTACGGCACCCGCGTTCGCGCCATGCGAACCGCCTTCACCGAGCGTTGGCACGACCGCCGTGACGAGGTGCGCCGGGATCCCGAGGCCGTCCTCGCCGAGCTCGAAGCCGCCGAGGAAGCGGGGAAGTACGACGAACTCTTCGTCGTGGGGGGGCAGAGCGCGGGGCTGGTCGACGACGTGCTTCCCGCGGCCGAGATCGTGGAGACGATCGCCACCGAGGCGGCGGCGATTCTCGCCCGGGCGCGAGACCTCCTCGACTGAGTCGGCGCGGCCGAACGCGGCTCGCAGGCTCAGCGGGATAGCCTCAACGCATGACGGACTACGACGTGATCGTGTGCGGCGGCGGCACCGCCGGCCCTGTCATCGCGTCGCATCTCGTGGAGGCCGGTCGCAGCGTGCTGCTGATCGAAGCTGGGCCCGACTATGGCGCGTTCGCCGACGGTCGATGGCCCGCCGAGCTGCTCGACGCCCGCACGATCCCGGTCTCGCACGACTGGGGGTACGCGTCTGGCGACGAGCTCCCCGGCCGAGAGCTCGCCTACGAGCGAGCTCGCGTGATCGGCGGATGCTCCGCCCACAATGGCTGCACGGTGAGCTGGGGCCATCGCGCCGACTACGACGGCTGGGCGGGGCTCGGACTCGAGGGCTGGTCGGGGGACGACCTGCTCCCCCTACTCGACGAGGCGTCGTCGTGGATGCGGGTGCGCAGATTCACCGACGACGAGGTCGCGCCGTTCCATCGGGAGTTCGTCGACGCCGGCGCCGCGATGGGGCTGGCGGAGGTCGACGACCTCGACTCGCTCGACGGCGGGCTCGGCGTCTGCATCGAGCCGTCGAACAGCCCCGACGGCGTCCGGTGGAACGCGGCCTTCGCCTACCTCGATCTCGTG
>JBEVGU010000165.1:0-4943 GCA_040511595.1 Actinomycetota bacterium | reverse complement strand
GTAGGAGTAGTTCACGACGTTCGGACCGACGATGTCGGTCTGGTTCGGGAACGTCCGAGGCACCCACGGCACGATCTCTTCCATCAGCTTCTTGTCGAGATCGGCCCAGCACTGGGTCCGCTCGTCGCCGACGGGGAGGGTGGAGCAGGCGTCCAGATCTTCGTCCACGCTCGGCACGGACGTGACCGTGTAGCCATATTTCTTCATCTGTTCCTCGGTGGCTCCGAGGGCGGAATAGTTGCAGCAACCCGGGTATAGCGCCACGCTTCCGAACAGGCTCGGGCCGAACGTCCAGGCGTCAGGGTAATCCTGGAGCCAGCCGACCGCCAGACAGATCGGCACCCGCTGGTTGAGGTCGGTGCACTTCGCGTACATCGGGGTCGTCGACAACCCCTTGACCACGAGCTCGATCCCGATCGGCTCGAGGGTCTGCTGCCAGAGGGCTGCGATCTTGCGCCCGGTCGGGGTGTCGGAGTTGTACAGCGCGAGCACGCCCTTGCAGGATTCGTCGTCGCAGACCCCGTCCTGATCGGTGTCATACTTCGATTGCGCCATCTCGGCCTTCGCCAACTCGACGTCGCCGCTGTCCTCGGGCGTCGCATAGGGGTCATAGTCGACCAGGAGGTTGTTCAGCAGGCCGTCCGGGAAGATGTGCCCCGCGTTGACCCCTGTGAGCGAACCACCGGCTAGCTGCCGACCTCCAGCCTTGTCGTAGGCGAAGTTCACGGCCTTGCGCACCTGCACGTCGTCGAACGGCGGCACGCCCAGGTTCATCGACGTGTACAAGGTCGAAGGCTGCGGGTAGACGTGCAGACGATCTTGCAGGTCGGGATCGGTGCTGTACTCCTTCAGCGTGTCGGCCTCGGGAGGGTCCATCACGTAGTCCAGGTCGCCGGCCGTAACCTTGTTATAGAGGTCGGGAATGGTTCCGCCGATCTCTATCGTGATCTCGTCGGCGTAAGCCGGACGAAGATCGTCGGTATCGGCGCTCCACGACGGGTTGCGCACTAAGACGATCGAACGCCCCACGGTGTAGCCGGCCACGGGTTCCTGTTCGTCGGCCGGCAGCGAGAAGTCCATGTTTTCACTGCCCTCGAACATGTACGGACCCGTCGACACGAGGAACCGCCCGTAATCCTTGGTGTGCCCCTCTGCGGCCCCGAGCGGCGCATCACCGTTGGGCGGGATCGGCGTTGTCGCCGGCATCGAGAACCGCCATCCCAGGTCGCCTGTCGGTTCTGACGTCACGATCTTCAAGGTGTGATCGTCAATCGCGGTCAGCCCGGAGATCGAGTCGGCCTTCCCTTCACTGAACTCCGGAAACCCTTCGATCCCGAGGTAGAACTGGATATAGCCACCGGTGCTCGCCTTCGGGTCCGCCTCGCGCTCGAGTGCCCGGATGAAATCCTGGGCGGTGATCTCGACGTCCTCGAACGGCGGGCCGTACGTGACACCCGGCTTGATCGGGATCGTCCATGTCAGGCCGTCCTCGGAGACGGTCGGCAGATCCGCGGCGAGGTCGGGACGCAACTCCGTCCCGCCTTCATCGGCCGGCTTGCCGTTCGTCGAGTAGAGGGTCCTGGCGAGGCAACACTTCAAGATCTCGAACGAGAGCTGGTAGTACTCCTTCGCAGGGTCGAAGGCTGCGCTGTCTGGCTCCGATGACACACCGATGCGCACCGTGCCGCCGGTCGGGATGTCACCCGTGTCAGCGGTCGGCGATGAGGTCGGCTCGTCGCCGCCACTACACGCCGCTGCAACGACGCCGAGGACCGCCATGACGGCGATCCATCGCACGTAACTCTTCATCTGCGGACCCCCTCTGCTCAAATGGCGCCCAGATGTTCCCACCAGATGGCCCAGGCGTCCAACACGGTATACGCAGGGGGTGCGTGAAGGGGGTTTCGGGTTCTTGCGGTCGTCGTTCCCAGGGGTGGCTTCCGAGGCAGGGGTTCGCCCCGGCGCCCAACCCGGTTCACCCGTCGTTCACCCGGGATTGCGAGACTGATCGTGCCCGAGAGGTTGCGCCCCCTCTCCGGCGCGGGGGCCGGGCTCAGCCCGGCCCCCGCGGACCCCCTGCACCTGCCTCAAGCCGAGGTGAGCGCGTCGACGTTCGCCCGGATGTCTGCCTCCGACGTCTCACCCACGGTGGCGTTCACGACCGCCCCGTCGGCTCCGACGTAGTAGACCGTCGGGAAGCTGTTCACGCCGAGGCCCTGCATGAGCGTGCCTGCCTCGTCATCGACCGCGGTCGTGAGCGTGAGTCCCTGGTCGGCGAGGAACTCGGGTGGCGTCGGTCCGGGGCTCTGGCCGATCGCCGTGGTCACGCTCGCGACGTCGACGCCGCCGCGCTCCTGAGCCGTGGGCACGAGCACCGGGAGCTCCGCCTGGCAGTGGGGGCACCACGACGCCCAGACGATCAAGACCGTCGGCGTGCCGCGGTAGTCGTCCCATGACACGGTGCCGCCGTCGAGCCCGGGCGCCGAGAACGCCGGAACCTGCTCGCCGGCCGCCAACTCGGATCCGGGGGCGCGATCGATCGAGACGTCTTCGGGGGCCGATGCTCCCGTGAACCCCCCGGCGTCGTCGCCCCCTCCGCTCAGCACCATGGCAGCCACGATCGCGACGAGGGCGAGCGCGGCGATCCCGATCCAGAGCGTCCGTTGCTGGGCCGCCTTCCGCTCGAGCTCCCGTCGTCGCTCGACCGTGGACCGCCGTCCCGCTCGCTGTTTGGATCTCGTGGCGTTGGTCATCGGACATCCCTTCGATGGGCACGCAGGAAGCCGGTCGGTCCGCCGGGCTCCCGAGAGATTCGACGCTCAGCAGCCTGGGGATTCGCTCACGTCGGCCGTCGGCCGACGACCACGCGCGTGACCTTGAGCTCACCGCCCTTGGTGCTCTTCACGTTCCGGAAGCCCCCCGAGGAGTACACGCGCTTGACCTCGACCGCCCGATCGGGGCTCACCTCCATGAGCAACCATCCCCCGGGTCGCAGCCACCGCGGCGACTCGGCGACCGTTCGCCCGATCAGCCCGAGCCCGTCGGTGCTGCGGTCGGTGAGCGTGTGCGGCGGCTCCCAATCACGGATCTCGTCGGGGAGGTCTTCGAGCTCTCCGGCCGGCACGTACGGAGGATGCAGCGTGATGACGTCGACCAGCCCATGCAATCGGGCCGGAAGCGGATCGAACAGGTCTCCCTTGACGAACCGGGCGTCCAGCCCCAGCTCCTTGGCGTTGCGACGGGCGAGCTTCACCGCGTCGCCCGCGACGTCGGCACCCCAGACCTCCGCCTTCGGCACCTCGTCGGCCACGGCCAGCGCGATCGTGCCGCCACCGGTCGCGAGGTCGACGTGCACGGGCCGCTTCCGTCGTCGCAGCCTGCGCATCGCCTGCTCGGCGAGGAATTCCGAGGAATCGCGCGGCACGAAGACCCCGGGCCTCGTCTGGATCTCGAGCCCACGGAACTGCGCGTAGCCCTTGATGTAGGGGATCGGTTCCCCCGAGACCCGCCGGGCGACGAGCGCCTCGAATCGCTTCCTCGCCTTCTCGGGGATGTCGTCATCGGGATCGGGATCGTGGCCGAGCACGTGTTGCAGGAGATCCTCGGCCTCGATCCGCTCACGGCCCCGCTGCCAGTGGTCGATCGCAGGCGAGGCCTTGAGCTGCTTCACGGCGCGGGAGACCGCCCGCCGGGCTTCCATGGCGAGGCATCGTACCGGTTGGCGCTCGCTACACTCCCCGAGATGGCCGAGCGTGCGACCGCTTCGAACGAGCCCGCATCGAGGTCGACCCCGAAGCCTCGGAAGCCTCGGAAGCCTGGGAAGCGGAAGACGACCGACAGCAGGTCGATCCGCCTCACCGGCGACCGGCTCGTCGTTCGCACGCCCGAGAACGGCGAGCGCAAGAGCGCGGGCGGCCTGTTGATCCCCGCCACCGCCGCCCCCGCCCCCAAGAAGCTCGCCTGGGGCGAGGTCACGCTCGTCGGCCCGGACGTCCGGGTCGCCAGAGAGGGCGACCAGGTGCTCTTCCTTCCATCGTCCGGCCTCGAGGTCGAGCTCGACGGCCAGGATCTCGTCTTGCTGCGCGAACGCGACGTGCAGGCAGTCTCGTCGATTCCACCCGCGGACAGGGCCCCCGGCCAGTACCTCTGATCGCGGCGACGGGCTCAGCCCGGAACGAAGCTGAGGACGACGGTGCGAGAGTCGTTCTCCCGGTTCGGGTCGACCAAGACGATCGATTGCCACGTGCCCAGCTGCAACCGTCCGTCGATCGCCGGCACGGCCAACGAGGGGGACACGAACACGGGCACGAGGTGATCGCCGCCGTGGCCGAGCGATCCGTGGCGGTGCGCGTAGCGATCGTCGCGAGGGAACACCCGCTGGAGGAGCTCATCGAGGTCGCGTTCCGAGCCGCTGCCGGTCTCCATCAGCGCCACACCGGCCGTCGCATGTGGCACGAACACGTGCACGAGCCCGTCGCCTCCGGTGTCGCTCGCGAACCGCGCGACCCGGTCGGTGAGATCGCTCAGCCGGGTCCCGCGCGTGTCCACGCGGAGGGTCTCGGTGCGCATCGCTCCCTCAGCCTGCCAGCGTCGGGGCTCGAGGTCCATGGCCCCGCGTTCCTTCGGCTTGACTCACGGGAGGTAATGATGTAATTATACTTGCATGAAGAAGGCACACGCACAGCACGCCGGCGCTACGGACGACGAGATCCGGGGGTGGTTCGCGGGCCGACTCCCGGATGACTGGTTCACCGCACCGGTCGAGGTCACCACCGATCGGGACGAGATCTTGATCGTCGGGGAGATCCCGGCCCCCGACCTCCCCGAGGGCGACAACGAGGAGGCGCGCGCCTCGGCGATCGCCGCCCGGATCGGCGGGTTCCGCGAGGACACGCGCGCTCGACGGATGCGGATCGCGGAGGAGGCGCAGCGGCGCTTCGGCC
>JBEVGU010000164.1:0-4841 GCA_040511595.1 Actinomycetota bacterium | reverse complement strand
GGAGGGTTCGTGCTCTCGTCGAGCTCGCGCGATGAGCGCAGCGGGTCGCTCACCTTGCGAGTGCCCGCGAAGCGGTTCGACGACGCGATGCTCGCCCTGCGGGGCATGGCCGGCGATCTCGACGGTGAGGTCGAGTCCCAGGAGATCACCGGGCAGGACGTGACCGCCGAGTTCATCGACCTCGGGGCGCGCCTCGACATCCTGAAGGAACGCCGCGACCTGCTCGGAGACCTGCAGGCGGACGCGACGACGTCGAGCGAGATCCTGCGCCTCGCGGGCCTCATCGAGGACACGCAGCTGTCGATCGAGAACCTCCAGGGGCGCCTGAACTTCCTGAGGGACCAGGTCGCGGAGGCCACGATCAAGGTCGAGGTGCGCGAACGCGACGTGGCGCCCGAGGCCTCGGCCCCGGGCCGGGAGAACCCGAGCCTCACGGACTCGTTCGAGCTCGCGGTGCAGGGGTTCTTGCGCGTGGTGGGTGCGGTCGTGGTCGGGCTCGGCTACCTGGTCCCGCTCGGCGTGATCGCGCTGATCGGTTACGGGGTGTTCAGGTTGGTGCGGCGACGCGACCGTGTTGCGAGTTGAATGCCTGCCCGGATCCCCAGGGCCTATCCCGCCGTGTCGTGTCTGGCCTTGAGGAGATCGGCCTGACGTTCGAAGAACGCCAGCCAGCCGCGCATCGTCATGTCGTACTGGTCGGGCGGCAGGTTTCCCCCGCGTTGGCTGAAGGTCATCCTGGTGCGGCCGTCGCCTAGATCGTCGAGGTCGACCGAGACGAGCTCGACCGCCACCGCGTCGTCGTGGTCTTGGTCGGTGACCGTGAGGAGCAGGTGCGCAGGCTCCTCGACCTCCCGGTAGTGGCCGGAGAACACGAGCTCGGTGTCCGGGCCGATGAGCATCACCGCGCGCCACGCGCCGCCCGGTCGCACGTCCATCGACGCCGCGTCCACGGGCACCGTCGAGCCGTGTTCGCCGAACCACTGCGCGAAGAGCTCTGGCTCGGTCCACGCCTTGAAGACCTCCTCGCGGGGCGCATCGAAGATACGCACGATCGTGAGGCTCTCCTCATCGGTCTCTGCGGTCTCCACGGCATCGGTGGGTCGTTCGTCGCTCATGATCCGCTCCTTCCGCTCGCGCTTGCCCGCTTCCGTTCGACGATCGCTCCGAGCCGATCGAAGCGTCGTTCCCACTGCACCCGATACGACTCGATCCACGTGCTGACCTCATCCATGGGGTCCGGACCGAGGCGGCATTCGCGCGTGCGTCCCCGCTTCTCCGTGGTCACGAGGTTCGCTTCCTCGAGGATGCGCACGTGCTTCAGCACGCCGGGCAGCGAGATGCCATAGGGACGTGCCAGATCGCTGATCGATGCCGGCCCCGTCGCCAGGCGCTCCAGGATGTCTCGACGGGTCGGATCCGACAACGCCGAGAACGCCCGGTCGAGCTCGAGAGACTGAACCATTCGGTTCAGTATGCTGACGATCCGGACTCGCGTCAATCAGGACGTTCGCGATCGGTTCAGGCCGGTGGGGCGTCGCGATCGCGGAGCCAGGTGAGGGCTCGGAAGCGTTCGGCCGCCGCCGAAGCCACCTGTGCATCGTCTCCGGCGCGGCCCTCGGTGGCGCCGAACCAGGCGTCGGCCTCGAGCCACGCGGCCTCGATCTCGCGATCGGGGCGGAGCCGTCCCTCGGCGCGCAACGCATCGACCGACCCGTAGCGCACGATCGCCGCGTCGATGCGCTGCTGCTCGAACTCCCGGCCGTACTCGGGCATCTCGTCCAGGTGCCCGAGGGCCCAGAGCAAGGTGCCGAGGGATTCCTTGCGCCACATGGCGTCAGCCACCGCCTCGCGTGACCACGACCCCGAGGCGGCCTCGAGCAGACGGCGCTCGACGTCGGCAACCGCCGGCCACACCCCCTCGCGCTCGAGCCAGTCGTCGGCCTCACGGCGAGCCGCGTCAGCCTGGCGCATTCGCACGGGGTCGCCTCCGGTCTCGCTCACCACGAACTCGATCGAACCTCGGCGCACGAACGCTACGAGCACGATCGCCCGGTCGCTCACCTCGCCGACGGTGGGCCTCGTCACGTCGTCGAGCGCGTTCACATCTCGCGGCGGCCGTCGAGCGCCTGCGAGAGGGTGACCTCGTCGGCGTACTCGAGGTCGCCGCCGACCGGCAGTCCGCTCGCGAGCCGCGTGACCCGCACCCCCAAGGGCTTCAGCAGCGCAGCCACGTACATCGCGGTGGCGTTGCCCTCGAGGTTCGGGTTGGTCGCGAGGATCACCTCGGTGACGTGGTCGCGGTCGACGCGATCGAGCAACTCCTGCACCCGCAGGTCGTCGGGGCCCACGCCGTCGAGCGGGCTGATCGCCCCGCCCAGGATGTGGAATCGGCCCTTGATCAACGCCGCCTTCTCGATCGTGGCGGCGTCCTTGGGCTCCTCGACGACGCAGAGGAGCGTGCGGTCGCGCGACTCGTCGCGACAGATGCGGCACAGGTCCCCCTCGGCGACGTTCCCGCATTCGCGACAGAAGGCGATGCGATCCTTGGCCTGCACGATCGCCGTCGCGAGCCGCTTGGCGTCGGCCGGGTCGGCCTTCACGAGCCAGAACGCGAGCCGCTGGGCCGACTTCGGCCCCACGCCGGGAAGCCTCGCCAGCTCGTCGATCAGCTCCTGGATCGGGCCTTCGTACACGGGCTACTCCGCCCGTTCCGCTTCGGCGGCCACCTGCGCCCCGAGCATCTCCTGCACGCGCTTGAGCGCCTCGGCCTCGTCGACGACTTCGTCCTCCTCGACGATCTCGACGGTGGCCGGACCGGCGGCGTCGCGCACCTCGCGCACGACGCAGACGATGTCGGGCTTCACGCCGAACATGTCGCCCAGAGCTCCCTGCAGCTCGGCCTTCTTGCCCTCGACCTTCAGCGGTCCGACCTTGCGATCGGGCGGGAAGGCGAGCTCGAGCGTCGTGCCGTCGAAGCTCGCCACGGTGGCCGACTCCAGGATCGCGGCCAGGATCATCTGCCGGTTCGCCGAGAGATGCTCGAGCAACGACTGCCACGAGCGGCGGAGGAGCGCGACGTCGACGCTCCCAGCGTCGGCGGCGTGGGGCACGGGCATCTGGCCCGGCACCTCGCCACCCTGCTCGGCCGCGCCTGCACCGGCATCGGCTGGCGAACCGGATCCAGCGGCCTCTCCGGGCTCCTCGGGCATTCCGGTCGCGACGGGTTCGACCGACGATGCGACCTGGTCGCCCGGGACGGGTGGCTCGACGACCGCAGTCGGCTCGACATCGTCGGCGGGGCTGGGCGGACCCGCTGCCTGGACGACATCGGCGGCGGTCGGCACCACAGCCCCCGGGTCGAGGCTGGCCAACCGCTCGAGCCGCTCGAGGCGGGACAGCAATGCCGTCGGGTCGGCGTCTGTCTCGGGCATCGTCGAGCGCACCAGCGCGAGCTCGAGCGAGAGCCTCGGCGAGGTGGTCCACCGCATGTCGTTCTGGGCCGCGAGCAGCAGGGCCAACACCCGGGCCAGCTCGCCCGGCGTGAACTTCTCGGCCTGGATGCGGAGGGTCTCGTACGCGTCGTCGGGAACGTCGAGGAGGTCGAGCTGGCCGGGCGCGGTCTTGACGAGCAGCAGGTTGCGGAAGTGCGCCAGTGACTCGGCGGTGACGTTGCGGAGGTCCTGCCCGTCCTGCACCAGCCTCCCGACGATCTCGAACACGCCCTTCGCATCACCGATCGCGACCGCGTCGGCCAGCTCGTGCTGCACCTCGCCCCGCGGGGCGCCGAGCAGTGTGCGGATCACGTCGTCATCGATCGTCGCGCCGCCGAGCACGCCCGCCTGATCGAGCAACGAAAGCGCATCGCGCGCGGATCCCTCGGCCTGCCGTGCGATCGCGTGCGCGGCGCTCGGCTCGAGCGCCTGGCCCTCGGCCCCGGCCACCTTCACGAGGTGCGCAGCGAGGTCGTCCATCGTGAGCCGGCGGAAGTCGAACCGCTGACACCGGCCGACGATCGTGGCGGGCATCTTGTGTGGCTCGGTGGTGGCCAGCACGAACCGGACCCCGGGCGGCGGCTCCTCGAAGACCTTCAGCAGGGCATCGAACGCCTCGCGGGAGAGGCGCTGTGCCTCGTCGATGATGTAGACCTTCTCGCGACCTTGCACGGGCGCCGTGGGAGCCTTCTCGCGCAGCTCGCGGGCGTCCTCGACACCTCCGTGGCTCGCCGCGTCGATCTCGACGACGTCGAGGTGCGTGCCCTCGCGCACCGCGACGCACTGTGAGCACTCGCCGCACGGCTCGGGGGACGGCCCGTGCTCGCAGTTGACCATCTTGGCGAGGATGCGCGCCGTCGAGGTCTTGCCCGTGCCTCGCGGCCCGCAGAACAGGAACGCGTGATGCAACCGGTTCTCGCGGATCGCCCCTGTGAGCGCCCGGACCACGTGGTCCTGGCCGAGCACTTCCGCGGGCGTCTGCGGCCGATATCGCCGGTACAGGGCCTGATGTTGCGTGTCGTCCGCCACGTGCCTCCCCACCGTTCCCACCGGCCTCACCCTCCCGAAGGAGGGAAGGTGGCCGTGCACCCGCCGTCGACCACGGATGACTCGGTCGCTACCTGGATCGGCAGCTCCAGCCAGGCATCCCTGCGGCACCCACCGGCTTCCGCTTACGGCTGCTTCCTTCCGGACCTGACCGGGTTCGCGGGCCGGTGTCGCGCAGGACCCGACCTTCAACGCTCCGTTCCGAGGGCTGCCCCGGACCTTCCGGGCCTCGGGCGGGGATTCAGCCCCGCTGAAGCGGATCGCGGGTACAGGGCACCGCTAGCTCCCCGCCTAGCACGGCCA
>JBEVGU010000163.1:0-7765 GCA_040511595.1 Actinomycetota bacterium | reverse complement strand
CTCTCCGACGGAGCGGCGCCGGCGTTCCCGTCGGGCTCGGACGCCGACCGGTTCCTCGCCACGGTGATGTTCAGCGACATCGTCGCCTCGACCGAACGAGCGGCCGAGGTGGGTGACCGCAACTGGCGCGACGTGCTCGACCGCCACGACGAGCTCGTGCGCACGGAGCTCGAGGCACACGGTGGTCGCGAGATCAAGACCACGGGCGACGGGTTCCTCGCGCTGTTCGATGCGCCGGCCCGCGCGATCCGCTGCGCCGTCGCGATCCGGGTCCGGCTGCGCGGCGTGGGCCTCGAGGTGCGCATCGGGCTGCACTCCGGCGAGGTCGAGCGTCGCGGCGACGACGTGGGCGGCATCGCCGTGAACATCGGGTCCCGCGTCGCGGCCGAGGGCGAGGCCGGCGACGTGGTCGTCTCGAGCACCGTCCGCGATCTCGTGGCCGGCTCTGGCATCGGGTTCGCCGATCGCGGCGAGCACGCGCTCAAGGGCGTGCCGGATCGATGGCGGCTGTTCGCGGTCGCCGATCCCGCGGGGTGAGGATCACGATGAGCTCAGGGCGGATGTGCCGATGATCAGGGTCGTCCTGGCGGACGACCAGGCGCTCGTGCGCGCCGGCTTCCGGTCGCTGCTCGACGCACAGGAGGACATCGAGGTCGTCGGGGAGGCAGGCGACGGCGAGGACGCCGCGCGGTTGGCCGTCGAGCTCACGCCCGATCTGGTGATGATGGACATCCGCATGCCGGGGGTCGACGGCCTGGAGGCGACCCGGCGGATCGTGGCCGACGACCGGTCCTTTGGCGTCCGGGTCGTGATCCTCACGACCTTCGGCCTCGACGAGTACGTGTTCGAGGCGATCCGCGCCGGCGCGAGCGGGTTCCTGGTGAAGGACACAGAACCGGACGAGCTCGTCCAGGCCGTACGCGTTGTGGCCGGAGGCGAGGCGCTGCTCTCACCGAGTGTGACCAAGCAACTGATCGGGGAGTTCGCGGCGCGAGCCAAGGAGCCGCAGTCGGCCGAGCGCCTCGACGAGCTGACCGACCGGGAACGCGAGGTCGTGGCGTTGGTGGCCGAAGGACTCTCGAACGAGGGCATCGCCGAGCGCCTGGTCGTGAGCCCGGCCACGGCCAAGACGCACGTGAGCCGCGCGATGGGCAAGCTCCGGGCGCGCGACCGCGCCCAGCTCGTGGTGATCGCCTACGAGTCGGGCCTGGTGCGCCCCGGCTGGCTCGGATGACGGGTTCGGACGACAGGGGAGGAAGCGAGATGAAGTTCCGTGCGACGGTCGAGCGATCCGGGAAGACCGCAACCGGCGTGGAGGTACCGGCGGAGGTCGTCG
Organism: Actinomycetota bacterium; assembly: GCA_040511595.1. Taxonomy (GTDB): domain Bacteria; phylum Actinomycetota; class UBA4738; order UBA4738; family HRBIN12; genus JAOUEA01. The sequence continues at coordinate 6,429 of JBEVGU010000163.1, read as the reverse complement.
AGGGCCTCGGGGACGGCAGGCACCCCAAGGTGCGCGCGACGATCGGTGGCCACACCTATCGCAGCAGCGTCGCCTCGATGGGTGGACGGTTCATGCTCGGGGTGAGCGCCGAAGTCCGTGATTCCGAGGGTGTCGCCGCGGGCGACGTGGTGGACGTCGTCGTCGAGCTCGATACCGAGCCACGCCTGATCGAGGTGCCGCCGGACCTGGCGGAGGCGCTCGCGAAGGACGCCGGGGCCGACGCGTTCTTCCGCGGCCTGTCGTACAGCAAACAACGATGGCACGTACTCTCGATCGAGGGCGCCAAGACCCCCGAGACCCGGCAAAGGCGCATCGAGAAATCGGTCACGATGCTGCACGAGCGCCGCGCTCGCTGACAGAGCCGCTCGACCGATCGCTTCGGGAGGCCGTCAATCGTCCGCCGGGCGTTCCTGCAGGGCCCAGCTGTTGCCGTCGGGGTCCTCGAAGAAGGCGAACGAGTTCCAGTCCCCGCCCTTCCCGTCGGCCCACTCGCCATCTTCGAAGTGACGGACCGGGCTGATGTCGAGACCTCTATCGGCGAGCTCGCCGCGAGCGGCCGCGATGTCGTCGACGACGAGCAGGACGCCCCGCACGGAGCCCGGCGCCGTGTCGATCGTGCCCGTGCCGATCAAGATCGAGCAGGCCGACCCGGGAGGCGTCAGTTGCACGATGCGGAAATCGTCGCTGGGCGCGCGGTCGACGTCGACGACGAAGCCCACCTGCTCGGTGTAGAAGGTCTTCGCGCGGTCCACGTCTGAGACGGGAACCGGCACCAGCTCGAGCTTCAGATCGAGTCGGTAACCTCCTCGCTCGGTCATGCGGCGTCCGCCGCGTCCTCGAGCGTCTTGATCTCGATCTTCTGCATCTGCAGCATCGCCTGCATGGCTGCCTGCGCCCTCGCGGGGTCGGGGTCGCTCAGCAGCTCGCCCAGTCGGTCGGGGTTGATCTGCCAGCTCAGCCCGAACCGGTCCTTGAGCCAGCCGCATTGCCCCTCTTCGCCGCCTTCGGTCAGCTGCGCCCAGTAGCGGTCGACCTCGTCTTGGTCCTTGCAGCTCACGGACAGCGAGAACGCCTCGGTGAACGGGAAGTGCGGCCCGCCGTTCAGCGCGGTGTACTCCTGACCCGCCAGCTTGAAGTTCACGGTCATCACCTGACCGGTGGGGCCGGGGCTCCCTTCCGGGTACCGCGTCATCTCCGTGATCTCGGAATCCTCGAACAGCGAGACATAGAACTCCGCGGCCTCCTCGGCCTGGTCGTCGAACCACAGGAACGGGGTGATCCTCTGCCTGGCCTTCTCCATCGGAATCGTCCTCCCTACGGGTGATCTGCGCGGTCGGGCTGGGTCAGTGCCTGGACTTCAGCGACGTGTTCAGCAGCTCCTCCAGGCGTTCGTAGCCCTCGGTCATGCCCTCGGTCATGCCGTGCTCCACCATGGCGTCGCGGGCCTCGACGGTCTGGAACACGGAGTTCGTCCGAACCGTCGTGGTGCCGTCGTGCTCCTCGAACGTGACCGTGTCCAGCTGGACGTGGCCGGGCGCTCCCTCGAACTCGAAGGTCTGCACGATGCCCTCGGGAGAGGGTTCGCCGTGGAAGACGCCATGGAAGCCGAACTCGTTTCCCTGGTCGTCGATGTGCTCGTAACGCCACGTGCCGCCGTCTCGCAGGTCGAACCGCTCGACCTTCATCGTGAACTTGCGCGGTCCTAGCCACTGAGCCATCAGATCCGGCTCCGTGAACGCTCGATAGAGGAGGTCGCGTGGCGCACCGAACTCCCGGGTTGTGACGATCTGTGGAACACCGGGTTCCGCGACGATCTGCAACTCGCTCATGACGTGCTCCTTCCTGTTAGATCGTGCCCCGCTTCGGGGGCGCGCGATCGGTCGGACTTCTGGTGCTGCAGGGCCGCGAGCAGCGCGTCGAGCCGCTCGTAGCTCTCTTCCCAGTACTCGCGGTACCCGAGCAGCCACTCGGTCGCCTCCCGGAGCGGCTCGGCCTCGAGGTGGCTGAGACGCGCGGTCGCCTTCCTCGTGCGCGAGATCAAGCCAGCTCGCTCGAGCACCTTCAGGTGCCGGGAGATCGCAGGCTGCGACACGCTGAAGGGGGCGGTGAGCTGCGCGACGCTCGCCTCTCCCTCCGCCAGCCTCGTCAGGATCGCGCGACGGGTCGGGTCGGCGAGGGCTCCGAAGACTCGATCGAGTTCGATCTCGGCGACCGCCATCCAGACGATCTCCTTCCATAACGTCTATCTTCTAGAACAGATTGGTTATAGATCACGTGGAACGCCGTTGTCAACCCGCTGCTCGAACTCCTTCACCTCGGGCTCGATGCGCTCGAGCCAGACCCAGGCGAAGCCCCTCGCTAGCGGCCGTTGACGTGCAGGATGTTGCCGTCGGGGTCTTTGAACCACACGGCCCTGAAGTTCTGGGCGACATGCACGTCGCCTTCCAGCGTGAGCCCCGGCAGGTCGTAGTGCTCGAAGGTCACGCCCCTCCCTCTGAGGTCGTCGAGGATCGCGTCGAAGTCGTCGCCGACGGACCAGGCCAGGGCGTTCGCCTGGTTCGTGCCCGCGAACTCCGACTCGTAGAGGAAGATCGGCGTCGTTCCGCCCGTGTACGCGACCGTGCCGTCCTGTCCGGCGTCGTCGGGGGCCTCGAGTCCAAGCGTTCCCTCGTAGAAGCCTCTGGCGGCGGCGATGTCCTTCACGGCCAGGACGGCCGTGGCATCGATGTCTCGCAGCATGCCCATCACTCCCTTCTCGACGGTGTGATACCCAGGACTCCGGGATCCCTCACGTCGCCTGCCAGGCCGTCTCCCGGCCCGGGAGAGGAGGCCGCACGAACTGCACAACCGGTCGGTTCGTTCCGTCTCCGAGCGGGTCGGCGAAGCTGGCGATATCGGAAGGAGCGGCGGGACGGCTTCCGGACCGCGCTCGGATGAGGGAAGCGCTGCCGTTCACGCCTCCCCGAGCTCGGCGATGCGGGCGTCGACCAGCGTTCGAACGAGCGCCTCTGGCAGCGGCGCCTCTGGCTGGAAGCGGATCGACCCCCTCCCGAGCTCGTAGCCCTCGAGGTCGGCACGGTGGGCATCGATGACGCCGGTGCTCATGATGTAGAGGGCGCAATGGCCCTTGCCTGCCCCATAGCTCACGAGCGGCCGGCCGTTCAGCTTGAACGCCGGGACGCCGTAGCTGATCGCCTCCGTGGCCGTCGGGGCGTGCGATCGGATCAACCCGCGGAGGTCGGTGAGCGCCTCGCGCTGGTCATCGGGCAGGGCGGCGAGGAACGCGTCGATCCTGGCCGTGTCCTCATCTGGCGCAGCGTCGTCGTGGGTGCCGGCCATCGTGGCCTCCCCGTGAGATCAGCAGGCTCCGCGCCAGTTCGCGGGCATCGGTCGCGGCGTCTTGATATCGGCGGTTTCCAGGCCACACTCGGCGCACATCCAACCCGGCGACTTCCAGTCGGTCGTGCGACGCTCTCTGATCATCACGTCGCCGTGCGCCCAGAGATCGCGCAGCTCGTCATCGTCGGGATCTCCGTAGATGATGTCGCGGAGCTCGGTCGATCCGCAGCGAGGACAGTGCTTCGGGAACCTCGTCATGCGTTCACCTCCTCGGGCTGACGAGCCTACCCCCGCGCAACGGTCCGCGTTCGCGGAGGGACCGATGACTTCCCGAGGGTCCTCTCGTCTCCTCTGATAGGTGCAGGAAGGAGGCGACATGCGCAAGCTGATCGCAGTGGAGTGGTCCGCACTCGACGGGGTGATGCAGGGTCCGGGAGACCCAGACGAGGACACCGACGGCGGCTTCGAGCACGGCGGATGGCACATGCCGTACTTCGACGACATCTCCCGCGCGTGGGTGGTGGAAGGGTACGCCGCGGCCGGCGGGTTCGTGTTCGGCCGGCGCACGTACGACCTCCTCGCGTCGTACTGGCCCAACGCGTCCGAGGAGGAGCAGGTCATCGCCGTCCCCTTGAACACGAAGCCCAAGTACGTCGTGTCGACGACCCTCACGGCGCCGCTCGAGTGGGAGCACTCGACCCTGCTCGAGGGCGACCTCGGCGATGCCGTGACCGGGCTGAAGCAGGAGGACGGCGACGACCTCCACGTCGTCGGCAGCAGCCGGCTGGTGCACGCGTTGCTCGAGCACGATCTCATCGACGGGTTCCGACTGATGATCGATCCTCTCGTGCTCGGCGGCGGCAAGCGCCTGTTCGGCGACGACGGCCCGCGCCTGCCCCTGCGGCTCACGGACAGCCGGGAGACCACCACGGGCGCGATCATCGCGTCGTACGAGCGTGCGGACGCCTGAGTTCGGAGACCTACGAAGTCGCAGAGCAAGGAGTTGTGGGCGCGATGACAACCGACCATCCGGACAAGCAGCACGAACGGCTCTGGGCCATCGCCGGCGACTGGGCTACCACCGGTCAGGTGGTCGGCGATCCTCCTGTGCCTGTGTCCGGCTCGGACATCTACCAGGTTTTGCGCGGCGGCTTCTTCCTCGTTCACCACGTCGACGTGACCGTCGGATCGCACGAGGTGCGAGCTATCGAGATGATCGGGGCCCGGCCCCCCGCGGCGGCGCCTTCCTGGCGCGGTCATACGACAACGAAGGCAACTCCGAGCTCATGGAGCTGACCGTCGACGACGAGGGGGTGTTCCACTTCAGCGGCGGCCCTGAGATCGCACGAGCGGCTCAACCGGCGAACGCGTCGACGGCGCGGGTGCGGTCGACGCTCACCGTCTCATCGGATGGGGATTCGATGACCGCGCTGTGGGAGCGGTCCGACGATGACGTCAACTGGACGCCGTGGATGGACATGACATTCACCCGGATGCCCGGATCCAACCGGCGGCCCGGCGGCCGATGAACTGGTCGCGTCAGGTGGTCAGCACGCCATGAGGGGAGGGGTCGCGGATATGGCGAGCTCTGTGGATCTCGACGGCGTTCGGACCTGGTACGACGAGCAGGGGAGCGGCGACCCGCTCGTCTTGCTCCATCCCGGCGGAGGCGTGGCAGCTCCGAGGACATGGGGGAGGAGCGAGTCTCGATCGCGTGCGGAGCTCGATCATCGCGCCGACGGCGTCAGCACGACGACGGGGATCTCGCGCTCGGTCTTGGTCTGGTACCGGTCGTACTCGGGCCAGATCGACACCATCTGCTTCCAGAGGCGGGGCTTCTCGTCGGCGGTGGCCATCGCGGCCGTCGCGTGGAACCGATCGGCACCGACCTGCACCTCGACCTGCGGGTGCTCGCTGAGGTTCAGGTACCAAGCAGGATGCGCCTTCGCGCCCCCCGACGAGGCCACCACCAGATACCGTTCGCCGTCGCGCCCGTAGATCAGGGCCGTGCGTCGAAGCCTGCCCGATCGGCGGCCGCGGGTCGTGAGCAGCAGCGTATCGACGCCATGCCATCGGTGGCCGCGCTTGCCGTCGCTCTCGATGTAACCCCGCACGTGCCGAGCGACCCAGCCCTTGGGGCTGTCGAAGATCTCCTCGTCGTTTGCAGCCATGCATCTCGAGGATAGGGCCGAACGGGGCGACGTCCCGAGGAATAGGCTCGGGTCACCGGGGGTATGAGAACGACACGGAAGCGTGACCGAAAGGAGCGGTGGACATGGGCAAGGTCGTGCACTTCGAGATCCCGACAGACGATCTGGCGCGCGCCAAGGAGTTCTACGGCTCGGCCTTCGGGTGGCAGCTCCAGACGATGGAGATGGGAGGCGGGTCGGACTACACGATCGTCACGACGACGCCGATCGACGAGAAGACGCAACTGCCGACGGAGCCGGGTGCGATCAACGGCGGCTTGATGAAGCGCAGCGCCGACCTCGACGCGCCGGTGATCACGATCGACGTCGAGGCGATCGACGACGCCCTGAAGCAGATCGAGGCCGCCGGTGGAAGCGTCGTCCAGGCTCGGACCCCGATCCCCGGCATGGGAGCGTTCGCCTACTTCAAGGACACCGAAGGCAACGTGATGGGCCTGTGGGAGGTCACCGCCTGATCGAATCGCCGCCTCGGTCCTACGCGGGTCGGCGCCTGACCCACCACACGGTCGCGAACGCCAAGCCGAGCGCGAACACCAGGAAGATCGCGGCCTCGATCGCTTGGAACGTCCAGAAGCGGCTCGCCGGGTGGAACAGCTCCAGGTTGTAAGCGCCACGGCCGACCTCGGCCAGGCAGGCCGCATCGGGCGGCGAGCAGATGCGTTGTCCCCCCGCGATGCGTTCTCCGTTGGCGCGCAGGACCACGCCGACGCCCGGACCTCCGCCACCGTAGAGCCAGTCGCCCTGCAGATGGTTCGGCGCCCGGTTGCCGAGCACCGGATAGGTTCGTTCGAGCGGTGACATGAACCTCGGGCGCAGCCAGACGGCGACGACGAACCGCGTCGCGATGAAGCCGATCACC
>JBEVGU010000162.1:0-5190 GCA_040511595.1 Actinomycetota bacterium | reverse complement strand
GAGGAACCGCCCGAGCGCCGGCCGGAGGCTGCGCACGATGCCTTCGAGTACGGCGACGTACACGAACACCGCCCCGAGCGCGGCGGCCGTGTTGCGACCGATCATGGCCACGCCACCCCCGATCACGGATGCGGATGCCGCCAACAACCCCACCCTCGCGATCACACTCCCGGTCTCGGTCCACCACCCGGAGGGGATATCGGTCACGCCGCGGATCGAGGTCACGACCCAGAACAGCCCCGACAGCAGCGCCAGCAACGCGACCGCCAGCGCGAACGCGCCGACAGCGACGACCGAAAGGCGCACGAGGCCGACGCGCACGCGGCGCGGCTCCCACGTGAGGATCGTCGTCATCGTGCCCGTCTGCCACGAGGCCCCCACCGCCGAGGCCCCGATCACGAGCCCGATCAGGATCGAGATGAAGGCCGTGTTCCGGAGGACCTCGGGAAGCTCGCCGAGGCGGATCGGCGGATCCCTCAGGAACGGCGCCGGATCTTCGAACTGCTCCCCGCAGAACGCTTCGACGTCGCCACCGTCGGGGGCCCCGCCGAACCCTCCCTGCTCGATGCATTGCCTCGTCACCCGGTCGCTTCGGCGCTCCGCTCGGGCGAGCTCGGCGTCGGTCGGGGGGTGCGACTGCACGAACCCGATCGCGAGCGCCACGCCGATGCCGACGGCCGTCACGACGGCGAGCACTTTCACCAGTCGACGCGAACGGAACCGCAGCCACTCCGACGACACGAGACCGGTCACGGCGGGCCGTTCTCTAGGTCGTCGCGGGTGAGCTCGAGGAACACCGTCTCGAGGTCGACCTCGTCGGGGCGCAGCTCGAGCGGGAACAACCCGGCGTCGGCGAGAGCCCGCGACACCTGGTCGGCGTCGTCGGGGGGCACCGAGACGCGCACCACCTCCTCGGTGAGCGTGGCGTCGAACCCGGAGGCCGTGAGCGTCTCGAGACCCCGCAGAGGATCGCGCAGCCGCACGATCACCGCGGTTCCCTTCCTGGTGGCGAGCACCTCGTGGACCGGTCCGGCGGTGACCAGCCTTCCGCGGGCGATGATGGCGACCCGGTCGGCCACCTGTTGGACCTCGGACAGGATGTGGCTCGACACGAAGACCGTCCGTCCTTCGGCGCCGAGTGCCCGGAGCAGGCCGCGCACCTCGACGATGCCAGCGGGGTCGAGCCCGTTGGCCGGCTCGTCGAGCACGAGTACGGCCGGGTCCTTCAGCAGCGCGGCGGCGATGCCCAGTCGCTGCTTCATGCCGAGCGAGTAGGTCCTCACGAGGTCGTCGGCACGCTCGGCGAGTCCCACCCGATCGAGCGCGGCGTCGATCGCCGAAGGTCCGATGCGGTCGATGCGCGCGAGGATGGTCAGGTTCCTTCGACCGCTGAACCGGGGGAAGAGCGCCGGAGTCTCGACGATCGACCCGACCCGAGGGATCACGCCGGGCAGGGCGCCGGGGACATCCGCGCCCAGCAGGCGGAGCCGCCCGGCGCCCGGAGCGACGAGCCCGAGCAGACAGCGGATCGTCGTCGTCTTGCCGGCCCCATTCGGCCCGAGGAACCCGAACACGCCGCCCTCGGGCACGTCCAGATCGAGCCCGTCCACCGCGACGGTGCTTCCGTGGCGGAACCGGCGGTAGGACTTCCTCAGTCCCTCGATCTCGATCGCGGTCGGCATCGCCGCACCATATCCCTCGCGTCTCGGATACAGGGGAGCGCATGTGGCGAACCGGTGACTGGGGCGCGCGTGCGGCCGGGTCGCGCTACCATCGAGGCCGCATGGCGGCCCCCCTGACCGAACCATCGCTCCTGGGCGTGCTCCTCGCCTCCCGCTACGAGATCCGAGCGCTGCTCGGGCGTGGCGGCATGGGTGAGGTGTTCGAGGCCGTCGACCGACGGCTCCACCGGACCGTCGCGGTGAAGGTGCTGCGCCCCGAGCTCGCCGCCGACGCACGGTTCCTCGCTCGGTTCCGTCGCGAGGCGACCACCGCGGCCGGGCTCGCGCACCCGGGCATCGTCGCGGTCCACGACGTCGGCGAGGACGGTGGCCGGACGTTCATCGTGATGGAGTTCGTCGCCGGACGCACGCTCGGCGAGCTCTCGGCAGGGCCGGCGCTCGACGTCGCGACGGTCGCCCGGATCGGCGAGGCGGTCGCCCGGGCGCTCGCCCACGCGCACGACCGCGGGGTCGTACATCGCGACATCTCGCCTGCCAACGTGATGATGACGGCCGACGGCGCCGTGAAGGTGCTGGACTTCGGCATCGCACGAGACGGCGGCCCGCTCGGACCCGACGCCGGAGCCACGCACGGCACCCTCGCCTACCTCGCCCCCGAGGTCATCAGGGGCGGGCCCGTCGACGCCCGCGCCGACCTCTTCGCTCTGGGCGCCGTGCTGGCCGAGCTCGCGTGGCGCGCAGGAGCCCCGTCGCCCGAGCTCGACGCCGTGCTCGCACGCGCCACCGCGACACGGCCCGAGGATCGGTTCGTCTCCGCGTCGGCGATGGCCGAGGCCTTGGACCGCAGGGTCGATCGGGGGCCGGCTCGCTCTGCGCTCGCACCGTCCGATCTCCCCGGCGACGGCATCCGCACCGCCCCGATCCCTCGGATCGCGACGCGCCCGCTGCCGGTCGTGGGATCGACGCCGGCCGGGCTCCAGCCTGTCAGGGGCATCTCGGTGCCCAGGGCTCGTCGGCGCCGACGGGGCACGCTCGCTCGCGCCGTGCTCGGCACCGCGATCGTGGGCGTCGCGATCGGGGGGGCCGTGATGCTCGGCCAGTCGTTCGTGTCGATGTCGGAGCCGCAGGCGGCCACGTCGGTCGTGGGACCACCGCCGGTGCCCTCGCCGGACGAGCTCGCCGCCACGGCCTCATGCGACGGGTTGTTCTCGACCGGGGTCGACCTCACGTGGACGGGCGCGGCGCCGGTGAAGGGGTACGAGATCTGGCGGAGCGGCGGGTCCGACGGGCGCATGCTCGTCGCGCGTCTACGCGGCGTGCACACGTCGGAGTTCCGCGACACCGACCTCGGCGTCGACGCCTCCTACGCGTATCGCATTCGGGCCTTCGACGGCCCGAGGATGAGCGAGTGGTCCAACCGCGTCGAGGTCGCCACGCCCTTCCTCTGCCTCGCCTGAGCGACCTCGGGTAGCCCGTTCCTCCGCGCGAGGACGATGGCAAGGAACCGCAACCACCTGCCTGCCCGGCGTCGGAGCGGGAGACTATCGTGGGCTCATGTCACGACGGCTGCGTCCGCTCGCCGACCGTGAGGCGATCCTCGCGCTCGGGCTTGCCGGGGCAGGATTCCTCTCGCTCGAGGCCACCCTTCCAGCCGCCGGCGCGCTCGCCGTGCGATCGATCCGAACCCCACGCGCGTCCGACGGCACCGGGCCGGCGGTGGGTGTGCTGGTGTTCGCGGTGGCCTGGATCAGCTTCCTGCTCGGCTACCCGACCCTGCGCGCGATGTGGATGACGGCCACCGAGCACGGCGATCCGCTCCGCGCGATGGCCTTCGTCGGCGGCTGGGTTGCGCTCGCGGTCACGGCGGTGCTGCTCGCGAACTTCCTGGTGCGCTGTCACCCCGAACGCTGGGTCGCCCGCGGCGTGGCGCGGGCGGGCATCGTCGCGGTGATCGCCGCGGGTCTGATCCAATTCCTCGCGACGACCGGCGTGCGCCTGCGGGAACCCTCGCGTGGCTGCGGCGACACGCTCGCCGAGTGCCTCGGCTCGCCGCCCTGGGCCTCGCTCGCTCCCGCGCTCGCCGTGGGGGCCGCGTGGTTCCTCGCCTCGCTGGCGATCACCGGGCTCGCGCGGGCACGACGTCGCCCCTGACCGCGGCCCGTCCTGGGGTGTGGCCCCGATGCCGCTGCGGAACCGCGTCACGCCGCTCGCCGAGCTCGTCGCCGAGCCCGCCCGTGGCCTGGTCTACGGGAACCGAGGATGCCTCCACGACGGAGAGGGTCGCATCCGGCGACGCTACGCCGGGAAGCGCTGGATCGCGTGTCGGCTGCGGTTCCGAGGGTGGCACCGATACCCTCTGATGCAGCCTGGCCGCTTCACCGAGCTCTTCTTCCTCGACGAGGTGACGGCGCTCGCCGCGGGCCACCGCCCGTGCGCACTATGCCGCCGGGAGGACTTCGTCCTCTGGTCCGAGATCTGGCGTCGGCTCCACCCCGGGCCGGTCGGGGCCGACGCGATCGACGCGCAGCTCCACGCCGAGCGGCTGGACCCGGTCACGCGCGGACAGCTGCGACGCACGACATCGATCGACGATCTGCCCGATGGGGCGTTCGTGCTGCACGACGATGCCCCCTACCTGGTGTTCGGCTCGGACCTACTGCGCTGGACCGCATCCGGCTACGTCGACCGACTCGCCCGCCCGAGGCGGCGCGACACCGTGCTCATCACGCCCCCATCATCGGTGGAGGTCCTGCGGGCCGGCTGGGCGCCGCTCGTGCCGCTCCTGCACCCCTCGGCCGGCCCAGCCCTGGGACCCAGGACCGACCGGAACGGGGCCGGTGGGAACTAGAGCAACGGCGATCAGGTCGACGTCCCGCCGTGATGTCCGGCTCCCTGGCGTGGGCTGGCCCCGGTCGTCCGGGCGGGGGCCGCGGTCGCCTCGCTCGGAGGTCGTGCTCTCGCTGCTCGCCGGCGTGAGCCGCACGGTGATCGCGATGGCGCGCGACCGGGAGCTGCCCGGCGCCCTGGACTCGGTCCATCCGCTCTACCACACGCCGGACCGGGCCGAGCTCGCGGTCGGGCTGTTCGTCGTCGTGGTGATCGTGACCACGGACCTCCGGGGCGCGATCGGGTTCAGCTCGTTCACGATCCTGACGTACTACGCGATCGCGAACGCGGCCGCCTGGCCCCTGGGGCCGGACCGACACTGGCCCAGGGCGATCGAGGTGCTGGGCCTGATCGGCTGCCTTACGCTTGCCCTGCCACCGCCTTCGGTCGTGATCGGAAGCTGTGCTCGTCGCCAGCACGATCGGGCGCGAGGTTCGACGGAGAACGGGAGCCCCGGGATAGTCCCCAGGTCGACTCGAACTCAGTCGTCGGGAGGGCCCTTCCCCCCCCGTGGACGCACCTCGATCTGCTCCGGTTTCGCCTCCAGCAGCGGCATGGTCTCGGCGAAATAGGGTTGCAGCTCCGGAGATTGCAGGGCTTCGGAGTGCTCGTCCTCGCTGGT
>JBEVGU010000161.1:0-13129 GCA_040511595.1 Actinomycetota bacterium | reverse complement strand
GGCTCCGATGAGCGTGGGCGCCCCTACGTCGGCGACCGTGCCGGCCACGGCGTCCATCGTCGCGTGATCGGCCGCGGCCCCGGGGTCGAGGGCACCCTCGCCCCAGACGATCAGATCCGGGCGCTCGCCGCCGGCAAGGCTCTCGTGTTGATCGAGGTTCAGACCGGCGACGATGAGGTCCTCCTCGAGGCCGGAGGCACCCTCTCCTTCGCGCACGTCGACCTGGATCGTCGCCACGTCGACGCTGCGGCCGTCGGCGGTCGCGAAGGGCAGGGCGACGGGCATCACCACGATCGCGAGGGCCAGGAGCGCAGTGGCCGTCCGGCGGACCGCCCCCTCGCCGTCGACGATGGCCCTCGTGATCACGGCGTTCGCCGCCACGACGGCGAACGAGACACCCCACACGCCCGCGACGGTCGCCAGCCGCACGGTGAACCGGTTGTCGGCCTGCGAGACCCCGAGCACCCCCCATCCGAACCCGCCGAGCGGCCACATCTGCTTCAGCCACTCGAGGACCGTCCACAGCGCGGCGGTGCCGAGCACGGTGACCGCGGGGCGTCCCGCCCGCCGCACCGCAGGCACGAGCAGCCCGAACAGGCCGATCCATGTGGCGGACAGGAGGGTCAGCGCCGTCCACGCCATCTCGCCGAACCGCCAGATCCAGTACAAGGTGGCGCCGTGGAAGGCCAATCCGAAGGCGAGCCCGAGCCAGAAGCCCCGGGCCGGTCGGACGTCGTCGAGCAGCCACAACAAGGGCACGGCGGCCACGAACGCGAGGGGCCAGATGCCCGCCGGCGGGAACGCGAGACTCAGCGCGGCACCGGACAGTGCCGCGATCGGGAGCGCGATCGAGAGCCGCGGCCGCGCCGTTAGGCGCAATCGCGGCACAGGGTGCGCTTCTTGTCCGCGAGCTGGCTCCGATGCTTCACGAGGAAGCAGCGCTTGCAGACGAACTCCGTCTCCTGCATGGGCACCACCCGGCTCTCGGCCGGGTCGGCGGCGAGCCGATCGTCCCGCGTGATCGTGACCGGCGCCTCGTCCTCTTCGTCGGCGGCCTCGTCGGCGGCCTCCTGCTTGACGAGCAGCTCCTGGATCGATTCCACGTCTCCCCCGGTGGCCGGATCGGGGGGAACCGTGGCATCGGCCAGATCGGCCTCGGTCGGCTCCTCGTCCTCGAGGGGCGCGTCGTCCTCGGCGACCTCGTTGTCATTCGTGGTCTCGTCGATGTCGTCCATGGTGTCGTTCATCTCGATCCTCCGAGGGGTCGGGAGTCCCCCGATGCGCGCGTATCCTACTGCCACCGTTCCCCGGTGCAACCACGGCGCGTCCCCAGCCGTTCCCGGACCTCGCGAGATCTCCTGAGCCCACAGGAAAAGAAGGTCCGAGCGACCTTTGGGGCCGCGACGCCGGGGCGTCGCGTTCTCTACTCAGCCGCTCGGACCTTCGTGCGCCGCCGCTCGGAGGCGTTCGGCGCGACCCGCACGCTACGCCCGGCGGCCCGGCCGGGTCAACCGGCGCCGGAGAGAAAGAGTGACAACACGGTGGGTCATCGGGCGAACACCTCGCGCCCCAGGGAGACCGTGAGGATCGGACGCAGCCCCTCGACCGAGGCAATCGTGAGCGGGTCGGCGTCGAAGGCCACGAGATCGGCGTGCATGCCGGGTGCGATCGCGCCCTTCTTCTCCTCCTGGTGGCCGACGCGCGCCGACCCGATCGTGTGGAGGCGAACAGCCTCGGCCCGCGACAACCGTTGCCCAGGATCGTGGTGATGCTCCAACGCGTCGATCGCGAGCGACGGATCGAGCGGCGTGATCGGGGCGTCCGAGCCGACGCCGACCTCGACCCCGCGCTCGACCATCGTCCGGAACGGGTTCATGGTCCGGGCGCGGTCGGTGCCGAGGGCCTGCTCGTAGAGCCCGCCGGGGCCGCCCCAGGTCGCATCGAATGCCGGCTGCACCGAGACCGCGAGACCGAGCATCGCCGCACGCTCCACGTGGGCAGGCGAGGCCATCTCGAAATGCTCGACGCGATGCCGCCTCGCTCGGAAGTGCCGTCGTTCCCTGGAGTCGAGCATCTGGTAGACCCGCTCCCAGACCGTGAGCACCTGCTCGATCGCGCGATCGCCGATCGCATGGACGCCGACCTGCAGACCGGCCGCGTGCCCGCCATGGAAGAACTCTGCGAGCTCGTCGTCGGGCAGGTACCCGACCCCCGACGAGCCGGAGCGGTACGGATCCGCGAGCCACGCCGTGTGCGCGCCGATCGATCCGTCGATCGGGAGGTCGCCCCCGATCGCGACGAATCCTCGGTCGATCGCGTCGGCGAGCGAGGTGCTCGCCACGATCGGCATAGCGTCGACCGGCAGGCGCCCGCGTTGGCCGAGGAATACCTCAAGGTCGCGTTCGCCGTTCCAGTGCGGCATCGACATCTCGTGCACCGCCGTGACCCCTCTCGATGCTGCGAGTCCCGCGGCCTGCAGCTGCAGCGCCTGCCGCTCGTGATCGCTCAAGGCGGCCATCGCCCACGACCCGATCGCCTCGTTTGCCCGGCTCGTGAGCCGCCCGGTCGGCTCTCCCGAGGCGTCCAGCTCCACCCCGGGAAGATCGAGTACGTCCGCACCGTCGAGCGCCGCTCGGTTCGCGATCGCCGCGTGCCCGTCGACGCGGCGCACGACCAGGGGACGCCGGCTGGCGGCGTCGAGCTCGTCGACGGAGGGCACCCGAGCAGGTCGCCATCGCGACTCGTCGTATCCGAGCAGGAAGACAGGCCCCTCTTCCCCGTCGGCCGCCCTCGCGCGCGCGACCGAGAGAAGCTCACCGGCCGAGCGCGCCGACGCCACGTCGGCGTCGGACAGCGACAAGCCGGTCTCCGTGAGATGCACGTGCGTGTCGATGAATCCGGGAACGATCGTCGCCTCGGGCAGCTCCACCACACGATCGGCATCCGGGGGCTCGCCCGTGCCCACCCGCTGGACGTGCCGGCCATCGACAAGGACCCACTCCCCCGTCGCGGGAAGGGCCTGGGTGTGGACCCGGCTTGCGCGATACACGGTCCTCACGGCTCGCGCATCATGCCACGCTCGAGCCGGGAGCGGCGGGAGCGCCCGACGCCGCCAGCGGCATGTCCCGGCGGTCCTCGACGACCCCGGTCTTCACGGCGTGCGGGCGCAGACCGAGCGCCCGGAGCGATCGTTCGTACGTCTCCTCCGCGGCGCGCGCCCGAGCTGGACACGCCCCCACGACGACATCGTCGACCCAGCGCAGGACGGGGGACCCGGCGGCTCGAGCGACGGCATCGTCGACCGAGGCCAGCACCGCGTTCGCGAGCACGGCCGAGGGGGCCGGCCCGACCGGCAACCCGCGCACGCCGCGCTCCTCGAACGAGCGGAGCATCCGCTCGATGTGGCCAGTCAGCGACGGGTCGACACCCATCGAACGAAGCGCCCGGCCGACGACGGGCGGCGTGATCGAGCCGTAGCAGTCGGCGACGTCGCCCACGAACCACGCGCGCTCGCGGCCCGATTCGGCCGCGCGCACGGCACGTTCGTATCGGGCCCGCGCAATCGTCCACGGCTCGAGGATCGTTCGCCACGCATCAGCACCCCCTGCGCGGTTTGCGAACACGGTCGGGGCGAGCGCCCGTTCCACCTCGGGCATCGCCGCGAGCACGGCCGCCGCGTACCTCCGGCCGTGGGCGCCGCCGAGCCGCACCAGTGCGCGATGCCCACCCCCCGGCTTGGGGATGCGCTCGACCGTCAGGAGCGGCGCTCCCCCGTCCGGGTCGCTGGGCGAGTCTCCGGGCGCCGCCCGAGTTCGGGGTGCCACGCCTGCCGATCCTCCGTGACTCGCGACGACCGCGAAGGAGGATCGGCGTCGGTGCACCGTGTTCTACCGGAGCTCCACGATGCGGGCAATCGGCCGCCGCCCGCCTGGTACATCCCCCGGCGCCATCGGCCGGCCGGGAGCAGGGCGGTCCTCTACGGGCCATACCTCGCGGGGCGATGCGGCCCATCTATGATGGCGCGATGCTCGACGACCGCGACCTCGACATCGTGGCGGCCCTCCAGGCCGATGCCCGCGCGACCTATGCCGACGTCGCCGGCCGCGTCGGGTTGTCGGCCTCGGCGGTGCACGACCGTGTGCGCAAGCTGGAGCAGCAAGGCGTGATCCGTGGCTACACGGCCGAGGTCGCCCCCGAGTCGCTGGGGCTGTTCGTGACCGCGCTCGTCGCCGCCTCACCGCTCGATCCACGCCAGCCCGACGACCTTCCCGAGCGGGTTGCCGAGTTCCCCGAGGTCGAGGACTGCTACAGCGTGGCCGGAGAGATGAACTACGTGCTCAAGGTCCGCACCGGCACCACCGCCGAGCTCGAGGACCTGATCAGGCGCCTGCGGGAGAAGGCTCACGTCGCCACGCGCACGACGATCGCGCTGTCGATCCCCTTCGAGGGCCGGCCCCTGCGCACCCGGCTGGGGGCTGAAGGCCGGCACCCGGGGGGCCGATAGGTCGAAGGAACCTCTGTCTTTCCCGACCGAGCCGCCCATAATGGAACGATGACGAGCCGTCCCCGGAAGCTCCACCGGCCGCTGATGCTGGGCGCCGGGCTGGCGTTCGTGCTCGCGTCGTGTGGGTCGCCGAGCTACGAGTACGTCCGGAACACGGAAGCTCGCACGGCGTTCAAGGTTCCCATCGAGTGGACGGTCTTCGACGAGGCGGCGCTGCAGGGTGAGGCGGCCGGTCCGCCGGTCAACACGCCCGACCCGGTCGAGTGGCTCGTCGGCCTCGACGGGCATCCCTCCCCCGCGATCGATCATGTCCTCGGGCAGGGGGCGTACGACTCGGACTACCCGCAGGGCATCGCCGCCGTGCTTCGCCTGACGGCGCAACAGCGTGACGGCATCAACCTGGGCGCGCTCCGCAACCTGATCGTGCCGATCGATCAGATCCAGGATCAGGTCGGACGCGAGGCCGTCCAGGTCCTCGCCTACGACGACCGGCTCGACAAGGACGGGTTCCACGGGCTGCACTTCGAGGCACAGATCTGGGCATCCGCGCTGGAGAACCCCGGCGCGTCGGGGGGCTCGGTGCTCTTCGATGACCGTTTCGTCCAGATCTCCCAGACGGCCTACCTCGATCCGGCTTCCGACAAGGTCTACGTGCTGGCGGTCCTGTGCAGCGCCGAATGCTTCAGCCGCAACAGCGGCGACATCCGATCGGTGATCGAGTCATGGGCGGTGATCGCGTGAGCTCCGACGGCAAGGGTTCCCACATCTTGGTCGACAGGCCTTCGCGGCCGAGGGCCTCCGAGCGGCAGACGCGGGCGCCCGCGGTGCTCTGGGACCGCATCAAGCTGCTCGTGTTCCTCGGCATCCTCTGGCTCGCCGGGCTCGCCGTGGTCTGGAGCACGACGGTGAAGCCGCTCGATGGTCCGCTGGTCGACGCCTTCCGCATCGCGACGAACGACTACTGGTGGTTGCTGGCGCTCATGGGCCTCGAGTTCCTGCGTCAGGTGCATTACTTCATCGAGGAACGCTCGAAGGGCTACTACCACTTCTGGCAGACGTCGGTGTTCGGCGGGGCGGACCGGCGTCTCGGCAAGATGAACGAGTACACGCGCTACCGCGCCGGTCGAGCCTTCAAGATGCTCCTGTTCTTGCTGGTGGTCAGCACCCTGCTCGGCCGCATCTTCAACACCGACCCAGTCTGGCTCGGCCTCGTCGAAGCGCCGGCGCGACTCGTCGTGGCCCTGCCGTTCGTGATGCAGCTGGCATTCGGGTTCTTCTTCGTGATGTTCCAGTTTATCGGCCTGTTCTGGTTCCTGTCTCGCGGAGGCATCGACACGATCATGCCCGACGAGATCGAGACCAGGTTCGACGACGTGAAGGGGCAGGACGCCGCACTCGGTCAGCTGAAGGAGACGCTGGTCTTCCTCGACGACCCCGAGGCGATCGAGTCCCGAGGCGGCTACGTGCCAGGCGGCATCCTGTTGTGGGGTCCCCCCGGCACCGGCAAGACCCTGATGGCCCAGGCGGTGGCCGGCGAGACGGCCAAGCCGTTCGTGAACGTCGACGCCGGCGCGTTCATCAACATGTTCATGGGCGTCGGCATCCTCAAGGTGCGATCGCTCTACCGCAAGCTGCGGAAGCTCTCGATGCGCTACGGCGGCGCGATCGTCTTCATCGACGAGGCCGACTCGCTCGGCAGCCGCGGCCAGCAGGTCGCCACCAGCTACACGCCGGTCTCCCCCTGGTCGACCGCGCCTTCCTGCAACGGGATCGCCTACCTCTCCGAGGCCGGCCGCGACAGCACGTTCCAGGCCGCCACGCTCGCGCCCGGTCTGGGAGCGCCATACAAGGAGCAGGTGATCATGGGCGGCATGGGCATGGGCGGCGGGGGCATGGGCACCCTGCAGGCGCTGCTCGCGGAGATGTCCGGCCTCACCAAGCCCAAGGGCCTGATCAACAAGATCAGGAAGCTCCTGGGCATGAAGCCGAAGCCTCCGCCCAAGTATCGCATCCTGCACATCTTCGCGACGAACATGCCCAACACGCTCGACCCCGCGATGCTGCGACCCGGCCGCGTCGACCGCCAGTACAAGGTCGGCTATCCGCAGAAGGACGGTCGGCGAGCCACGTTCGACTACTACCTCGCGAAGGTCTCGAACGACCTGTCCGAGGAGCAGGTCGACAAGCTCGCGACGATCACGCCGTACTTCTCGGGCGCCTCGATCAAGGACATCGTGAACGAAGGGCTCGTGATCGCGATCCGTGACGACCGCGACACGGTGAGCTACTCCGACGTCGTCAAGGCCAAGCAGCTGAAGCAGCACGGTCTGCCCGACGATCACGAGTACATCGAGCGCGAGCGGCACTCGGTGGCGGTGCACGAGGCATGCCACGCCATCGTGGCCTACCGCTTGCGCAAGCACGCCGTCATCGACATGGCGACGATCGAGCGCCGCGGCGATGTCGGAGGGTTCGTCTCGTCGATCCCACCGGAAGATCAGTTCGTGCAGTGGCGCACGGAGCGTGAGATCGACGTCATGACGGCCCTCGCGTCGCTGGCGGGCGAGCGGATGTTCTTCGATGGCGACCACTCGATGGGTGTGGGCGGCGACATGAACGCGGCCACGGCGATGACGACCCAGGCGCTCGCCTTCTACGCGATGGGCGACACGCTGGCCTCTCGGTCCGTGACCTTGGCGGGCATGCGAGGCGCGCAGGCGCTCGAGACCGGAGCCGACCGGGCGATGTTCGATTCCACCTTCGGCCACAGCGTCGAGTCCAGGCTCGGCGTGCTGTACGAGCGCACGTGGGACCTGCTCCAGGAGCATCGAGGAGAGGTCCTGGCCCTGGCCCACGCGCTCGAGGCCGAGAAGACCATCACCGGCGATGACGTCGAGGCGATCATCGAGGGCACCCCCGGGCCGACCGTCGACGGACGGCCGTACCACGACCCGTCGTTCCGCCAGATGCTCGAGCGGTACCACGAAGCGGTGCTCCGGGCGCACAAGGAACACGCAGGGGTCGAGGCCCACATCCCCGTGCCGGTCCCGCCGCCACCGGTGGACGTGACCGTCGGTGCGGGGAACGGACAGGCCGCACGACCGGAGCTTCGCCTCGGTCCGCCCTCTCCCCCGCGACCCGACGATACGTAGCCTCGGCCGCATCCACGCTCGACGGTAAGCTCTCGGCCATGCGGCTGTACAACACGCTGACGCGCGAGGTGGACGAGGTCCGGCCCGTCATCGAGGGGCACGTGTCGATCTACACGTGCGGGCCGACCGTGTACCGCTACGCCCACCTCGGCAACATGCGGACCTTCATGCTCGGCGACCTGATCCGCCGCGGCCTCGAGCTCGAGAGCTACCAGGTCGCGCAGGTCATGAACATCACGGACGTCGGACACATGACCGACGAGGCGTCCCCCGAGGCGGTCGACAAGATGGCGCTGGCCGTCACCGACGAGGGCATGCCTCCGCGCGAGATCGCCGAGAAGTACACGCGGGCGGTCTTCGACGATGCCGAGGCGGTCGGCATCCGCCCCGCGGATCGGTATCCGAAGGCCAGCGAGCACATCCCCGAGATGATCGAGCTCACGCAGGCCTTGATCGACGGGGGCCACGCATACGTCGTCGACTCGGGCAGCGTGTACTTCGACGTCAGCTCGTTCCCCGGGTACGGGAAGCTGAGCGGGAACACGCTCGACAATCTCCGAGAGGGGCATCGGGACCTCGAGACCGACTCCGCCAAGCGGAACCCCGCCGACTTCGCCCTCTGGAAGGCGGCCGGGCCGGGGCGGCTGATGAAGTGGGACTCCCCTTGGGGAGAGGGGTTCCCGGGTTGGCACATCGAGTGCTCGGCGATGTCGATGAAGTACCTGGGCGAGCGGATCGACATCCACACTGGCGGCAACGACCTCCGGTTCCCCCATCATGAGGACGAGATCGCGCAGTCCGAGAGCGTGGTCGGGCATCAGGTCGTCTCGATCTGGGTGCACGGGGGGCACCTGCGCCAGACTGGTCAGAAGATCTCGAAGTCCACGGGTAACACGGTCGGGGTGTCGGACCTGCTCGAACGCGGCCTCGACCCGCTCGCGTTCCGGTGGCTCACGTTCCAGACGCGCTACCGCTCGGAGATGGACTTCACGTGGGACGCGATGGAGGCCGCCGACGCGAAGGTCAAGCAGCTGCGCCGCCGCATGGCGGCGTGGGGTCCCGGAACCGAACGTCCCCGGGGCGGCGCGCCCGGCGGTCCGGCGCGGGCCTACGACTCTCGGTTCCGAGAGGCCGTGGCGGCGGACCTCGACCTGCCTGCGGCGCTCGTGGTCGTGAACGAGCTCGTGGGCGCTCCCGACGTGCCGGAGCCCGAGCGGTACGCGCTGCTGGCGTCGTGGGACTCGGTGCTCGGCCTCGATCTCGAGCGTGAGGCGGAGAGCGACTGGACGCCGAGCGACGAGGTGCTCGCGAAGGTGGCGGCGCGCGATTCCGCCCGCGCGAGCCGGGACTACCCGGAGAGCGATCGGCTGCGCGACGAGCTCGCCGCGATGGGGCTCGAGGTCATGGATACCCGCGAGGGGACGCGGGTGCGCCCCCGGGACTGACCGGCCGAGGCGTTCGATGCCGCAGGCGTCCCCGCCCCCATGCGCGGGCGCTCACGCCCGAACGCCAGGCTCGATCGCGCGGCCGCGGCGCGCGCAGCGCGCTGCAGATAGGTCGTGCCCTCCAAGCCAGGAAGCGCGGCGATCACCGCGTCCATCTCGCGGAGCTCGGCGACCCCCGGCGCGTCGTTGAACGAGTAGCAGACCGTGAAGTCGGTGTCCTCCTGTGGCCGCACCCCCGTTCCCACGGGCTCCCACAGGTGATCCATCGTGAAGCGAACGAGCGTGCGCGCCCGTCCGCTGATGCGGAGCCGGTGGGTCGCCTGGGCCTTGTAGAAGGCGAAATGGCGTCGCTCCTGCTTGCCGATCGCCCGCAGGATCTGCGCGAGCGTCACGTTGTCGGTCGTCTCGACCATGCGACGGTAGGCGCGAGCGGTCGTGAGCTCATTGACCATGCCCCAGGTCATCGGGATGGCGATGAACTCCCGGTCCGATATCGCCGACCCGATCAGGGTGCCGAGCCGGCCGAGGGACCCCGAGACCCCGAGGGCGCGACGGATCGAGTACACGCGCTTGCGTCGCGTGGGATACGCGACGTCGTGGAGCACGACCTCCGACGGGTCCGGGGCAACCGGCACCCCCGCTTCGCCCAGGAGCCTGCTGAACGCTTCCCCGTGCCAGTACTCCTCGTAGTTCCAGCACGAGAGGAACGCGGTGACATCCGGATCGAAGGCCGCGTGGGTGGCCAGCAGGTCGCGGAGGAAGATCACCGTGTGCGACTCGATGTCCATCATGTAGCGAACGACCCGGATCTCCTCGGGGATGAGCGGACGCTCCCTCACCCGATGCCACTCCACCTCGGAGAGGTCGACCCTGCCCGACGTCCGGATGAAGCGATCGAGGTCGAACTCGATCGTCGTGCTCATGCGCGATGTTCGCAGCCCGACCCGGACCGGATGAGGCGAACCTACTCGACCACCTGGAGATCTCGCGTGGAGCGATTCAGCCGCTCCACCCCGCCCTCGATGACCGCCACGATGTCCTCGATGCGCACGCCGAACTCCCCGTCGAGGTAGACGCCGGGTTCCACCGAGAACGAGACGCCCGGCTCCAGCACCCAGTCGTTCCCCTCCACGATGTAGGGGGGCTCGTGTACCTCGAGGCCGATGCCGTGCCCGGTGCGATGGATGAACCGCGCACCGAATCCCGCATCGTCGATGATGCGGCGAGCGATCCGATCGACCTCCTGGGCGGCGATGCCCGGTCGCACAGACTCGCAGGCCTCATGCTGGGCCTCTCGCACCACGTCGTACACCCGCTCGAAGCCCGCCGGTGGCTCGCCCACCACGACCGTGCGGGTCGTGTCGCTGTGATAGCCGCCGACCTCGCCACCGAAGTCCATCACGACCGCGTCCCTCGGCAGGATCGTGCGCCCTCCCGGCTCGTGATGTGGCGACGCAGCGTTCTGACCACTGGCGACGATCGTGAAGCCCACGCTGGAATGGCCGTTCCGCAGCAGCAGATCGGCGAGGTCCGCGGCCACCTCTTCCTCGCGACGACCGAGGAACGTCATCGAGCGGATCTGCCGGAACGCCTCGTCGGCTCCTCGGGCGGCCCGTCGGAGCGCGGCGAGCTCGTCGTCGTCCTTCACGGCCCGCAGGCGCCCGATCACGGGCGAGGCGGGCGCGAAGGAGAGCGCGGGCAGCGCGCGCTGCAGCCCCAGCACGTGGCTCGCCCAGAGCCGGTCCCCGACGGCGACTCGCCCACTCGACGGCAACAGGCGAGCTGCCTCGACGTACGGATCGGCGCCGTCCGTCCACCCGACGAGGTCGATCGCGGCTCCTCCCGGCGAGGCGGCGGCGAGCGCCCGTTCCAACTCGGGCACCAGCATCACGGGGTCGTACCCGGGGCGCAGCACGAGGAGCGTGGGCCGCTCGAGCGGCATGGGATCGTACCCGGTGAGGTAGGCGAGATCGGGTGAGGGAGCCACGACGAGCGCGTCGAGGCCATGGGCGCTCGCCTCCTCAGCCACGCGGCGCATCCGGTCGGCCAGACGGGCCTGCACGATGTTGCCTCCTCCGTCGATCAGAGCTTCAACAGGATCTGTTGGGGCACGACCTGGAACGTCGCGGGCGTCGTGCCGAACGGCTCGCCGTCGGCGACGACGGCCAGCCGCCGTTCGGCTTCGATCGAGAACCGGATCTTCGCGCGCAGCTCCTTGATCGAGTCGTCGGGCACGTGCCCGCCGTGACGCATGATCCGCGGCATCATCGTGTAGGCGTCGGACTTCTGTCCCGTGAACACCAGGGCGTCCAGCACCCCGTCGCCGGGGTAGGACCTCGGCGAGAGGCGGATCCCCGAGGCGAATTGCCCGTTGCCCACCACCACGTGGAAGCCGTTACCCTCCCACGTCTTCGTGTCGTACCCGATGCGGAGCCGCTGGCGCCTCGTGCCGACGTACCCTCGCCAGAATCCGAGGAACTGCCGGCGTCGCTCGCCGAGCCGAGTCGGCAGACGTCGCCGCGCCAGCTCGACGTTCGCGCCGAGCCCCACCTGCGCGAGGTTGTGGGCATACCGGGACCGAGGCTCTCCGCCAGGTCCGGTGCAGGTGATGTGCATCACGTCGAGCGGATAGGTGTTTGCACCCGAGAGGTGGCGGACCGCGCCGTCGACGTCGGTCGGTAGGCCGAAGCTCTGCAGGAGGTCGTTGCCGGCGCCCGCGGCCACGACACCGAGCACGGCGTGCTCGACGATCGGGGTCCCTTCCCTGAAGAATCCGTTCACCACCTCCTGCACGATGGCGTCGTCGCCCACCGCCACCACGTAGCGATACCCCTGATCGAAGGCCGAGGCGGTGAGCCGGGCCCCGTCGCCTGGCCCCTCGGTGACGCTCAGCCGAAACTCGAGGCCGTTCGAGGCCAAGGCCCGCCGGAGCGCCGGCAGCCCGTCACCGACCCGGCCGCGCCCGGCGCGAGGATCGGCGATCACCGCGAGGTCGCCGAACGGACTCGTCATCGCCCGCATCGTAGCTAGAGCCCCGTGTAGGCGACGACGCCTCGCAGCACGGCCGACCTGGCCCGCCCGAACAACACCGCGACTTCGGGCCGGGCCACCTCCTCCACCTGGCGGAGGAGATCGAGCAGCTGCTTGCAGTTGCGGACGAAGTCCCCGGGTGCCATCTCCGTCTCGGCGAGCACCTCGTCGAGCGGCCGCCCGTTCGCCCAATGGAAGATCGGCGAGGCGAACCCGGCTTCGAGCTCCCGGCAGAGCTGCACCTGGTGCTCGTCCTCGGTGCGCCGGATCGTTCGCCACGTTCTCTGGAGCAGCTCGTACCGATCCTTGGTGGTCGGCGTCGGCATGTCGCCCGAGAGGGGGACGCGTTCCCTGCCCTCGTACACGACCGAGGATAGGAGAGCCGCGACCTCTGCGGGTTCCAGATGATCGAAGAGTCCACGAGAGAGCGCCTCGGCAACCAGGATGTCGCCCTCCCCGTAGATGCGTGAGAGGCTGCGTCCCTTCTCGGTCACGTCCCAGCCCTCGACGTAACCGAGATCACGCAGCACGCCGAGCACCCGATCGAACTGTCGAGCGAGGGTCTCGGTCCGGACCCTGATGCGGCGTCGGATGGAGGAGAGCGACGCCATGCGTTCGTCCACCCGCTTCGCCCACCGTTCGTGCTTGCCTCGCTCAGGACAGTCATGGCAGGGGTGCGCCGTCGCCCGCTCCTCGAGCTTCGCGGCTTCCCGTTCGACCTTGGGATCGGCTCGGTGCTTGGCCGCCTTCGGCGGTCGAACGCGCAGCGAGACCAGCTTCGCGGCCACGTCGCGGCGGTAGCGGCTGCTCCTGGCGCTGCCAGAGCGTGGCAGCGGGATGCGGGTGAGCACGGCGGGGGGATCGGGGAAGTCACGGGCCGCGAGGCGGAAGAACCGCCGATCCTGCGTGAGCACGGTGGGCTTGCCGTCCCGCGAGCTCACGATCACGCCGAGACCGCCGCGCTTGCCGTTGGGGACCGCGATCACTTCGCCGGGGCG
>JBEVGU010000160.1:0-2516 GCA_040511595.1 Actinomycetota bacterium | reverse complement strand
CTCGGCGGACTCGAGGTGGAGGGATGGGGGAACGTCTTCATCGAGGCCGCCGCGTGCGGACGTCCGGTCGTGGTCGGCGACTCCGGGGGCTCGCGGGAAGCGCTGGTGCACGGAGAGACGGGGTTGCTCGTCGACGGTGCCGACGTGGGCGGGGTCGCGGAGGCGGTCGCGGCGCTCCTCGAGGATCCGGCCTACGCGCGGCGTCTCGGCAAGGCGGGGCGGGCCCGGGTCGAGCGGGAGCACACGTGGCGGCGGGTGGCCGAGCGGCTCGCGGGCTGGCTCCGCGACGCCGTCGCCGGCTGACGCATCCTGCGGTCACCTCCGAGGTGGACGTCGACCCGACGGTACGCTTGCCGCGTGGAGGATCGTCGCTGTCCCAACTGTTCCGCGCTGGTGAGCGCCGACGCCGACTGGTGCGGCCAGTGCTTCACCTCCCTGCGCGAACCCGCCCCGGAGCCGGTTCTCGCCCCTGAGCCCGTCCGGACGCAGGAACACGCCGAGCGCCCGCCACCCACCTGGCCCTGTCCGACCTGCGGGACCGAGAACGCGATCGCGCTCGACCTCTGCAGCGTCTGCGGCACTTCGTTCGGCCAGCTCTTGCGGGAGGAGGTGGCCGCGCCCACGGTCTCGCCCCGCGACGCGTTCCTGTGGTCGCTCGTGTTCCCCGGCATCGGACACGCGAAGGCCGGGCGAGCGGCCGACGGGATCGCCCGAGGGACCTTGTTCGTGCTGACGTTCGGGCTGGCACTGGTCATCGTCGTGTCGGGCGTCTCGAGCGGTCCGGTCTTCGCCGTCGTGGTCCTCCTCCTCGGTTCCGCGTTGGTCATCTACCTGGGGTCCGCAGCCGAGGCGTACCGGATCGCCGACGGGGGATCGACGTTCGTCTCGGCTCGCGTCCTGCTGTGGGCGACGGTGGCCTTGATCATGGTCTCGGTCTCGCTGCTGGCGATGTCGGTCCTGACCGTCAACAGCCGCTGAGACTTCCCCCCCGCTAGGATTCGGGCCGATGGAGCATGCGGAGGGGTCGATCGTCATCGATGCACCCCTCGAGGACGTGATGGAGGTCCTCGAGGATTACGAGGCCTACCCCGAGTGGGCGGAGGTCCGCGTCGCCGAGGTTCGTGAGCGAGGAGAGGGTGGTCGTGCCACCGAGGTGGCGTTCGAGGTCGATGTCCCGGTCCTCGGGAAGGCGACCTACACGCTGACCTACCGCTACGCGCCCGGCGATACCGGTCTGTCCTGGACGACGAAGGAGGCGCGCGGCGCGATCCGCGACATCCGTGGGGAGTATCTGCTGAACGAGCTCTCCGACACCGAGACGAAGGTGACGTACCGGCTCGCGGTGGAGATCGGCATCCTCGTCCCGGGGTTCGTACGGACCGAAGGCGCCAAACGGGTTATCGAGAACGCGCTCGAGCGACTCAAGCGGCGCGTGGAGATGGGCTGACCGATGCGCGTGCTCCTGTTCACCGGCAAGGGAGGCGTCGGCAAGACGACGATCGCCGCCGCGACCGCGGTCCGCTCGGCCGAGTCGGGCTTGCGGACGCTGGTGATGTCGACCGATCCCGCGCACTCGCTCGGCGACTCCTTCGACGAGGAGATCGGTTCGGCCCCCACACGACTCTCCGATCGGCTCTGGGCGCAGCAGATCGACGCCCAGGAACGGCTCGAGGACAACTGGAGAGAGATCCAGGACTACATGATCCAGCTGATGAACTGGGCGGGGACGGAGACGATCCAGGCGGAGGAGCTGACCGTGCTCCCCGGACTCGATGAGATCTTCTCCCTGATCGACGTCAAGACGCACGTCGAGAGCGGTGCCTACGACGTCTTGATCGTCGACTGCGCTCCCACAGCGGAGACCCTCCGACTGCTCTCCCTCCCGGACGTGATGCAGTGGTACATCGAGCGGGTCTTCCCCGTGGAGCGGAAGATCGTGAAGACCGTGCGCCCGATCGTGTCGCGGGTGACCTCGCTCCCGATCGCGGGCGAGCGTGTCTTCGACGCCGTGGAGCGGCTCCATCGCAACCTCGAGGCGGTCAAGAAGATCCTGACCGACGAGGCGGTCGCGTCCGTCCGGCTCGTGGTGAACCTGGAGAAGATGGTGATCGCCGAGGCCCGGCGTACCTACACGTACCTCGGTCTCTTCGGGTACCGGGTCGACGCGGTCGTGGTCAACCGTGTGCTCCCGCCCGACGTGACCGACCCGTACTTCGGCAAGTGGAAGGACATCCAGGCCGAGCACCTCGCGACGGTGCACGAGTCCTTCGAGCCGGTTCCGATCCTCACGGCGCGCCTGTTCGATCGGGAGATGATCGGCGTGCGGTTGCTCGAGGAGATGGCGACCGAGGTCTACGGGGAGCTCGACGCCGCCGACATCCTCTACCGGGACGACCCGATCCGGGTGCGGAAGCGGGGGACCGGATACGTCTTGACGATGCGGCTGCCGTTCGCGTCCCGCGAGGACATGGACATCCACCGGCGTGGCGACGAGCTGTTCGTCCGCGTCGGCGCGT
>JBEVGU010000159.1:0-15677 GCA_040511595.1 Actinomycetota bacterium | reverse complement strand
GGAACACGACCCGCTTGATCGGCCACCTGGTCTCGAACGCGTCCACGTCGACGCCTTGGGCGGCCGAGGGGCTGGTGACGACCGGGGAGGGCGCCGTCGGCTGTGTGGACGTCGCCCTCCCACCGCCTCCTGCTTCGGTGCAGGCGGCAGCGACCGAGGCGACGACGAGCGCAGCCGAGCGAAGCCTCATCCGACGTGGGAGTCCTCGGCCAGGAAGTCCTTGAGGCCCTCTTCGAGCGAGGGCATCGGCTCGAGCCCGAGGTGTGGGAGGTACACGCTCGTGAGCGCGGAGTACACCGGCCGGGGCGCGAGCAGGTCGAGGTCGGCCGCCTCCTGAGGCGTCACGGTCCCGGCGGAGCCCGCGAGCTCGTTGGCGCGAGCGAGCACCTCGTACCATGAGGCGGGCTCCGGCCCGCCGAGGTGGAAGAGACCGAACCGGCCGGTCAGGAGCAAGGGCAGCAAGCGTTCCGCGAGGTGCCCGACGTAGGTCGGCGAGCCCCAGCGATCGGCGAGACCCCCGACGGTCTCCCCCGCCCTCAGCGCGCGCGCGGTTCGGCTCAGGTAGTCGCGACCGCCACCGTACACGTGACCCACGCGCACGACGAACGATTCGGGAGCGATCTCGCGCACGAACCGTTCGCCGGCGAGCTTCGCGCGCCCGTACACCGACAGCGGCGCGGGCTCGTCGGTCTCGTCGTAGGGCGAACGCTTCTCGCCGTCAAAGACGTAGTCGGTCGAGACGTGGAACAGCACGGCGCCGCTGGCCCGGGCGGCCAGCGCGAGGTGCTGAGGCCCGAGGGCGTTGTCGCGGAATGCTCGACCCTGGTCGATCTCGTTCTCGTCGACCCTCGTGAAGGCCGCGAGGTTCACGATCGCGTCGGCCCGCAGCGGCTCGACGACCTGCCGCACCGAGTCGTGGTCACCGACGTCGAGCCCAGCGTGGTCGAAGGCGTGCACGGCGTGGTGAGCCGGCAGGCGGGCCAGGAACGCCCGGCCGAGGTCGCCGTCCGCGCCGGTCACGACCAGCCTCATGCATCGACCCCCGCGGGACGAGGAGCGGTGACGACCGGCACGACATGGGCGGCCTCGAGACCTTCGAGGTGACCGCGGTACCAGGCGACCGTGTTCGCGAGCGCATCGTCGAACGACCACGCCGGCGCCCAGCCGAGGGCCGTCAGACGCTCGGAGCGGACCCCGTACCGGAAGTCGTGACCCGGGCGGTCCGCCACGAACGTGATCAGGTCGGCCGGAGCATCGGCCAGCTCGCAGATCCGGATCGCCAGTTCGAGGTTGGGGAGCTCATGACCCTTCCCGATGTTGTAGACCGTGCCCGGTTCTCCGCCGTCGAGTGCCGTCAGGGCGCCGCGGACCCAGTCCTCCACGTACAGGAACTCCCGCCGCTGCTCGCCCCGCCCGTACACGGGCACCGGCAGCCCTCGGAGCGCGTTCACGGCGTAGGTCGGCACGACCCGCTCGATCTGGCGCGGGCCGTACGCGTTCGTGCCCCGCACCACCACGACCGGTGTGCCGTACGTCGAGGCGTAGGCCGTGCAGAGCAGATCGCCGGCGGCCTTGCTGGCGGCGTACGGACTGCGCGGACGCAGTGGCGCGCCCTCGTCGAACGAGCCACCCTTGGGATCGCCGGCGCCGTAGACCTCGTCCGTCGAGAGCATCAGCAGCCGCGTGCCGTCGGACCGGCATGCGTCGAGCACCGACCTGGTGCCGAGCACGTTCGTGTCCAGGAAATCACCCGGCTCCTCGATGCTGCGGTCGACATGGGTCTCGGCGGCGGCGTGCACCACGGCGTCGACGCCAGCGACGAGCCCTCGCACGACGCCGGCATCCCTCACGTCGCCCTCGACGAACGTGAGCCGGGGGTCGCCGAGGTGCCGGCGAAGGTTCGTCGTGCTGCCTCCTGCCGAGAGCCGGTCGAGCACCGTGACCCGGTCGCCGCGCTCGAGCAACGCGTCGACGAGATGCGACCCGATGAAGCCGGCGCCGCCGGTCACGAGCAGGTGATCGTCGCTCATCGCGGAGTGCCTCCGAGATCGAGGGAGGGGATGCCCGAGTCTACCTGCGGGCGACCTCCAGGGCCGCGTGCAAGGCGTTCGCCGTGTGACGAGCGGTTGCCTCCCAGGTGAAACGAGCCGCGCGCGTCAGCCCGGCGGCCGAGAGCATCGCCCGAAGATCCTCGTCTTCGAAGAGCTGCCGGAGCCCATCGGCGATCGCTTGCTCGTTGCGGGGGTCCACGGAGAGCGCGACGTCTCCCGCGACCTCTGGGATCGACGAGACGTCGGACGTGAGCACCGGCAGGCCCGCCGCGAACCCCTCGAGCACCGGGAAGCCGAACCCTTCGTAGAGCGACGGATAGGCGATCAGGGTGGCGCCGGTCATCAGCGCCACCTTCTCTCGGTCGCTCACGTAGCCGGTGCGGACGATGCGGGAGCGGACGGCCGGCGACAGGCGGGCGATCACCCCGTCGAGGCGCTCCGCCGCCTTGGGATCCCATCGGACCGGCCCTCCCGCGATCACGAGGCGCGTACCGGGGGCGAGCGTGGCGAAGGCCCGCACGAGGGCGTCGAGGTTCTTGCGCGGCTCGATGCCTCCGACGAACAACGCGTAGGGCTGATCCACGCCGTACTTCCGTCGCACCGCATCGACCGCCTCGGGAGGCACCGGCGCGAAGGCCGCCACGTCGACCCCCAGGGGGGTGACGTGGACGCGCTCCGCGGCGACGGGATGCGTCTCCAGCAGGTCGCGCTTCGTCGAGTTCGAGGGCACGAGCACACCGGCCGCCCGTCGCAGCCAGTCATCGAACCGACGACGCCAACGATCGTTCATGTGGGGGGCGGTCTCGGGCAGTCGTTCGTACGCGAGGTCGTGCACCACCAGGACCACGCCGGGGCTCTTCGTGGCCGGGGGCAGGAAGTTCGTGGCGAGGAGCACGTCGAACTCGCCCGACCACTCGACGCGTGGAACACCCAGCCGAGACGACATGGGCTCGAACACCCTCGCGGGGAACCGCGACGCTCGCTCCTCGAGGTTGGGCGCGTGCACGCCGGAGAAGAACTCACGTGGCCGCAGCAGGCCCCTGGCGTGCAGGTACCAGGCCACGTACTCGCCCTGTGGGTCGGCATGGGGCAGGTGCCGGATCAGTTGCTGCGTGTAGTGACCCACCCCCGTGCGACGTGGGTCGAGCGCGGGCCGGGCGTCGATCACCGCTCGCATGAACCCCGAACCCTACTCCAACGGGTGACTCCCGCTGGCCGGAGCGAGCCCCTACGGAGCGGAGGAGTCGAAGCGGGAGCCGCGTCCGGCCAACCACCCAGCGAGCGCCGAGGCGATCCACACCACCCCGAGCCCCACGATCAGCGGGAGCACGAGCCGTGGGTCCTTGCCACGGTCGGAGATCTCGCCGGCGAGCCTCGCCACCATCCACCCCCAGAACCACAGGCCCAGCGCCCCGATCACGATCGAGCCGTACGCGGTGACGCGCCCCGGAGCGTACGCGCCGGCCGGCGCGGACTCGTCGAGCGAACGGAACCCGAGGACGATGGCGGCCGGCGAGCTGCACGCCATCACGAACGGCCCGACGCCCGCGAGCACGAAGGCCGACACGGCCTTCCGCCGGCCGGGGACGACACGGGGAAGCTCTTCCACGGCAGGGATGCTAGCCGCGCCCATCGGCGCGGGGAACGACCGAACGGCCTAATCGACCTCGACCCGGCTCTGATCACCCACGATCAACCGCCGGGCCCCGCTTCCCGAATGGCGCACCTCGACACGGCGCCCGAGGATCGAGCCGGTCAAGCCGCGGGCATCGACGATCGTGCAATCCTCCATCACGATCGAGTCGGCGACCTCGCTGGCCTCGACGCGGCACCCCCGGCCGATGGACACGTCGGGGCCGAGCGTCGAGCGATCGACGATGGCACCCTCGCCGATCACGAGCGGGCCGCGGAGCGTGCTCGCCGTGACCTTGGCCCCGGCCCGCACGACGACCTCCCCGTGGACCGTCGTGGCGTCGTCGAGGTCGCCCTCGATCGACGGCGTGAGCGCGGCGAGCATCATGCGGTTCGCCTCGAGCAGGTCTTCGGGCCGGCCGGTGTCCTTCCAGTACCCACCCACCATCTCGGCGCGCACCTCGCGCCCCGAATCGAGCAGCCACTGGATCGCCTCGGTGATCTCGTACTCGCCGCGCCATGATGGCTGCAGCGTGCGACACGCATCGAGGATCGGATGCCGGAACAGGTACACCCCGACCAATGCCAGGTCACTCAGGGGTTCCGTGGGCTTCTCGACGAGGCGCACCACCCGGTCGCCCTCCAGCACGGCCACGCCGAAATGCTCGGGCTCGGGAACGCGGGCTAGCAAGATGTGCGCGTCGGCCTCCCCGCGCTCGAACTCCTCCACGAACCGCGTCACACCGCCGAGGAGCACGTTGTCGCCGAGGTAGAGCAGGAAGGGGTCGTCGCCCAGGAACGACGCGGCGGTCATCACCGCATGCGCGATGCCGAGAGGCGCCTCCTGTGGGATGAACGTGATCTCGATGCCCCAGCGCGACCCGTCTCCCACGGCCGCGCGCACCTCATCGCCGGTCGCCCCCGTCACGATGCCGACCTCGTGGATCCCGGCCTCGGCGATCGCCTCGAGCCCTTGGAACAGGATCGGCGTGCCCGCGACCGGGATCAGCTGCTTCGCGTTCGTCGAGGTGATCGGCCGGAGCCGGGAACCCTCGCCACCCGAGAGCACGAGCGCGCGCATCAGACGGGCTTGGGACATTCGGCCGGCGGGGCGCCGCTGCCGACCGGGGCGGGCTCGTAGGCGGCGTCGATGAAGACGACCACGTCGTCGGGCAGGCCGGTCACCTGCCGCAGCTCGAGCGCCGGAAAGTACTTCGCGACGACCTGCGCCTCGGCATCGGCGTCGGGCGCGTAGGCGATCACGCTGCCGGGCACCTTCTTCTCGTACGCCGTGAAGGTGCTCATGCCCGGCGAGATGTCGAAGCCGGCCTGGGACAGCACCTCCTGGACCTCGCCGACCATGCCGTCCGATGCGTGATCGACAACCAGGACCGGCACGTTGGCCTCGGAGGGCGGCGTGTACGCGAGGTCACGGCCGATGCTGCCGAGTGGCTCCCCGTCTCGGATCGCGGCGAAGATGCGCTCCGCCGAGTCGTCCATACGGAGGATGCCGAGGTTCGCCGGATCGGGATAGGCCGGCACGGTGCGGAACTCGGCCGCGCCGGTCGAGATGCCTTCGAGCTGGCCCACGAGGAAGACGAGGTCCGCGAGGTTCAGGTCCTCGTCGGGCACGAGGTTCCGCATGATCGGCTTGATCATCACCGGGAGCCGCGCGAGCTGGCCCGGCTCCAGGAGCTTGTTGATCACGGCCCGCAGGAACTGCTGCTGGCGGGCGATGCGGTAGAAGTCGGGCGCCGCCGCGTCGCAGCGGAGATGCCGGGTGCGCACGTACGCCAGGGCCTGGTCGCCGGGGAGCCGCTGACATCCCGGCTTCACGTCGAGCGCGGTCAGCTCGTCGACGATGCGCCCGTCAGGGGTGTTCACGTTCTCCGCCGGGATGCACATCTCCACGCCCTTCAGCGTGTCGACGATGCCCTGGAACCCGGCGAGGTCGACGTAGAGCGCGTGGTTGATCTTGAGCCCGGTGAGCTTGTGCACCGTCGCGGCCACGAGCGCCGGGCCGCCGCCGTCGACGCCGCCCTCGAACGACGCGTTGATCTTGTCTTCGCCGTGCCCCGGGATCTGCACGGCCAGATCGCGGGGGAACGAGAGGATGATCGCTTTCTCGAGCGATGGGTCGGTGTGCACGAGCATGATCGTGTCGGCTCGGTTCTCACCGCCGATCTGCTCGTCGGTGCCGAACTGGTCGCGCTCGTCGGCGGTGAGCCCGGCTCGGGAGTCGCTGCCGAGCAGCAGGTAGTTGCAGACGTCGTCGATGCACGGGCCCGTGGGCAGCTCCTCGCCATTCGCCTGCACCCCGCCGCCGTCGCCGTCGGTCAGGTCGAACTTCCGACCGGCGTCGCCGGCCTGCTGGTAGGCCACGAATCCGTAGGCGGTGCCGATGCCGATCAGCAGGGACAGCGTCGCGCTGATCGCGACCGCCGCCCGCGCGAGCCGGCCGTGGCCGGGCGCGGCGACGGGGCCGGAACGAACGTGGGACATTGGCAAAGCGTACCCGCGACCAGATGACGCCCGCTCCGCCGACACCGTGGCGTTCCTGTGGCGGAACCGTGGCGGCGCAGGCCGTTGTCCCCCGCAGGAGCCGACGACGCAAGGCGCCGTTCCCGGATGGGATAATCCCGCTACCGACCAGGAGGACACATGGACGACGCGGTGACGGTGGTGCTCGTTGGGCTCGAGGCAGCGTTGGCGGAGGAGCTCAGCGACGACGAGCGGTTCGACGTGCGATCGGCCGCCACCGTCGACGAGCTGGGCGCCGACGAGTCGCTCGACGCCGTCGTCGTGGTGCTGGACGGGCAGGGTCCGTTGGAGCTGCTCGGATCGTTGCGCAGCAAGGTACCCGACGTGGCCGTCGTGGTCGTGACCGAGGCCAGTCGCGCGGCCGACGGCGCCGTCGCGATGCATGCGGGCGCCGAGGACCATCTGATCCTCGGCGCCATCCCAAACGGGCTGTTGCCTCGAGCCGTGCGCTACGCGGTTTCGGTCCGCCGGCTCCGCCGCGAGCTGACCACGACCGACGAGGTCACCGGTCTGCCGAACCTGCGCGGGTTCGTGCCGATCGCCGAGCACCACCTCCGCATGGCCGATCGCAACCAGACACCCGTGGTGTTCCTGTTCGTGCGGCTCGAAGGCACCGTCGCGGACGAGGAGGTTCGTGAGGCAGCCGACGTGCTGCTCGACGCCGTGCGCGACGCCGATCTCCCGGCACGGATCACGACCGACACGTTCACGGTGTTGCTCTCGGGAAACGCGTCGGGGGCCGAATCGATCGTGCTCTCGCGATTGGTCGAGGCGATCGCGGTGCACAACGCCAAGCAGGACCCCCCTCGGCCGTTGTCCGCCTCGGTGGGAAGCGCGCTGTACGACCCGGGGTCTCCGACCACCCTGTCGCAGATCCTCGAGACCGCGGGGCGCCGACTGCACGACCGGGTGGAGGGCTGATCCATCCGATCGACGCCCCGCTGCGAATACCGGGTGATACGAGCCCGCTCCGCGGAAGGTGCCATCGTCGCTGGGAATGCTCATGGTAGTTCGGACCGATCCGATACGCATGGCTGACCTGCCCGAGGCACCCGACCGCGACCTGATCGATCGCCTGCGTCACGGCGACGAGGAGGCGTTCCGTGGATTGTTCCATCGGTACGCGCCCACGGCGAAGGCGCTCGCGCAGCGGGTCGTGCGACGGTCGCATCTCGCGGAGGAGATCGTGCAGGACGCATTCATGGCGGTCTGGAAGAACCCGGGCGCCTACGACGCGGATCGAGGCTCGGTGAGGAGCTGGCTCATGGGCCTCGTGCATCACCGTGCCGTCGACCTCGTGCGCCGCGAGGAGGCCCACCGCCGCCGTTCCGAGGCGGCGATCCCCGAGGCGCTCGAGGAGCAGGCGGACCATGCGGACGAGATCGTCGACCGCTTGGGAGCGCCCGAGGAACGCCGCGCGGTGCGGTCCGCCCTCGACGAGCTACCGGCCGAGCAGCGTGAGGTGCTGGAGATGATGTACTTCGCCGGCCTCTCGCAGTCCCAGATCGCCGAGAAGACAGGCACCCCGCTCGGCACGGTGAAGTCCCGCACCTTGCTCGGCATGCGCCGCATGCGGGGCGCGCTCGCGGAGGTCGAACGATGACGCTCGACCATTCCCGCATCGAGGAGCTCATGGCCATCGATGCCCTGGGCGGGCTCGACGGCGACGACGTCGCGCTGCTCGAGCGCGAGCGCGCCGCCCACGGCGATTGCGAAGAGTGCCGTGCCCTCGAGTCGGGGTTCGCCGAGACGGCCGGGCGCCTGGGCTTCGCCCTGACCCCCGCGCCGGTCGACGACTCGATGATCGACTGGATCCTGGCGCAGCCGCAGGATCGACGCGGTGATGGTGCCCGAGTCGACCTCGACCGCCCGCACGACCAGCTCGCGGAGCGACGTGCCCGGCGGACGCGCGGCTGGCAGGTGTTGATCGCCGCCGCTGCCGTCGTGGCGCTGGTGATCGTGGCGCTCGTGGCACTGCGACCGTCGCGCACCGGCAGCACCGAGGCCTCGTCGTCGCAGCGCGTCGTGACGTTCACGGGCGACGCCGAGGGCACGCTCGCCATGGCCTTCACACCGGGAGAGCCCGGCGCCGTGATCTGGGGCCGCGACCTTCCCGACCCCGGACCGGGCAACGTCTACGAGATCTGGATGATCGAGGGGGACGAGGCGGTCTCCGGTGGTTGCGTCGCGCCGAGCGACGGCGCGGTCGCCCTGCGCGTCGAGGCCGACATCGACACGACCGACACGATGGCCGTCACCGAGGAGCCGGCCGACTGTCCCTCGGCGCCCACCTCTGCGCCCATCCTGTCCGCGGATCTCACCGCCCTGGTCTGACGCGCGCCACCCACCGAGGGACCTTCTCCGGATGCGTCCCCGTCCGAACCTCGACGGGGTTCCAGCGGGTGCGTCGCACGCCTCGCCGGGCGATGCGTTCCTCGGGGCCGGAGCACCGTCGACCGGCGTTCGTGATGGAGCGGAAGATGCTGGTACACGATCGAGCGGCGGAGCGACGGCAGCCGCGCCACCGACAGTCACGTGTGTCCCCTCTGATCAGGATCGGAGCATCTGCGCGAGCACGAGGCGCAGGATGCCGCCGGCCCGGAAGTACTCGAGTTCCGCCTCGGCGTCGATCCGCACCGTGACGGGGAAGCCCGCGACCGTCCCGTCGTCGGCGGTCGCCGCGACCGTCGCCTCCTGACCAGGGGTGATCCCGTCGTCGAGCCCGAGCACCGCCAGGACCTCGCGCCCGGTGAGACGGAGCGAGTCCGCCGAATCGCCCTCGCGGTACTGCAGGGGCAGCACACCCATGCCGACGAGGTTCGAGCGGTGGATGCGCTCGAAGCTCTCCGCGATCACGAACCGCACTCCGAGCAGATCGGGCCCTTTGGCGGCCCAGTCGCGGCTCGAGCCGCTGCCGTACTCCTTGCCGGCGAGGACCGCGAGCGGCACGCCCGCCTCGCGGTAGCGCTGGGCGGCCTCGTGGACGCTCATGACCTCGCCGCTCGGCATGTGCGTGGTGAACGAGCCCTCGGTGCCGGGCGCCATCTCGTTGCGCAGCCGGATGTTCGCGAACGTCCCGCGAACCATCACGTCGTGGTTGCCGCGCCTCGCTCCGTAGGAGTTGAAGTCCACGGGCTCGACGCCGTGCTCTCGAAGGTAGACGCCGGCCGGAGAGTCGACCTTGATCGTGCCGGCCGGCGAGATGTGGTCGGTCGTGATCGAGTCTCCGACCTTGACGAGGACGCGGGCCCCCACGATGTCGCCCATCGGTCGAGCCTCGTCCAGCCCCTCGAAGAAAGGCGGCTCCCGCACGTAGGTCGAGCCGGGATCCCATGCGTACACGGGCCCGGCAGGGGTGGGCAGGTCGCGCCAGTGGTCGTCGCCTTCCCAGATGCGCTCGTATTGCGTCGTGAACTGTTCCTCGATGATCGCGGCGGCCATGGCCTCACGCACGTCGTCGGGCTCTGGCCAGAGGTCGTGCAGGAAGACCGGCCCCTGCGCCCCGTCGCCGATCGGGTCGGTCGTGAGGTCGAGGTCGATGCGCCCGGCGAGCGCGTACGCCACGCACAGGGGCGGGGACGCCAGATACGAGGCTCGCACTTGGGGATGCACCCGGCCCTCGAAGTTACGGTTGCCCGAGAGCACGGCGACGACGTTCAGGTCCTGATCGTCCACGGCCGCACCGACCTCCTCGATCAGCGGCCCGGAGTTGCCGATGCACGTCGTGCACCCGTATCCGACGAGGGCGAACCCCAGCTTGTCCAGGTACGGCGTGAGCCCACTCCGGTCGAGGTAGTCGGTGACGACCCTCGATCCGGGGGCGAGCGATGTCTTCACCCACGGCTTCACGTCGAGACCGGCCTCGACCGCCTTCTTGGCGAGCAGGCCGGCGGCGAGCATCACGCTCGGGTTCGACGTGTTCGTACAGCTCGTGATCGCCGCGATCACCACGCTGCCATGCCCGAGGGCGCTCGCGCTCGCGGGGGCGTTGGCCATCTCGTCGTCGCCCGGGAGTCGGTCCACCCGAGGGGTCCCGCCCTCGGCGACGAATCGGCCGACCTCGGTGGCGTTCGGGTCGGGTTCTCGATGTTCGCGAAACGCTCCGACGAACGATCCCCAGACCTCGGGAAGCGGCACCCGGTCCTGCGGACGCTTCGGGCCTGCCATCGACGGCACCACCGCCGAGAGGTCGAGGTCGAGGATCTCGCTGAACGTGGGCTCGGGGTCGCCATCGCGCCGGAACAACCCCTGCTCCTTCGCGTAGCGCTCCACGAGGTCGACGCGATCGCCACGGCCGGTGAACGACAGGTACCGGAGCGTCTCCCCATCGACCGGGAAGTACGACGCCGTCGCCCCGTACTCGGGGCACATGTTCGACAACGTCGCCCGGTCCGCGACCGACAACGACGTGAGGCCGTCGCCGAAGAACTCCACGAACTTCCCGACGACGCCGTGCGCGCGGAGCATCTCGGTCAATGTGAGCACGAGGTCGGTGGCCGTCGTGCCGGCCGGGAGCGATCCGGTCATGCGCACGCCGATCACGACCGGCTGCGGCAGGAACATCGGCTGGTCGAGCATCGCGGCTTCCGCCTCGATGCCTCCGACCCCCCACCCGAGCACGCCGAGCCCATTGATCATCGTCGTGTGGGAATCGGTGCCGACGAGCGTGTCGGGGAACGCGACCCCGTCGCGGACCGACACCACTTGCCCGAGGTGCTCCAGGTTCACCTGGTGGCAGATGCCGGCGCCCGGTGGCACGACCCGCAGGCCGTCGAACGCCTGCTGCGCCCAGCGGAGCAGGGCGTAGCGCTCGCCGTTGCGCCGGTACTCGAACTCGATGTTCCGCTCGTACGCCTCGGGCGTGCGGAAGAGATCCACCTGCACGGAGTGGTCGATGATGAGGTCCACCGGGATCGATGGTTCGATCGAGAGCGGATCGATGCCGGCTCGCTGGGCGGCGCTGCGCATCGCGGCGAGATCGACCACCGCGGGCACGCCGGTGAAGTCCTGCATCAGCACCCGCGCAGGCATGAACGCGATGTCGGCGGCGGGGCCGGGCCAGCGGGCGAGCGCGCGCACGTCGTCGTCGGACACGTCGCGCGTGCCGGCCCGGCGGAGCAGGTCCTCGAGCAGGATCAGGACGGTCTTCGGCAGCCTCGAGACGTGCGCCCCCGCCTCATCGGCCAGATGGTCGAGCCGGAACAGGTCGATCAGGCCGTCGGCGGTCTCCATACGCCCACGGGCCCCGGCGAGCTCGCTCGTCATCGTGCGCGTCATCCTTCCGCAGTGAGAGATCCCTTCCATCCTCCCACGCGGCCGGAGCCTCTCGGCCGGACGATCAGGCCGAGCGAGACGCGATGGCGTCGACGACGTACTCCGCATCCCTGCTGACGCCCGGCAGGAACCCGGACGACATCGCGTAGAGGAAGAACAGGCCCACGAAGTACAACCCTGGTGCCTCGGCGACGATGCCTCTGCGGTGCCTCGGCTCGACGTCCCCGAAGACGGGAAGGTCGATCCACGAGAAATCGGAGCGGAACCCCGTGCACCAGATGACGTTCGCGACGTCGAGGACCTTCCCGTCCTCCGTCACGGGAAGCCCGTCCCGCACCCAGGAGATCCTCGCTACGCGCTGGACGCGGGCGCGAACGAGGTCGTCGGGCTTGACGCGCACGAGCGGGGCGCCATGCGACATGAGCTTCGGCCGTGCCTTCCGGCCCAGCCGGGTGTCGACGGTGAGCACGCGATGGCCGATGACGCGGAATAGCAAGGGCATCACAACGTAGCGCGCCACGGCACCGTCGTACGGCACCGGGACGTGCCCGACTTCCTGCCCCGCGAGCACGGTCTCGTGCGCGCTCACCACGTCGAGCGCGATCTCACCTCCCGAGTTCCCCACGCCCACCACGAGGACACGGCCGTCCCGTAGCTGGGATCCGTTCCGGTACTCGGCGGAGTGCAGCTGCACGATGTCCGGGTCGAGCTCGCTGCCGAACTGCGGCACCCGTGGAACCTGGAACGATCCCATCGCGACCACCACGTTGTCGGCTTCGAATCGCAGGTCCCCCGCCGTCACGAGGAATCCGGCGTCATTCCTCTCCACCCGGTCCACCCTTACGCCGGTGCGAACCCGCAGGTCGAACCGCGCCGCGTAGGCTTCGAGATAGTCGGCCACCTGGTCCTTGGTCGGGAACGCATCGGCCGGTCCGGGGAACCGCATGCCCGCGAGCCCGTCGTATCGGCCCGGGGTGAAGACGCGGAGCGAGTCCCATCGGTGCCGCCAGGCGTCACCGACCCGCTCGTTCGCATCCAGGATCAGGAACGGAAGGTCGCGCCGGGCCAGCTGGTACCCCACCGCGAGGCCAGCCTGGCTCCCCCCGACCACGACAGTCTGAACACGCTCCGCATCCCTGGGATCGCTCATCCTCCGCCCCACGGGCAGCGTACCCCTCAGGGGTCTCGCTCGCGAGTGGGTGGGCACCGGACCCGGATCAGGTCGTGCGAGCGTGGGGCCCGTCGGTCGCGGCCTGGCGGGCCGCCCGCACGGCTTCCTTGTGGGCCAGCCGAGCCGCGCGGCGGAGCTTGGCCTCACGCTGACGGCGCCGCTCCTCCTCGGTCTCGGCCACGAGCGGCGGCACGGGCCGTGGCTTACCCTCGTCGTCGACCCCAACGAAGACGAGGTAGGCGGTGTTCACGTGCCTGGTCGTCCCGGTCACCACGTCGTGGGCCTCGACGCGCACGCCACACTCCATCGAGGTGGTGCCGGCGTCGTTCACGCTGGCCCGCAGCACCAGCAGGTCGCCGATGTGCACCGGGTCGAGGAAGGTCATCTCGTCGATCGTGACCGTGACCGCGAGGCCACAGGCGTGCCGCATGGCCGCGAGGCCCGCCGCCGTATCGACGAGCCGCATGACGACCCCGCCGTGCACGGTGCCGGCGAGGTTGACGTCGGTCGCCTCCATGAGCTGGGTCAGCTCGACGCGCGACTCGGCGACGGTCCTCGGAGCGAGCGGCTGGGCCGGCATGGCGGCATCGTACGCCGGGCTCCCGGTCGGGGTGCACCCGCGGGTAGCATCGCCCGGTGCGACGCATCGTCTTCCTCACGATCGCGGTCGTCCTGCTCGCCGCGTGCGCCGCGCTGTCCGACGATCCCCCGACCACCGGAACACGATCGCCGACGACCCCGAGCCCGACGTCGGGCGTGAGCCACACGCCCTCGCCGTCGG
Organism: Actinomycetota bacterium; assembly: GCA_040511595.1. Taxonomy (GTDB): domain Bacteria; phylum Actinomycetota; class UBA4738; order UBA4738; family HRBIN12; genus JAOUEA01. The sequence continues at coordinate 2,227 of JBEVGU010000159.1, read as the reverse complement.
AGGCACCCTCGCCGAGCGCCGCCCCGGCCGCCCTGCCCGACGGAGTGCCGGCCGCGTTCGACGAGGACGTGCCGGCCCGCGACCTTCCCGTTGACGAGCTCGTGCCGCCGGGCGACGAGGTGACCGGCGTCGATCGAGGGGCGACGGCCGAAGGCGAGGCCGTCGTGATCTCGTTCGCGACGCCCGGGCCTGATCCGTTCACGCGGGCGCGCGGCTTCGTGGTGTGGCGGCGGAACGAAGGGGCCGACCCACCCTGGCGTGCCGGGTACGGCCTCGCCCACGGCCGGCACGACGGTGTGCTCGCGATCTCGGCCGACACGACCGACCTCACGGGCGACGGGTCCGACGATGCGCTGATCCGCGAGGAGACCGGCGGCAGCGGCGCCTGCGCGACCTACCGAGTCTTCGACCTCGCCGTCGGCGCCCCGATCTGGAAGCGCGCCGTCTGCGACGCCGAGATCCAGCCGAATCCCGATCCGATCGGGCTCTTCGAGGTGGCACGGGTCTACGGGCCGGAGGACCCGCACTGCTGCCCGAGCTCGATCAGGGACCGGGTCCTGGCATGGAACGGCGACGCCTTCGCCGTGGTCTCGGAGGAGCTCACGCCCCTCTAGTCTAGATGCGACTAGTTCGGCCCGCGAGCCTCCACCGGGATGTCGGGGGGCACGGGTACGATACGCCGCATGGCGCGTATCCACGTCGAGGGCTGGGACCCCGACTACGGCACCCCGCTCGATCAGGACGACGCCCTCTCTCCCGCCGAAGGCTCGGTCGACGTGAGCGTCGAGACCGACGACTGGGCGCCGATCGAAGGCGTCGACGACGGCGTCGAGCAGATCGCGTTCGTCGACGGCGTGCGTCGCATCGACGCGCGGCTCACCCTCGACGATCCGGACCACGGTCCCACGCCCGGCCTCGTGGGCACGTTCGCGGTCGGCGCGGTCGTGTGGGACCGCACGGGCCGGCGCTCCGACGTCACCGACGTGCACATCGAGCGCTGGGCCGTGCTCGCGGGCGGCAGCGGCGAACAGATGCCGGTGGTCGACCTCGAGCCCGGTGTCGGCACGACCCGCTCCCCCGGCGACGACGCGAACCTGCTGATGATGGGCCTGCACTCCAAGATGCGTGACGCCGAGGGGGCGTGCGCCGAGGCGCTCTCGGCCGAGTGCGCGGTGGTGGCCGACGGGCCCCTGAAGAAGATCCGTGAGCACGCGACGGTCGGATACGTGAAGACCCACCGTGTGACCTACCTCGAGCCGCCCCGAAGCGGGGTGATCGCCGAGCTCGCGCCCGGGCAGCGCACCCCGATGTTCTGCATCGCGAGCACGACGCCGTACGCGCGCTACTCCTGGTACCTGCGGCTCGCGATGCTCCGGGGCGGACATTCGTGGAGTGGCGTCGTGCGGTGCGAGACATCGGGCCATCTGGCGCTCGCGGAGGCCGCGGCAATCGCCGATCGCACGGCGGCCGTGCTGCCCCTCGTGGCGAGCGAGCCGCACGTCGATCCGCGCGCGCCGCAGAACCTGGTGCCGATCGGCGCGCTCGAGCGCGAGCTCCGCCACCGCATGGGTGACCGGGGCCTCGTGTACCGCGCCCTGCGACAGGCCGTCATGGCCGAGCCCGAGCGAGCGGCGTCGTGAGCGACGAGCGCGAACAGGTCGGGCGGGTCCTCGGCTCCCAACACTCGACGACGAGCGCGTTCCGGGTCGTCCTCGACGACGAGGACTTCCTGCAGCTCGACGATCTCGTGGTCGTGCGCACGCAGGTGCCGAAGGCGGGCGAGGTCCGCACGTACGGCGTGGTCACCGAGGCCGAAGCGGTGTACGAGGGGGCCTCGTACGAGAGCGACACGCACCGCATCGCCGAGCTCGGCATCATGCCGGCCGCGAAGGTGCGCACCGCCCAGGTGCAGGTCACCCGCGTCGACCCCGAGGTCTGGGTCTCGCCCGACCCCGGCGAGACGGTCGAGCGCGCGGTCGGGCAGGAACGTGCGAAGGCGCTCTATGTCGACGAGATGGGGCGTCCGCTCGCCGTGGGCATCGGGCGCGACGAGCTGCCGGTCCACGTCGATCTCGACTTCTTCGACGGCCGCAAGGGCGGCCACATGTCGATCAGCGGCATCTCCGGCGTCGCGACGAAGACCTCGTTCGCGCTGTTCTTCCTGCGCATGCTGTCGGCGCGCGAACACGCCGGCGTCGTGGGTGAGGGCGCGGCGAACCTGCGCGTG
>JBEVGU010000158.1:0-9392 GCA_040511595.1 Actinomycetota bacterium | reverse complement strand
TCGCGAACGACTCATCCGTTTCCGGGACGCGCAGACCGAGAGCGTGCTCGCACATCCCGTCCCCGACGAGTGAGCACCGCGTGAAACGGGTCGGCATCATCGGGGGCGGACAGCTCGGTCGCATGCTGGCCCTCGCCGGCCACGAACTGGGCATCGCGTGCACCACGCTCGACCCCGACCCGCGCTCGCCCGCGACGGCCGTCGCCCCGGCGATCGTCGGGGCCTACGACGATCCGGATCGGCTCGAGGACCTGGCGGCCCGCGCCGACGTCGTGACCTACGAGTTCGAGAACGTGCCCGTCGGTGCGGCGAGGCTCGTCGAGGAACGACGCCCCGTGTTCCCGCCGACCGCCGCGCTCGAGGCGGCGCAGGATCGCCTCGCCGAGAAGCAGCTCTTCGAGCGGGTGGGGTTGCCCGTCTCCGCCTGGACGGCGGTGGATTCGCTCGCTGCCCTCGAGGCCGGGCTCGCGCGCCTGGGGACGCCGGCCGTGCTGAAGACGCGGCGACTCGGGTACGACGGCAGGGGGCAGGCCGTGATCCACGACCCGGTCTTGGCCGAGGACGCGTGGCGCTCGGTCGGCGAGGTGGCGTGCACGCTGGAGTCGTTCGTCGACTTCGACCGGGAGCTCTCGATCGTGGCCGCTCGCGGGCGCGACGGAGATCTGGCCGCCTTCCCGCTCGTCGAGAATCAGCACCGCGACGGCATCCTTCGGATCACCCGGGCGCCCGCCCCCACCCTCACGCCCGCGCTCCAGGACGCGGCCGAGGCGCATGCGCGCGCCGTGATGGCCGAGCTCGGGTACGTCGGCGTGCTCGCGATCGAGCTGTTCCAGACGGGGGAGCGACTCCTCGGCAACGAGATGGCCCCGCGGGTGCACAACTCGGGCCACTGGACGATCGAGGGGGCCGAGGTCTCGCAGTTCGAGGTGCATCTTCGGGCTGTGACCGGCCTGCCACTGGGCTCGACGCAGCCGGTGGGGGTAAGCACGATGGTGAACCTCATCGGCGAGATGCCCGACGCCGCCGAGGTCCTGGCGATCCGCGGAGCGCATCTGCACGACTACGGGAAGGAGCCCCGCGCCGGTCGGAAGCTCGGCCACGTCACGGTCCGCGCTGACGACGAGGACGAGCTGGAGACGCGGCTCCGGTCGGTGCTGGCCGCCGTCGCCTCGGCGTGACCCTCGACCTTCGGCGGGTTGCCCCTCGGACAACCCATCCAGTACCGTCGAAGCATGTTCTCGAGAAGGCTCACCCTCACCGCTGTGCTCTCGGCGATCGTCGTCGCGGTCCTGGTTCCGACCGTCTCGGCGAGCGGGGCGACCGTCGCCCTGTGGCACATGAACGAATCGTCAGGCCCCATGGTGGACTCGTCGGGCTCGGGCAACAACGGCACGCTCACGAACGTGACCCGCGTGAGCGGGTCGTTCGATGGCAGCAAGGCCTACAGCTTCAACGGCTCGAGCTCGAAGGTCACGGTGCCCAACGACGCGAGCCTCAACCCCAACTCCCAGAACGTCACGATCACGGTGCACGTGAGGTTCAGTCAAGTGCCCTCCGCGTCCGTCATCGACTACGACCTCGTCCGCAAGCAGTCGGGCGTCGGCACGTACAAGGTCGAGATCCTTCGCACGGGCAAAGCGTTCTGCAAGTTCCGTGGCACGTCCAGCAACGTCGCGGTCACCGCGGGTCCGAACCTGGCGGACAACTCGTGGCACACGATCGTGTGCAAGAAGACGTCGTCGAACGTCACGCTCACCGTCGACGGCTCCTCCTTCGTGAGGAACGGCAGCGTGGGATCGATCACCAACACGAATTCCGTCTTCCTCGGTTCCAAGGGTGGCGCCGACTGGTACAAAGGCATCATGGACGAGGTCAGCATCGTCTTCGGCTAGCAGCTCGTTCCGATCCACCATCGGTCAGCCCCACGAGACCGGTGCCTTCCCCGGTTCGCGCACGTGAGGAAGGTTCGCACCATGCGGAGGATCGGTGTCGTCGTCGCGACAGTATCGATGCTCGTTGCGCCGGTATCGGCGGCCATCGGCGCTGTCCCCTCGCAGCGGGCGGAACGCACGTGGATGGTCGACGGGGTCGCTCGCTCGGTCGCGGTGGTCCGAAGGTCGGTGTGGGTGACCGGTGCGTTCGACGCCCTGCTCAAACCGAACGGGAGCAGTGGGCGCGCCGTCCCGGGCGTCGCGGCTTTCCATCGGCGCACCGGCGTTCCGACCGTGAGCCCGCCCGGGCTCGGATCGTCCCCCGTCGTCTACGACACGTCGCTGGGGCCCGACGGCGTGCTCTACCTGGCCGGAGACTTCACGTATGGCAGCGGCGCGAACCTCGTGGGCGTCAACCCGACGAGCGGGGCCATCGTTCGAGGGTTCTCGACACCCAAGCTCTGGTCGGTGCTCGCGACGTCGGATCGCATCTACGCGGGCGGGAGGCGGCTGGAGGCATACCGCACCGACGGGTCGCAAGACGCCGGGTTCGCCCCACTGGTGCTCCAGGTCGATGATTCGCTGCGTGACCACATCGCGTCGGAACAGGTTCGCGACCTCCTGCTGCACGGCGGTGACGTGATCGCCGTCGGCAAGTTCGACTTCATCAACGGCCAGCCTCAGAAGGTCGCGGTGCGGGTCGACCCACTCTCGGGACAACCGCGGGAGTGGACCCTCGAAGGCATCCGACAGGAGAGCGCCGCGTTCGGCCTGGCCGGCAAGCTGCGTGGCGACCGCCTGTTCGTTGCTGTCGGGGGCTCGGACTTCACCGCGGCCTACGCCGCCCCGGGTGGGCGCCTCGTGTGGAAGACCGACACGTCGGGCTCCTCACAGGCGCTCTCGATCTTCGACAGGTCTTCGTTGATCGTGGGTGGGCACTTCGAGTGGGTGGCGCGACGGGGGGGTCAGCAATGCGGCGACAACGCCCATCCGAACCCGCAGTGTTTCCACCAACCTCGCCTGGTCGCGATGAGGCTCGCGACCGGCCGCGTGATCAGGTCGTGGACGCCACGGATCTGCTGCGACTACAACGGGGTGTGGGGACTCGCAACCGGTCGGCGGTCGCTCCACGTCGCCGGGGTCTTCACGCAGGCGGGGGGTCGGACGCAACGGGGGTACGCCCGGTTCGCCTGAGCCGGACGAGCGGGTCTCCCGTCGCCCTCGTCAAGGAGCGCCGTCAGCGCCGGCAGCCGGTGCTGCCCCGATCGAGCGATCGCCCGTCGGTCGCCACGAACCGCCAGCGATAGGCGTCGCGGAGCAGTTGCATGGAGAGGACACCGAACCTCCGGATCCGGACCTGACTGCCCCGGATCGGGTCGCCGAATTGGTCCACGCCGATCCCGCCCGTTCCGACCACGATCTCGCGGATGCCGCGGGGCGAGCGCTTCCCCCCGGGTGTGAGCTTGACGAAGCGCTCGTAGCTGTGTGCGTGCCCGTTCAGCACGACATCGACGCCGTGGCGGAAGAGGATCCTCCAGAACACGGCCATGTCGGGGCTCGCCGGCGCCCCCAGTCCGCTCGTGAAGAGCGGATGATGGAAGAACGCAAGCTCGCACGTGGCGTCGTTGCCGACGAGATCGCGGCGCAGCCATCGGAGCTGACGCTCGTCCGGTCGACGACCCCGCACGGAATCGAGGGCCACGAGGTGCCACCCCCCTCGGTTGAAGGAGTAGTACCCGCGACCGCCGAACGTGCGCGGGCCGAAGTATCGGAAAAAGCCGGCAGCCCTCGGCGTGTTGTACTCGTGGTTGCCGGGCACGGGGAACGTCTTCGACAGGAACCGCCCCCACGTCGGATCGTAGGAGCGGAGGTACTCAGCGATCGTGCCGCTGCGGTACTGCGTGTCGCCCAGCGCGAGCACGGCCACCGGGTCGAGGCGCTCGATGAGCCGGGTCGTGCCGAGCTGACCTCTCGAGGGGCGGAGCCGGTAGGCGATGTCGCCGGCGGCGACGAGGCGCGGGTTCCGAGCATGCGCGGCGGGGGCGATCGTCACGGACGCGAGACCGAACAAGAGGGCCAGGGCGAGGACCGCGATCCGCGAAGAGGGAGTCCCGATGCCCCGTCGCAGCCGATGCATGCCCCACGATACTGGAGCGCACAGCGATCCGTTCGAGTCTCACCCCCGCGAGCCTCCTCCGATCCGCCAGCGGGTACCGGCGCGGCGATGGAGCGCGACGCGACTGCTAGGCTGGATCGGAACGGCGTGTCGCCCGTGGTTCGTTCAGAGCGACTCGGCCGGAGAACCCTCCCGGAGTCTGGGCCCTTCACTCCCCACGGATCGGGACGAAGGAACAGGAGGTCGCCCTATCAGGGACAGATCGGCTGTGGATCCTGGCCGGACTCGTCGGCTTCCCGCTCGCTGGGCAACTGTCGGGCGCGCGCTGCTGTGGTGGATCCGGCGAGCCGATCCCCCACTCGTGAAGGCGGTGGTCGCATAGCCACGGAGACCTGGGCGGCGGTCCTGCTGATCGCCGCCCCGCTATGGTTCAACGCCACGTTCGCGCTGCTCGTGATGCGGTTCGACTACCCGGACATCCTGCGACGACCGACGGAGGAGATCCTGGAGCGGTTCCTGGCGGGGGGTTCCTCGCTGATCATCCTGTGGTGGGCGTTCATGCTCTCCGGCCTCTTGATGATCGGTGCCGTGGTGGTGCTGTCGCAGGCGCTCGGTTTCGGAGGCATCCTGCCCACAGCGACGGCCATCGGGGTCCTCGCCGGCTTCGTGCAGATGCTCGGGCTCCTTCGGTGGGTGTACCTCGTGCCCAGCTTGGCTCGTTCGCACGCCGACCCCCGAACCAGCCCGACGCAGCGCGAAGCCACGCTGGTGGTCTTTCGTGCGTTCCATCAGTACCTGGGCGTCGGGGTCGGCGAACACCTCGGGTACCTGCTGACTGGTCTCTGGTCGACCCTCGTCGGGATCGCCATCGTGCTCGGGGACACGCTGGCGGCCTGGCTCGGGTGGCCGGGCATCGTGATCGGCGCCGGACTCGCGGTGGGTTCCGCGGAGTTCCTCGGGCGCAGCGAGGAACGAGGATGGGCCCTGGCAAGGGCGCTGATCCCCGTGCTCTACATCGCCTGGTCCGTGTGGCTGCTCGCGATGGGCATCGCGCTGATCGTCTAGATCGGAGGGCGGGATGGGCGAGGACGACAACGGCTTCCCGTTGGCCTACCTACTACCTGCGGTTTCGTCCGCTCGTCTCACCGCGCGCCATCGAGACGGAAGTGCTCACCAAGGCCGGCTGAATCCAGGGCTTGATCCGCAATCTGGATCGCGCTCCCGCGGGCGGCGGCGTAGTCCCCAGCTACGTCGACGTGGGCGGCGATCACGCCCGGTGTGCCGTGGGCGGTTCCGGCATCCCCGAGGGCCTCGGCAAACAAGCTGATCCCTCGCTGCACCGAAACCTCGTCGAGACGCTCGACCCCTTCTCGAGGCAAGTAGTCCAAGTGGATCCTCTCGCGAGCGACTCGCATGCCCTCAGCGTACTTCCGGCTCCCGTGAACCGCGTCACTCTGGCTTCGTCGCCACAGGGAGGCGGGGAGGACAACCATCACAACGCGTAGGCTCCTGCCGTGACTGGTGGACGACGCTCGAAGTCCGAGCGGCCTCGCGTGCCCATCCCGCCCGATCTACCCGATGTCCTCTCGTCCGAACTCCCAGCCGAGCTGCGAGCGGCTGAGGTGCGTGAGCAGCGTCTGGTGGGCAACGGACTGTCGGGACGCGATGCAACGAGTCTGCAGCTGATCGAGAGTCGAATCGAGGACGTCGATCTGTCAGGGGCGATTCTTCGACGTGTATCCATCAGGGACGCCGTGTTCGATGGAGGGAGCTTGGCGAACGCGGACGCCTTGGAGGCGACGGTGACGAGAGTGGAGATGCATGGCGTGCGCCTGACTGGTGCTGTTCTCGCTGGCGCGCAGATCGAAGACGCCACGCTCATCGAGTGCCGCCTGGACCTGTCGTCCTTTCGATTCGCCCAGCTGGACCGAGTGAGGTTCGAGAACTGTCGGATGGAGGAGGTCGATCTCCACGGGGCGGCATTCACGTCGGTCGAGTTCTCGATGTGCGACCTTTCCAGGGCGAGTCTTGCTCAGACCACGTTCCACCGGTGCGAGATGCGCGATTGCGAGCTTGGCGGTCTCGGCAACCCGGAGCAACTACGAGGTATCGGTATGCCCTGGCCAGACATCGTCAGGTCAGCCGCAGTCCTCGCATCGGGCATCGGGGTTCGGATCCTGGACGAAGACTGAATGAGCTTCGGTAGGCACCTCGATCCGTGGACTGGCTGAAGCGAGCCTGATTGCAGGGTCCGATCTGCATGGGCAACGTGTCCCTGACATGATCACTGACCGTACTCCGTCCGGCTTGCAGTGAGACGCCGACCCCATCACCTGAGGATGTTCACCGCTCTTCCCGCGACCATCACCACGGTGGTGATAGATGCCAACGCTTCGACCAGCATGAGCGACTTGGCTCGGGGCGTCAGCGGCATCGTGTCGGTCGGGCTGAATGCGGTCGCGTTCGTGAAGGACAGGTATAGGTAATCGACGAACTGCGGCATCCAGTCCGTCTGGCCGAGCTCGTGCGTCCCCATCTGCGGGTATAGGAAGTCGGGGTCTCGTTGGTCGGCGTGGCCGCGGATCGTGGGCCCGCCACGGTCGACCTCCCAGAACCAAAGAGCGAAGACGAGGATCAGCGTGAGCCAGATCTGGATGCCCGAGAAGACGAGCTGGCGTCCGCTCACCGCACCACCAGACACCACTACCTGCACCAGGAGCACCAGCGAACCCACGTTGGCGAGGTTCACCAGAGCGATCAGCAGGAGCGAGGCGAGACGCACGAGTCGCGCTTCCTCACGGCGACGGTAGGGGGCCCGCACCGTCAGCGGTATGAGCAGCGCGACTTCCAAAGCCGGTATCACCCAGCCTGGTCCGATCGTGAAACTGCCTGGCAGAGTCACATAGAGGACGAGGGCGGCGAGAACGGCAAGTGATGCCGGCCACCGCGGTTCCTGTGGAACCTCGTCGCCGAAGCTCGGCCTACTAGCTTCATCCGGTGCCATGTGATCCACGCCATTCTGCAAACGCCCCAGAGGCTCTGGCGCTCCTGGATGCCCTCTGGGAACCGCGGCTAGAGCCAATCCCGTCGGCGGAAGAGCACATAGAGGCCGGCCGAGAGCCCGAGCATGAGCGCCGTGGAAGCGACAACGCCCCAAAGCCTGCCGGAACCGGGGTACGGGACGTTCATGCCGTAATAGCCGGTGATGAGCGCTGGAACGGCGATGATCGCGGCCCAGCTACTGACCTTCTTGACGATCAGGTTCTGCCGGTAGTCCCGAAGGCTCAGATTGGTGTCGGCGATCGTGCTGATGAGGTCGCGGAGCGAGTCGGTGGCTTCGGTCACGCGGAGGATGTGGTCGTAGACGTCTTGGTAGTAGGGGTACAGCTCCTCGGACACGGCAGCATGTTCTCGTCGCATGAGGCCGCTGACCGCTTCGCGCGTCGGGACGACGAGGCGATGAAAGCGGACCATGGCTCGTCGCATGTCGAACCAGTGCCGTTGACGTGCGGGCTCGATGGGGTGTTCCGAGAAGATGCCCTCGCTGACCTCGTCGTAGTAGGTGTCGAACTCGCTGATCACGTCGAAGTAGCCATCGACGAGGACGTCGAGCAGTCCGTAGAGGAGGAAGCTGACTCCTTGGACAGCGAGCTCGTCCGAGCGGTCCCAGCGCTCGAGCACCGGTTCGATGGGGAAACCGTCGTCCTGTCGAACGGTGATGAGCCAGCGCTGGTTCACGAACGCATCTACCTCGGTCTCCTCGAGAGACCCATCCGCGGCATCGAGGCGTACGGCGCGGCACGACAGGAAGAGGTGGGTAGCATAGCGATCGAGCTTGGGGCGTTGGTTGCGCCCGATGGCGTCTTCGACGGCAAGCTCGTGCAGACCGAGTTCACCGGAGAGTTCGTGCAGCTGGTGCCCGGTAGGACCGCAGAAGTCCACCCACACCGTCGTGTCGGTCTGTTCGAGGTAATCGGAAACGTCGGCGACCGGGAAACCCTCTGCTTCGAGAAGTCCCTTTCGGTACACCCTGGTCAACGCCTCGCCCATGACCCTCCTCCATGCCTAGGGGACATTCCCCAACGATTCGATGATCGTCAGGTCGATTATGCGGCGTGGCCAGCGTCTCGCCGCCCTGCACTGCGGTCGAACGAAGGCTCACTCGTTCGGCAGGGCCGTTCACCAGCCCGTCGATTCGCCCGAAGAGAAGTCGACGTTACGGTGAGCTCCCGCGTCCGGGCGAGTCGCTGTTGCACCTGGGCGCGGGCGCATGGGAAGGACGATTTGCCTCGCGATCTCACGACCATCGATAGGCCACGCAACGTAGATCGAGTCGTCTACGCCGCGATCACCCTGATGAGCGTTCTGATCCTCTCCGACGGCTGGTCCCAGGTGAGCTTCATCGCCCTGATCGGAGTGATCGTCGGACCTGTGCTCGCCATGGGTGTGCTCTCACTTGGTTATTGGGGCGGTGTTGCCGGACGCCGAGCGGGGCTGACTGGATGGCGCCTGGCGTCCTCAGTGGTGGCTGGACTCCTCATCGGCGCCGTGATCCTGTGCTACAGGTCATGCTGCAGGCTGGCAAGGTCGCGTCGCAAGGGTAAGGGCCCGACCTGGGCCAGCCGCACAGCTCGCAGATGCGCCCGAAGCGCTTCGGCTCGCGCCCCCGCGTTCTCAGTTGCCTTTCAGCTGCTTGGCGAGTTCGTCCGCGTTGGCATCGATCTCGTCGGAGACGAACCGGTTCTCGGCCTTGATGTTCGCGGCGATCTGATCGGCCATGTTCGTCGCGTACAGCACGATCAAGCCGGCTTGGCCTTGGTCCAGAACGGCGCCGAGCTTCTTGAGGTCATCGTTGCTGATGCCGCCCTTGAAATGGCCAGTGACGGCTCCGATCCCTGCACCCACGGCCATGCCCACACCCAGACCGATCCCCGGCAAGATCGCCGCAAGGGCACCGATGGCCAGCCCCTTCCAGGCACCGTGCCTCGTGGAGGCCTCGTGCTTGTCGAGGACCTTCATCTTGCCATCGGGACCGCGCTGGAGGACGGCAGCATCGAAATCGTGCCCGACGCCCGCGACTGCGTACATATCCTTCACGGCTTGGTAGTCAACCTCGGCGTCAGCAACGCTGTCGTACGAGGCTCCCAGTACTACCAACGTGTCCTTCTCGCTCATCACTACTCCTCCTCGCTTCCGATGATCCATCCCGCCATGACGCATCGCGTCTAGATACCCTCGATGGCCTCCAATCTGCCCGAACGGACCGCATCGACGAACGCCTCGTAGTCCTTCTCGTTCTGATCCGCGTACCGCTCCGAGAAGTCGGTGATCGACCGGTCGAACCC
>JBEVGU010000157.1:0-18901 GCA_040511595.1 Actinomycetota bacterium | reverse complement strand
ATCTCCCGGAGGAGGTAGGGCAGCGCGCCGATGTGGTCCTCGTGGCCGTGCGTAAGCACCACGGCCTCGACCCGCTCGGCGTGGTTGCGGACGTAGTCGAAGTCGGGCAGCACGAGGTCGATGCCGGGCATGTCGCCCGAGGGGAACGACAGGCCCACGTCGACGATCAGGATGCGCCCGTCGAGCTCGACGCACGCCATGTTGCGTCCGACCTCCCCGACACCGCCGAGGAAGACGACGCGGCAGTCGCTGGGCTCAGAGGAGACCGGCATCCTCCAGTGCACTGCGAACCCGTGCGCGCTCCTCGACCGTCGCGGGCACGAGGGGCAGCCGTGGCACGCCGGCCGGCCGGCCCAACATCGTCAGGGCGGCCTTGACCGGGATCGGGTTCGAGGTGATGAACAGCGCGTTGAACAACGGCGAGAGCTGCTCGTGGATCTTCCGGGCCGCCGGCACGTCGCCCGTGCCGACCAGCTCGAGCATCTGATGGATCTGCGGCCCCACGAGGTGGCTCGCGACGCTCACGACCCCCACGGCGCCCAAGCACGCGTAGCCGAACGCCGCCCAGTCGTCGCCCGAATAGACCTCGAAGCCGGGTGGCGCCTCGGCGATCAGACGCGAGACCGCCTGGAAGTCGCCGGTCGAGTCCTTCACCGCGACGATGTTCGGGCGCTCGGCGAGCGTGAGCAGCGTGTCGTGCTCGATGCGGGTCGCGGTGCGGCCCGGGATGTTGTACACGACGATGGGCAGCTCGGTCGCGTCGGCGACGCGTTCGAAATGTGCGACCAACCCGCGCTGGGGCGGCTTGTTGTAGTAGGGGGTCACGACGAGCAGGCCGTCGGCCCCGGCCTCCTCCGCGGCTTCCGTCAGCTCGAGGGTCTCGGCCGTCGAGTACGTGCCCGTGCCGCAGATCAGCTGCGCCCGGCCCCGGATCGCCTCGCCGACCGCACGGAACAGCTCCGCCTTCTCCTTGGCGCTGAGGGTCGGCGACTCCCCCGTCGATCCGGCGGCCACCACCGCGTCGGTGCCGTTGTCCACGAGCCATGTGGCCAGCTGCTGCGCGCCGTCGAGGTCGACGCCGTGATCGTCGTCGCGAAAAGGCGTGACCATGGCCGTCATCACCGATCCGAACCTGCCCGCTTGCCCGCTCATCGGAGCCATCACCTTCCCCAGTTCCTGGGCCTGGGCCCGCCTGGAGGGCCCAGCGATGGGCCTATGCTAGCGGGCCATGCCTCGCATCTACACGAAGACCGGGGACGACGGCACGACGGGGCTGCTGTTCGGCGGCAGGGTCTCGAAGGACGATCTCCTCACCGAGGCCTACGGCACGACCGACGAGGCGGTCGCGATGCTGGGCCTCGCGCGGGCGTCGACGATCGATGGCACGATAGCCGCTGAGATCCTCGCGCTGCAGCGCGAGCTGTTCGTCGTCGGCGCGGACCTCGCCACGAACCCCGACGCGCGGGCGAAGCTGCACCCGGGCGTCTCGCTCGTGACCGCGGAGATGACCGAGCGGCTCGAGGCGCGCATCGACGCGCTGGTCGCGGATCGCCCGCTCCCCGGCGTGTTCGTCGTGCCAGGCGCGAACCCGGCGAGCGCGGCCCTCGACGTCGCCCGCGCCACGATCAGGAGGGCGGAGCGCGCCGTCGTGGCGCTCGAGCACGCCGGCCGGGCGACGAACGCCGAAGTGGGGCGCTACCTCAATCGCCTGAGCGACCTGCTCTTCGTGCTCGCGCGCCGGGAAGCCGGCGAGGGCGAGCTCCCGAGCCGCGACGAGGGCGGCTGAGGGTCAACGAGCGCGGAACTTCGACCAGACCGAACGCCCGGCGCCGTGCTCCTCGGTGGCCGCGATCGCCACCCTGATGCGGAAGCGGAACCCCTCGGGCACCCGGCGGACCTTGAACAGCGCCCTGGCCTCCCGATTGAGCCTCGCGCGCGAGATGTCGAGCAGTCGCCACGGGCGACCGTGATCCCGCCATTCGAGCCGGGCCTTCACCTTCTCGCCGGGGAACATGGGCCACAGGGCGACCTCGAGCCCGGCGGTGTCGCCCGCGCGGTACACGTAGTCACCGTGGTACTTCGACACCCACCCGGTCATGCGGGTCTTCACCGTGACGGGCACGCCGGCGACGCTCGGCCCGATGCCGAGGCCGAGCAGGGAGAGCGTGAGGCCCGCGACGAGCGCCAGGCGGATCGGTTGCAGCATCGGGTCGTCCTTCCGGCTGTTGGGCGAGTCTATCCTCGGCGGACCGACGAGGTCAGCCCTGCGCCGCAACCGGCGCCATCGCCCCCACGTTGTCATCACCGAACATGAGCACCGCGAGACCGATCGTCTGCGGGTTCACGGCGTCGGGGACGCTGAACTCCAGGCTCACCTGTTGCCCGTCGGGGATGGGAGCAACGCCCTCGGCGACCCCGTCGTATCGCCGGTCGTCGGCGCCGAGCACGTACAGCGCCGGCGCGCCGAGCTCCGACCCGGTGCCGTTACGGACGTCCAGGGTCGCGACGTTGCCGTCGAAGGTCGCCTGCGCTGTGATGTCGTTGAAGCCGTACGCGAACCGCCCGGCCACGAACGCGGTCTCACCGGTGTCCTCGCTCACGACGCCGTCGCCAGGACCGGCCGACGTGGGCTCGGACGAGCCGTCGTCGTCCCGGGTGCAGGCAGCCGCGAGGGAGGTCCCGAGCGCCACGAGCATCACGAGCGCGCCGATGCGTCGCAGGGGAGTCACGGCGCGGCATGATACGCGAACCCGGAGGAGGGCCGATCAGCCATGGCACAGCTCGAGCTTCGCCGCCACGCCGCCCGCGACCCGAGCGCCGACCGCCTCTCGCCCGCCGGGCGCGTGCAGGCGGAAGACATGGGACGTTCCTCCTCGCGGATCTACGACCGCGTCTTCGTCTCCCCGGCGGCGCGAGCGGCCGAGACCGCCGCCTGGTTCCTCCGCGGCGCGGTGCAGCAGCTGCCCGACCACGCGGTGGTGCCCGGGCTCGGGGGGAAGGACGGCTCCGGCGGCAGCCCGGAAGGCATGGCGGCCGGCGTGCGCGCACTCCTCGACCAGCTTCCCGGTGACGGCACCGGCCTCGCGATCAGCCACACGCCGTTCGTGGAACGGGCCGCGTTCGGCCTGACGGGCGTCGAGGTGCGTCCGTTCGGCGAGTGCGAGGGCATCCTCGTGCGTCGCGACGACGACGGGGCGATCACGGTCGAGGAGCTGCGGCTGCGCCCCGACGACGGAGCGGCGGGCGGGGCCGGGCCGTGAACGCCTGGAGCGACCACGTCGTCCCGGCCTTCGCGCTCGGCGCGGCCCTCGCCGCCGCGCCGGGCCCAGTACAGCTCCTGATCCTGTCCGAGACGGCTCGGGCCGGCATCGGGAGAGGGCTGCAGGTGATGCTCGGCGCCAACGGCATGCTGTTCGTCGTGCTCGCGATCCTCGCCCTGGGGTTCTCGACCGTGGAACCGTCGCCGAGTCTCGTGCGGGGGATGCGGGTCGTCGGAGGGCTGTTCCTGATCGTGCTGGCGGTGAACGAGCTGCGCGGCCTTCGGCGCGCCGCGGTCGACGGAGCGCCGGCCGACCTCTCGCCCGACCGGTGGGGTCCGACGGTGAGGGGGGTCGTGCTGGTGATCGTGAACCCCGGCGCGTGGATCTTCTTCGCCACGACGGCGGCGGCGGTGATGGCGGAGGCAAGCGCCGACGGGGGACGGCAGACGGCGTTGCTGGCGGCCCTGGCCATGACGCTCGGCGTCTCGCTCACCGACTTCGGGGCGGCGCTCGTGGGTACCGGGAGCCGCGCGATGCTCGGAGCGCGCGCGCTCACCGGGCTGCGGGCGGCTCTGTCGGTGCTGCTGCTCGCGATCGGCGTCGCGTTCGTGGTGCAGGGGCTGCGAGGCTAGCCAGCCTCGATCACCCCTGCTCCAGCAGCGCCTCCAGGCCGACCGTGAGGCCCGGTCGTGAGGGCGCTGCCTTGATCGCGAGCAGCACGCCTGGCATGAACGACGTGCGGTCGGTCGAGTCGTGCCGGAGCGTGAGGGTCTGCCCCTCGCCACCGAAGACGACCTCCTCGTGAGCCACCAGCCCGGGAAGTCGCACGGAGTGCACCCGCACGCCGTCGACGTCGGCGCCCCTGGCGCCCGGGTGCGCGTCGTCGCCCCCGACGTCGGCAGGACGGTCGTTCCGCGCGGCCGCGATCCTGCGGGCGGTGAGCAACGCCGTGCCGCTCGGGGAGTCGACCTTGCGGTCGTGGTGGAGCTCGATCACCTCGGCCGACGGCAGATGCCGCGCGGCCTGCTCGGCGAACCGCATCAGCAACACCGCGCCGATTGCGAAGTTCGGCGCGACGACGACCCCCACCGGGGCTTCGCGCCACGCATCGTCGATCTCGAACCCGGTCGTGCCGACGACGACGTGCGCGCCGTTGGCGATCCCCCAGGCGATGTGGTCGGATGCATAGGGGGGGCTGGTGAAGTCGACCAGCACGTCGATGTCCGCGTCCAGCATGTCGTCGAGGCGATCGACGAGCACGACGGCTCCGGCCTCCGTCTCGAGGCCGATCGCGTCGGCGAGCGAGGAGCCCGGAGCCGAATGGGACACGGCGGCCACGAGGGCGAGGTCGGGGTCGGCATCGACGGCCCGGCAGACCTCGCGGCCCATGCGACCGGTGGCGCCGACGACCCCGACGCGGATCACGCCATGACCTCCCGGAACGCGCCGGCGGAGAACGGACCGAGCACCGTGAGGGTCATCGGCTGCGACAGTACCCGTTCGGCCACTCGGTGCGCATCGTCGAGCGAGACCTGGTCGATGCGCCGCAGGGCCTGGTTGACCGAAAGGATCTCGCCGTGCGCGATCTCGCTCTTGCCGAGCCGGCTCATGCGCCCACCCGGATCCTCGAGGGAGAGCACCATCGAACCCTTCACGTGCCCCCTGGCGCGTTCGAACTCGTCGTCGGTGAGCCCCCCGTCGCGCACGAGCTCGAGCTCGCGACGCAGCAACGATACGACGTCCTGCGCCCGGCTCGGCGTCGTGCCGGCGTACGCCGAGAACAACCCCGCTTCCGTGTACTGCGCGTGGTAGCTGTACACCGTGTATGCCAGGCCGCGCTTCTCCCGAACCTCTTGGAAGAGCCTCGAGGACATGCCGCCCCCGAGTGCCGTGTTGACGACGAGGAAGGCGAAGCGGTCGGGGTCGTTGCGAGCCAATCCGTTCGTGCCGAGACAGATATGGGCCTGCTCAGTCTTGCGGCGCTTCACGAGGTGCTTGCCCGAGGGCTTCGGCGCCCGGCCCGGTGCGCGGAGGTTCCAGACCGAGGCGTCTCGGGCGCCGAGGCGCCTGCCCGTGTCCATGCGATGTCTCAACAGCCGCACCAGGTCGTCGTGACGAAGGTTGCCGGCCGCGGCGACCACGAGGTTGCCCGGCACGTAGTGGCGGCCGTAGAACCGCCGGACCGATGCTCGGCTCGCCGCCTCGATCGTCGCGACGGTGCCCAGGATCGGGCGCCCGAGCGGATGCTCCGGCCACAGCGTCTCGGTGTAGAGGTCGTGCACGACGTCCTCGGGCGAGTCCTCGTGCATGTGGATCTCCTCGAGGATCACCTGCCGTTCGGCGTCGAGGTCCTCGGCGCGGATCACGGAGTGCTGCACCATGTCGGCCAGGTGATCGACCGCCATCTCGAGATCACGATCGAGCACCCGCGCGTAGTAGCACGTGTACTCCCGGGCGGTGAACGCGTTCACGTCGCCGCCCACCGCGTCGAAGCCTTCCGCGATGTCCTGGGCGCTGCGACGATCGGTGCCCTTGAACAGCAGGTGCTCGAGGAAGTGGCTCGATCCGCTGATGAGAGGGCGCTCGTCGCGCGAGCCGGCGAGCATCCAGAAGCCGAGCGACACGGAGCGGACGCCGGGCATCCGCTCCGTGACGACCCGCAGACCCGAGCTGAACTCGGTCCGTTCGATGGGCATGTCCGCTGGGAGCTCTGGCTCTGGTTACTCGTTCGGGGGTGCGTCGGTCGCCGCGGGCGCGTCGCCCCGGCTTCCCTCGCCCCCGCTCTCCCCGTCGCGGAAGCGACGCCCGCGACGCTCGGAGCCACCCCGGTCGCCGTCTCGGTCGCGGCTCCGGCCTCCACGGTCCCCGCGGTCACGACCGCCGCCCCTGCTTCCACGGTCGCGTCCTCCGCCTGACTCGTCGGCCTGACCCTCGGGGATCGCCCACTGCTCCCCCACCGGCTTCAGGCTGATCTTGCCCTGCGAGTCGATGTCCTCGACCAGCACGGTGATCGAGTCGCCTTCCTTCACGGCCTCCTCGACGTTCTGCAGGCGCTTGCCGCGCCCGAGCTTGGAGATGTGCACCAACCCGTCGCGGCCGGGCACGAGGTTCACGAAGGCGCCGAACGTGGTGGTCTTCACGACGGTGCCCTCGTACTGCTCGCCCACGAGCACCGGCCGCGGGTTCGCGATCTCGTCGATCATGTGCGCGGCCTCGTCGGCGCCCTCGGCCCCGAGCGTGGAGCCGATCAGCACCGTGCCGTCGTCCTGGATGTCGATGTCGGCCCCGGTGAGCGCGATGATCTCGTTGATGCGCTTGCCCTTGGGCCCGATCACCTCGCCGATCTTGTCGACCGGGATCTGGATCGAGATGATGCGCGGCGCCTTGGCGTTGACCTCCTCGCGCGGCGCCGGGATCGCGTCATCCATCACGTCGAGGATCTGGAACCTCGCCTCGCGTGCCTGCTTCAGGGCGTCTGCCAGCACCGACCCGGGCAGGCCGGTGACCTTCATGTCGAGCTGGATCGCGGTGACGAATTCGCGCGTGCCGGCGACCTTGAAGTCCATGTCGCCCAGCGCGTCCTCGGCGCCGAGGATGTCGGTGAGCGTCACGAAGGCGCCCTCGTCGGCGATCATGCCCATCGCGATGCCCGCGACCGGCGCCTTGATCGGCACGCCGGCGTCCATGAGCGACAGGGTCGAGCCGCAGACGCTCGCCATCGACGTGGAGCCGTTGGAGCTCAGCACGTCGCTCACGAGGCGCAGCGCGTAGGGGAACTCGTCCTCGTGGGGCACCACCGGGATCAGCGCCCGCTCGGCGAGCGCGCCGTGGCCGATCTCGCGCCGGCGCGGCGAGCCGACCCGGCCCGTCTCACCCGTGGAGAACGGCGGGAAGTTGTAGTGGTGCATGTAGCGCTTCGTGTCCTCGAGATCGAGGGTGTCGATCATCTGCGTCATGCGCAGCATGCCGAGCGTGGTGACGTTCAGGACCTGCGTGTCGCCCCGGCTGAACAGCGCCGAGCCGTGCGCCCGCTCCAACACGCCGACCTCAGCGGACAGCGGCCGGATCTCCGTCGGGGTGCGTCCGTCGAGACGGATGCCCTCCTTGATCACCCGGGCCCGCATGACCTTCTTCTGGACCTGCTTCCAGGCGGAGCCGAACTCGCCCAGGCGGGTGGCGGCGTCGTCGCCGAGCTGGGCGGCCAGGTGATCCTTGGTCTCGGTCTTCAGCGCATCGAGCTTGGCCTCGCGCTCGGCCTTGTCTGGCACGATCGCCTCGCCCAGGCGATCGGCAGCGAACGCAGAGACGATCTCGACCACGTCGTCACCGAAAAGCGGACGGGGCGTCCACGACTTCTCGGTCACGCCCGCGGCGTCCACGAAGGCCCGCTGGAAGTCGACCTGCTCGGCGATCGCCCGCTTGGCGGCCTCGAGCCCCTCCGCCACCGTCTCCTCGGTCGGCGCGGGGGCGCCGCCGGCGAGCAGCTCCCACGTGTTGTCGGGCGCCTCGCCTTCGATCATCAGCACGTCGATCTCGCCGGCGTCGTTCCTCCGGCCCGCGACGACCACGTCGAACGTGGCCTCCTCGACCTGCTGGAACGTCGGGCTCACGACCCACTGCCCGTCGATCAGGCCCATGCGAACCGAGCCGATGGGGCCGTCGAACGGCAGACCGGCGAGGCACGTGGCGACCGACGCGGCGTTCATCCCCAGGATGTCGTAGGGGTTCTCCCCGTCGACGCCGAGCACGGTGATGACCACCTGCACCTCGTCGCGGAATCCTTCCTGGAAGGTCGGGCGCAGCGGGCGGTCGATGAGGCGGCAGGTGAGGATCGCCGTCTCCGAGGGCCGCCCCTCACGGCGGAAGAAGCTCCCCGGGATCTTGCCCGCGGCGTACATGCGCTCTTCCACGTCGATCGTGAGCGGGAAGAAGTCGATGCCCTCGCGGGGGTTGCTGCTGACACAGGTGGCGAGCACCTGGGTCTCGCCGTAGGTGGCGAGGACGGCGCCGTCGGCGAGCCGGGCCATGCGGCCGGTCTCGAACGTGATGTCGCGGGCTCCGAACGCCTGCGATTGGGTGGTGATGGCCATGTGGCCTTCCTCCTTCGGTGTCGCGCGCTCATCGCGTGCGACGGTCTCGGCGCACGCATCGGGCGTGCGCGGTTCGAGGGAGGCGGGTCGGCCGATCCTCAGTGGTGGGCCGCCGGGCGCCGGCCGCCGACGCGGCGGCGGTGTCCGGAGGCTCGCTACTGATTACCGACCTTGGCCCCGCCTCGGGGGATCAGTGGGTCGTTCGCATCACTCCTTCACGCAGGGAAGGCCGCCGTGGCGACCCCCCGGTGCGAGGTTCAGCGGCGCAGACCCAGCCGCGCGATCACGTCGCGGTACCGCTCGATGTCCTCGTGGCGGAGGTAGTCGAGCAGACGGCGCCGACGGCCGACCATCTTGAGCAGGCCACGTCGTGACGCGTGATCGTGCTTGTGGGTCTTGAGGTGGTCGGTCAGCTCGGCGATGCGAGTGGTCAGCACCGCGATCTGCACCTCGGCCGAGCCGGTATCGCCGTCGGAACGGGCATACTCGGCGATGATCTGGGTCTTTGCGTCTTTCGTCAGCGTCATGGTCAGTTGCCAAGATTACCAGCGGGGACGCCGGCCTGACCGAACCGATCCTCGGCCGTCACCGCCGCTACGGCCTCGACCACGCGCTCGCGTCGCGTCCGCAGATCGAGCAACGACGCACCCACACCCGCCAGGCGTCGCACGTTCACGCGAGCTCTCGCGGCGCGGCGCCACCGCGCCCCCACCCACGCTGCGGCCAGGCCACAGACGGGGCCGATCAGCGCCGTCGTCCACCACGGATGAGCGGTGTCGCGCACCGGCGGGAGGTAGCGCCACGCGAGCCAGGTCAGCGGGAAGCTCGCGAGCGCGACGAGGAACTTCACCGTGGCCCTGGTGACCGGAGCCCTCGGCCGCCGCCCGGAGAGCCAGGTCAGCATCGCCGGCACGGCGTTCACGACCACCCCCACGAGCGCGGGCGCCGCGAGCACCACCGCTGCCGCCAGGCCGGTCACGTGCACGTTGCGGTGCCGCGCCGGATCAGTGGCCACCGCCGCATCGGTGATCGCGTTGGCCTCCATCGCCGCACGATAGGCGTCGGCGGCCTCACGCACCCTTCGCTGCAGGTCCGCGGGCGCGTCTCCCAATCGCGTCGTCAGGTCCTCTCGCGCCGAGAACACCGGCCGCCATCCCGGATCCGCGTCCAGCGGCCGGAGCGCGATCGACGCGGCGAGCGCGAGGGAGGACATCTGAGCCGCGCTCTCGAAGTCCAGCGATGCTGCCGAGAGTCGCTCCCCGATCTCGTCGGTCAGCGCGTCGACAGTTCCGCGGTCAACCTCTGAGGCTCGGTGCCCCGGCGGGACGAGGCTCTCCAGGTCGGCATCGAGCTCGATCGGCGTGCCGACACGCACGTACACGCGCGCCCGGGCCCGCGCCTTGTTCTCGTAGATCAGGCCGATCGGCACGATCCGGAGCCCTTCGGCGCCGGCGGCCCGGGCGCCGATCGCGATCCGAGCCGCGCCGGTCCTCATGGGCAGGAGCCGCACCTCGTCGCTCGCCCGTCCCTCGGGGAAGATCGCGGCGACACCATCGCCGGCGAGCACGTCGTGGCACGCCCGGAACGCGGACACGTTGCCCGTCGTGGGACCGTCGGAGGCGCGGGAGACGGGGATCGCGCCGGCCATCGCCAGGAACGGCCTGGCCGGCGTCTTCCAGAGCGAGGCCATCGCGAGGAACCTCGGGAACCGGGGCAGGATGGCCGCCAGGAGGGCCGGGTCGACGAACCCCCCTTCGTGACTGGCCACGATCAGCACCGGCCCCTGCCCTGGCACCCGCTCCATGCCGCTCGTCTCGACCGACCCGAACCACCCGGCCACGGCGAACCGGGCGATCGACCGCATCACGAGGTCGCGCGCTCGCACGGTCGGATCCTCCCACGATCGCGTCGTGCGACGGCCTCGGCCCCATCGACCGGGGGTCGGGCCGAGGTCGTCGACCGGAGCGTCAAGTCCCCGACGTCGTCTGGCTAGCATGGGGTGATGTCCGGAGCGCGCGATCGTGTCCTGGCGACGTTCGGCGTGCTCGGGCCCGCCGTGTTCACGGCGGCCTGGGTCGCCGCCAGCCGCCGCCAGCCCGGCTACTCCATGGCGAACGAGCACATCAGCGGGCTGGCAGCGCCGGATGCGCGAGCCCCCATGATCATGACCGCCGGCTTCTGGACGCTCGGGCTCAGCACGATCGGGTTCGCCGCCGCCCTCGATCGGCGGCTCGCTCGCGATGACGGCGACGCCGGGCTCGGTCCCGCGCTCTTGGGGGTCTCCGGACTCGCGATCTGTGCCGCCGGCACGCTCCGGCGTGACCGCATGTCGAACTTCCCGATGCCGGGCGAACGGCCGGGGGGTCAGACCTGGATCAACGACGGGCACGATGCCGCGTCGCTCCTCGGGCACGTCTGCGCGTCGGCCGGGCTGCTCTCCGTGGCGACGCGGTTGCGACGCGACCCTCGGCTGCGCGACCTCGCGGTGCCCGGCGCGCAAGCGGCGCTCGCCTCGAGCGGCGCGATGTCGTACTTCGCGCGCGACGTGGTCCGCCCGGGCAACGGCATCGTGCAGCGCATCGGCATCTCGATCCCGCTCGCGTTCACGGCGCGCCTCGCGTGGCGCTTGCTGCGCGAGCCCGAAGCAGTCGCCGAGGAGGGCTGCGGGCGAGGCTGATCCGCCACCTCAGGAGAACGTGTCGTCGGGCACGACCGCTCGCGTCCGCTCGACGTCACGGGCGATCGCCTCGACCAGCTCCTCGATCGACGGGTACTTCTCCTCGTCACGGAGCCGCTCCCAGAACTCGATCGAGATCGGTGCTCCGAGCAGGTCCGCTTCCTCGAAGTCGAGCAGGAACGCCTCGACGTGCAACGGCTCGATCCCGAACGTCGGGTTCGTGCCGACGTCGATCGCGGCGCGGTAACAATGGCCTCGCGCCTCGGCAAGCCCCGCGTAGATGCCCTGCCCGGGCAGCAACAGCCTCGGCCACGTGCGGAGGTTGGCGGTCGGATATCCGAGGCCCTTGCCGCGCCCGTGTCCCGATGTGACCTCGCCGTCGAGCACGAAGCGCCTGCCCAGGGCGGTGCGCGGCCACGCGAGGTCGCCGTCGGTCAACGCCTCGCGGATCGACGAAGACGAGACCGTGCGTCCCGATTGCTCGAGCAGCGGCACGCCCTCGGACGTCATGCCGTAGGGGGCGCCCATTGCCGGCAGGGTCTCCACGGTTCCCATCGCCCTGTGCCCGAACGTGAAGTTCACCCCCATGGTCGCGTGCACGGCATGCACGCCGTCGACGAGCACGTCGCGGACGAACGCCTCGGCGGACATCCGGGAGAACTCGGGCGTGAACGCCAGCACGACGAGGACGTCGATGCCGGCATCCTCGATCAGCGACGCTTTCCGTTCCACCGTGGTGAGCAGGCGCGGCTCCCGTCCGGGGCTGAGCACCTCCCGCGGGTGCCGGTCGAAGGTGATGGCCACCGACCGGACCGCGCGCGCCGCCGCCCGCTCGACGGTCGTGTCCAGCACCGAGCGGTGCCCGAGGTGCACCCCATCGAAGAACCCCACGGTCACCACCGACGCGCCATCAGTCAACGGCAAAGACCCGATGCCTCGCACGACCTCCATGTCGGCGTGAGCCTAGCGGACCGGTCCGGGCGACCCGTCACGGGACGCGGCCCGCCCCATCAGGCAACTCCTTCCCCAGGGCGTGGAGTACGGTTTCTGCCATGGGTGTGCGGATCGTCGCCGTGGTCGTGGTCGCCGCCGTGGCCATCGCCGCCTGCAACCAGGACGCCCCCCCGCAGACGGTGACCGATGATCGGACCATCACCGTGGCCTCGTTCGACTTCCCCGAGAGCGAGCTGATCGCCGACCTGTACGCCGGCGCGCTCCGGGCCGCCGGGTTCGACGTGCGTCACGAGCACCGGATCGGCACGCGTGAGGTCGTGCTCCCGTCGCTCCAGCTCGGACTGATCGAGATGGTCCCCGAGTATTCGGGGAGCGCCGTGGAGTTCCTCGGTGGCCGCTCCTCCCCCGACGCGGCGACGGTCGAGCGCAGCCTCGATCAACTCGTCGCCGCCCGGGGGATCGATGCGCTGGCGCCCGCGTCCGCGCAGAGCCGGAATGGCCTGGTGGTCACGTCGAAGACCGCCGCGGAGCTGGCGCTCCGCTCGATCAGCGATCTCCGCGACGTCGCGGACACGCTGACGCTCGGTGGACCGCCCGAGTGCCCAGACCGCGAGCTGTGCCTGCGCGGGTTCCAGGGGGCGTACGGGTTGAGGTTCGATTCATTCCTGCCGCTGGACGCGGGAGGGCCGATCACGGCCGAGGCCGTCGAACGCGGAACGGTCGATGTCGGGGTGCTGTTCACGAGCGACGGGAGCCTCGCCGAGCACGACCTCGTGCTCCTCCGCGACGACCGCGAGCTGCAACCGGTGGAGCAGGTCACGCCATTGGTCCGTCGCGACGCGGTCGAACGCTTCGGCCACGAGATGGTCGCGACCCTCGACTCGGTCTCGGCCGAGCTCACGACGGCGGACCTCCGGAGGTTGAACGCGACCGTCGCCGGCGGGGTTGAGCCGGAGGCGGCGGCCGCGCGCTGGCTCGAGCAGCACGGGCTCGCGGAGCCGGTTGGGTAGCATCACCCGACGGGGGGAACACGAGGAACGTGGACGCGACCCAGCAGACGAGCGAGAGCACCCAGGAGCGCCGTCGACGCCGGCTCGGCCCGGCCGTGCGCCGGCGTCCCTCGGGCGAGGCGCCGCCGCTCCCCCGAGAGCTGGGCCGAAGCGGCAAGTTCTGGCTGTTCATGGCCGCCTACTTCATCGCCACGCTGATCGGCGTCGTGCTGTTCTCCCCCCTGGAACGCCTCTTCGAGAGCCGGGACGCCGCGATCTTCCGGTGGTTCGCCTCGTGGCGGAACGAGACCATCACCGACGTCATGACGATCGTTGCGCTGCTCACGTCTCGCTGGATGATCCGCACGCTCCGGTGGGCAACGATCGGGGCGCTGATCGTCGTCAGGCGGTGGCGCCACCTGCTCGTGTTCATCGGCGCGTTGTTCCTCGAGGGGGTCATCAGCTACGGCCTGACCCAGGTGATCGCGCGCCCACGCCCGCTCGACGCGTGGATCATCGGGCCGTGGCAGGGGTTCTCGATGCCGTCGGTGCAGATGGCCGGGCTCGCGGTCACGCTCGTCGGCATGACGTATTCCCTGCTCCCGCACGGTCGCGCGCGGTACGCGGCGAAATGGGTCACGGCGGGCGTGCTCGTGGCCGCCGGGCTCTCGCGCGTCTACCTGGGCGCGGACCACGCCACGGGCGCGATCTTCGGCGCGGTGCTCGGGGTCGCGATCGGGTTGACGGCGTTTCGATGGTTCACGCCCAACGACGTCTTCCCGGTGACCTATCGCAAGGGTAAGGCTGCCCATCTCGACGTCGGGGGCCGGCGCGGGGAAGCGATCGCGAAGGCGGTGAGCGACCAGATCGGCTACCGGGTGCTCGAGGTGGAGCCAGTCGGCCTGGCCGGCTCCGGCGGCTCGACCCCACTCCGGCTCCGTGTGCAGGAGGAAGGCACCGACGCGGAACGGGTCCTGTTCGCCAAGCTCTACGCCAAGAGCCACGTGCGGGCGGACCGCTGGTACAAGCTCGGGCGGACGATCCTCTACGGCAAGCTCGAGGATGAGAGCCCGTTCCAGACCGTGCGCCGATTCGTGGAGTACGAGGACTACACGCTGCGCCTGATGGAGGATTTCGGCCTGCCGGTTCCGAGGCCGTACGGAGTCGTCGAGATCACCCCCGAACGCGAGTACATGATCGTGATGGAGTTCTTCGACGGAGCGGTCGAGATCGGTGACGCGGAGGTCGACGACGGGGTCATCGACCAAGGGTTGGCGCTGATCCGGGAGATGTGGGACGAAGGACTCGCACACCGAGACGTCAAGCCCGCGAACCTGATGGTTCGCGACGGGCAGCTGAAGCTGATCGATGTCTTCTTCGTGCAGGTCAGGCCGTCGCCGTGGCGACAGGCCGTCGACCTCGCCAACATGATGCTGGTGCTCGGTCTGCGCACCGACGCGAATCGCGTCTACGAGCACGCGCTCCGTTACTTCACCCCCGAGGAGATCGCCGAGGCGTTCGCGGCCACCAGGGGGGTCGCCAGCCCGACCCAGCTCCGATCCATGATGAAGGAGGACGGGCGCGACCTCCTGGCCCAGTTCCAACGCCTCGCGCCCGCTCGGGAGCCGCTGAAGATCCAGCGCTGGAGCGTTCGCCGGGTCGCCCTCACGTTCGCCGTGCTGATCGCGGCGCTCTTCGCGGTGATGCTGATCGTGTCGAACTGGGCGGTGTTCGCATGAGGCGTGCGGCGCTCTGCGTCGCGGCCGCCATCGCGCTCGGTGCCTCGAGTTGCACGCTCGATCGGGGCGGCGAACCGCTCTGCGCGCAGTCCGGCGACTCCGTGATGGTGCTGGAGGCGCAATCGGTGCCGTCGGCGACACGGCTGCCGTGCATCGCGGAGTTCCCGATCGGCTGGGGATTCGGAGGCATGGTCGTCGACGACACGGGCACCACGTTGTGGCTGAGCCACGACCGGGCCGGCTTCCACGCCGTCGAGGTGGAGCTCTCGTCCTCGTGCGATGTCTCCTCGGGCGTCGAGGTGCCGCCCGGCCCGGACGAGGTGGGTATGCAGGTCTTCCAACAGCCCACCAGTCTCGATCCGTACACGGGGTCGCGCTGGCTGACGTTCGAGGGGGGGTGCATCGAATACCGATATCGCTTCGCTCCGGGGTCGGAGCCCACCCTGGTGATCGAGGCCGACCGCGCCTTGTCGACGCTGCCGCGGGCCACCATCGTCGGGCGGATCCGGAAGGATCTCGATCTCACGCTCTGCGGGGCGGGCGCACCCCCGTGCCCGGGGTAGGCTCAGGCCGCCATGCTGACCGACCACCGGCGCGCGTTCAGGTTCACGCTCGCGCTCCTGGGGTTTCTGGTCTTCATGCTGGTGGCGGTCGGTCGTCATCCGGAGCACGAGGCGCCCCGAACGACCCTCGCCGTGATCGGCGACCTCGACGGAGCGATCGACGACTGGGTCCGCGGCATCAAGCTGGCGCTGCTGACCGGCGTCTTCAAGGTCCTCAGCTTCATCGGGAGTGGCATCGTGACGATCCCGCTGCGGGTGCTCGTGGCCACGTACTTGGCGGTGCGCCGCCGGTGGGTGGCGTTCTCGGCGTTCGTGCTGACCTGGGTCGCCTCGGAGATCCTGCTCACGTGGTTGAAGGCCTTCTTCCACCGGGGCCGCCCGCCGGATCCGCTCGTCGACACGATCGGCTTCTCCTTCCCATCCGGCCACGCGACCGCGGCCGCCGCCCTCGCGGTGATCCTGGTCTTCGTCGTGTTCCCACCGGGACCAGAGCGCAGGAAATGGGAGCTGCTCGCCGTCGGGTTCACGTTCGTGATGGCCTTGTCGCGCGTGTATCTCGCCGCGCATTGGTTCTCCGACGTGGTCACGGGTGTGCTGCTCGGCACCGGCATCGCCTTGGGGTCGGCGGCGCTCGTGACGGAGATCACGAATGCGCTGGGCAGTCGAGGTGTGATCGCCGCCCCGGTGACCCCGCCGGGCGACCCCCTCGACCCCCGGCTGACGTGAGTCAGCCTGCGGTCGCCGCGGCCCGGCCCGCCCCCTCGGCCTCGCCCTCGTCGGGGGGAGGTTCGCGCCGCCAGTCCTTCTTCGCCTTGTAGATCAGGTAGGTGAACGCGCCGAGCGGGATCTGCACGCCGAATGTCAGTGCGCGGAACATCAGCACCGCGCCCACGACGGCCGCCTTCTCGTCGGCCGGCGCCGCCGCGGCCAGACCGCCGATGTACCCGAGGTCGATCACGCCGACCCCGCCGGGCGTGATCGGCACCGCCGAGAGGAGGCGGCTGAACGAGAACACGGCGAAGACCTCGGCGGTGCTGACGTCCTGCTCGGACACGCCCATGCTCCGGAGCGACAGCAGGAGCACCACCGCCAGCGTCACCTGGCTGAGGATCGTCGTCCACGTCAGCCTGATCCACCGAAGCTCCACGAGGCCGATCGTGTCGGACCGGAACTTCACGGCTCGATCACCGGTGTCGGTGCGCGGCGGCTTGCGGAACAGCTTCAGGAAGAACGACATCACCGTCCCGACGCCATCCCCGACGCGGCGCGCCAGTTGCTCGCTCGCGAAGAGGGCGGTGAGCAACCCCACGGCCACGGCGAGCACGATCACTCCGACCACCGCCGCGACCAAGTAGGCCGAGCCACTCTGCCCCGAGATGACCAGCACCACGATGGAGATGACCGGCATGGCCAGCTTCACGAAGATGTTCCAGATGCCGGTCACGCCGACGTAGAGCGCCACGTCGGTGCCCGTGAACCCCCAGGAGCGCAGGATGGTGTACGTGAGGCCGATCGCGATCGCGCCGCCGCCGGGAAGGGTGTTGGCGACTGACGTGGTCGTCTGCGTGAGCACGGCCGCGGGACCCAGTCGCAGCCCGGGAAGGGCCGCCATGTTGGCCCACCAATAGGTGACGAGGTTGAAGATCATCACCGCGAACAACGACGCGAGCTCGAGCGGCGTCAGCGACTGGAACGCCTTCCAGACCTCGCCGTAGTCGGCCACTTTGGGGATCGCGAAGACGAAGATGCCGACGACGATGACCAGGGAGATGACGCCCGACACGATCCGCCGGACGGGTGAATGGCGTTTCCTCTCGGCCTCGGGATTCTGTTCGAGGGTCGCCGGCGGAGGTGCGCTCGAGCTCATGTGATGCCGAGGATAGCCCCGATAGGCCCCGCCCGCCTCGTCGGCGGCTGCGAGCTCCTTCGAACGACGTCGCGCACCGCGACACGGCCCTCCGCTAGGCTTCGGTGATGGAACCGACGATGCGGTCGCGAGCGGTGGGATCGGCCACTGAGGTGCCCACCGGGGTCCATCGCCAGCGACGACCGTCGGGTGAGCCGCCTCCGCTTCCCCGGTCGTCCACCTCGCTCCGATGGTGGTGGGCGCTCGCCGCCGTGGTGCTGCTCGGCGTGGGGACCGAGGCCCTGATCCACGGCTACGACGACCTGCACGAGTTCGGTGACGCAGTTCTGAGGGCGATCGAGGACGTCCGGACCCCGCTGATGACGGACGTCGCGAAGGCGATCGCCCTGCTCACGACGTTCGGGGTGATCCAGGCGCTCCGGATCGTGCTGGCGATCGTCCTTGTCGTGACGAAGCGGTTCCGTCATCTCGTGGTCGCGCTCGCGACCTTCGTCGTGAGCGACTGGCTCGTGCTCACGTTCCTCGACGTGCAACGCGTCCCCGGCGATGTCACGCCCCTGATCGACAACACCGACTTCCGCTTCCCGTCGTGGCCGATGACCGCCTTCGCGATCACCGTCTTCGCCATGCCATTCGTGCTGGCGCCGGCGGGCCGAGTCAGGAAGTGGGCCATGGCCGGCGCGTGGACGATCGTCGCGCTCGTGGCGGTGTCTCGGCTGTACCTCGCAGCCGACTACCCCTCGAACGTCGCGTATGCGGCGGTGTTCA
Organism: Actinomycetota bacterium; assembly: GCA_040511595.1. Classification (GTDB taxonomy): domain Bacteria; phylum Actinomycetota; class UBA4738; order UBA4738; family HRBIN12; genus JAOUEA01. The sequence continues at coordinate 994 of JBEVGU010000157.1, read as the reverse complement.
GCTGGGTCCTGACCGAGACCCTGTTCCGGTGGTTCGCGCCCGACGAGTCCTTCCCGGTGAGCTACCGACGAGGCGGCAACGCGGCCCATCTCGATCTCGGTGGCGCACGCGCCGAGGCGGTGAAGCGGGCGATGGCCGACCAGCTCGGGCTGGAGGTCACCGATGTCGAGCCGTTCGGCCTCGAGGGCTCGGGGGGGTCCTCCCCGCTGCGCATGACACTCGCCGACGGCTCGCGCGAGTTCGGCAAGATTTACGCCACGAGCCACGTGCGCGCGGACCGGTGGTACCGCATCGGCCGCACGATCCTGTACGGCAAGCTCGAGGACGAGACGCCGTTCGGCGACGTGCGCCGGCTCGTCGAGTACGAGGACTACGCCCTGCGGTTCCTCGCGATGAACGGGCTCGAGGTCGCGCACACCTGGGGCATCGTCGAGCTCACGCCGAACCGCGAGTACATGCTCGTGACGGAGTTCTTCGAGGATTCGAAGAACCTCGGCGACTCCGAGATCGATGACGCGGTGATCGACGAAGGCCTCCAGCTCATCCGCACGTTCTGGGACATCGGGGTGGCCCACCGCGACATCAAGCCCGCGAACCTGCTCGTGCAGCGCGGACGACTGCAGCTCGTCGACGTCTCGGGGCTCGAGATCCGCCCGACCCCGTGGCGTCAGGCGGTCGACCTGTCGAACATGATGCTCACCCTTTCCCTGCAGACCGACCCGGACCGCGTCTCCGAACGCGCCACCGCGTTCTTCTCACCGGACGAGATCTCCGAGGGGCTCGCGTGCGCCGAAGGCATGGCCGTTCCCACGGAGCTCTCGGCGCGCTTGAAGAGCGACCCCCGCCCGATCCTCGACCGGTTGAAGGAGCTCGCGCCTCCGCACGAGCCGGTTTCGATCCAGACGTGGTCGATCCGTCGCATCGGGCTCACGGCCGCGGCCGTGATCGGCGGCATCGTCCTGATCGCGATGGCGATCGCGTCGCTCTTCGCGGG
>JBEVGU010000156.1:0-3872 GCA_040511595.1 Actinomycetota bacterium | reverse complement strand
GGGGCGAGGCTCGCCGTCGACCGTTGACGACGTCGTGTCGTCGCTCGCTTCCACCGCACCCGCAGGGTCTCGACGATCCGCGATGACCAGCGCGCGGCGAGTCGTTTCGATCGTGGCGATTGGCACGAGCTTTCCGCGACGGATCACCCCGCTGATAAGCAACTTCAACTCGCCGGGAGGGAACTCCGCCCGCCCATCGACGCTGATCTCCGTGCGGTCCAGCACGCCCGTGGAGCCCCTCGAGGGCCGATCCCCAGGCGCGGACAGCTTCAGGGTCCACCCATCCTCCGAGCCATAAGACGCGTGTCGGTACCGCAACGTATGTCCCCAGCGAAGCAGCCTGCGGTCGGGGGTATCCCAGTACGTGGCAAAGAGTTTCACGGTCGACTCGTGCGCTACCGCTTCGAGCGGGGGCATCTCGAAGTCCTCGGGGACGTCGAACTTCATCTCGCGTTCGAGTTCCTGCTTCATAGGAACCATCGCCCCGTTCCGCTAGGGAGCCGCGCCCCCGCCGGAGGTGTGTCCATTGCCCGGATACCCATGACGGGGCGATTGGAATCTCCGGAATCCCCGCGAGCGCGAGCGGGCTGGATCGTGCATCGGTCTGACAATGCCATCGCTCCCCCATTCGATCTACTCGATTGCGGCCGTGGGCAACGAGACCCACGGCGCGCACGTACCCGTGCCCATGCCTGCAGCCGGCGGACCGACCTTTCCTACTCAGCCGTCCCCACGGGAACGCGCCCGGTCACCGTCGTCCCCGATCCGGGCCGCGAGCGGATCTCCAACGTTCCGCCCACCGCCTCGAGCCGGTCGGCCATGCCCTGCAAGCCACTCCCGTGCAGGACCGCGCTCGGGTCGAACCCCTCGCCGTCATCCGCCACGACGAACGCCACCTCCCCGCCGCTCGCCGATAGTCGGATCTCGGCGCGCGAGGCGCCTGCATACTTCGCGATGTTCTGCAGCGCCTCGAGGCAGCAGAAGTACAGCGCCGACTCGACGTCCTGCGGGTAGCGCCCGACGCCGTCGGGCATGACTGTCACGGCGACCGGCGACTTGCGCGCCTGCGCCTCGAGGGCCGCCGGCAGGCCACGGTCGGCGAGCAGCGGCGGATAGATCCCTCGAGCGAGGTCGCGGAGATCCTCGAGTGCGGTTGCCGTCTCGGCCTGGAGCTCCGAGGCCATCTCTGCAGCCTTCGCCGGCTCGCGGAGAGCGAGCTGCTCGAGGAGCCGGAGCTTCACCGAGAGCGCTACGAGCTGCTGTTGGGCGCCGTCGTGGATGTTGCGCTCGAGGCGGCGCCGCTCCTCGTCCTGAGCAGCGACCAGCCGCTTGCGCGAGGCGCGCAGGTCCTCGACGAGCCGAACGTTCCGTACCACCGCACCCGCCTGCGAGGCGAGGTCATCGACGAGTCGTTCGCGCGCGCGATCGATCGGGTCATTGGCGGGCGTGCTGACCGCAAGAGCCCCGAGCAACTGACCCTGGTGTTTGACGGGCGCGGCATAGTCGGCAGGCATCGGAGGGAGTTCGTCTCCTTCGGCCGCGACGGGCGGTGGGTCGTCGATCCGTCCCGTGGTGGCTGCAGCCCGGAACTCCCTCCCGATGAGAAGCCACACGGTTGCGCCTTCAGCGCGCGCCGTCTCCTTGATGATCGAGGCCATGCGAGGGAGCACCTCCTCGCTGGCATACGTATCCCCGACGCGGTGGGAGAAGATGGTCATCGCCTCATAGGCCGATGTCCGTCCCCCGTACACGAGCCGGTCGGAGATCTGGGTCGCGAGCCGACGAAGGGGCCAGAGGAGCACCCCGGCGACGGCGCCGATCACGACCAGTGTCACCGGCGGCAGGTCTTCCGGGACGAAGAGCCTGCCGAGCAGGAACGCGCCTGCTCCGGCCACACCCACGATGAGCACGACTAGGACCCCGTAGAGGACGGTCTTCTTGATCACGAAGTCGAGGTCGTACAGGCGGTAGCGCAGGATGGCGATGGCCGACATCGCAGGGATCCCGAGGAACACGCCGAAGATGAACACGAAGAAGAACGCGTTCCCCCAGAAGCTCTCCTCCTCTTCGGGGATCACGCCTGAGACAGCCAGCGGGATGAAGCACAGGACGAGAGCACCGAGGAATGCCGCGAGGAACAGGAGCCATCGGATCTGCTGGCGCTCGACACCGCTCGCCCGCCGGAATCGCTGGATTAGCGAGACGATCGATAGCAGGGCGCCCGCCAGGACGACCAACCCGGCGATCTCCGTGATCCCCGACACGGCACCCTTCCAGGGAAGGGGCAGCCCGATCGGGTTCTGGACCTCCCTCTCCAGCTCCGAGAAGCCCGCGCCCAGCGGCCCCGGCGTGAGCGCGAAGCCGACGATGTTCACCGCGTAGGCGACGAGCATTACGCGGAGGATCCACCGCCACCTGTGCGACGGTGGCTGACCGGTCGGGAAGATCAGGAAGAGGAAGGCCAGCGGGCCGAACATCGCGGCGAAGCCGACCCGACCGATCCAAGCCGTGGCGCTCACGAACGGAAGATCGCGCTCGAGCGCAAGCGTCGCGTACCCACCGCAGGCGAGAGCCACGGCCGCCGAGGCTCCCACCCATGTGAACAACAGCCCCACGCGGTTCCCAGGCTGCCGTGAGGTGATGAGTGCTCCCACCGTCGCATAAGCCATCACGGCGATCACTATGAACCCGACCTCGAAGGGATCGACCCGCCCACGCCGTGCCGTCTCGAAAGCCACTGCGGAGACGACCAGAACCAGCGAGAGAACCCAGGCAGTCCACGCCCATCGGCCGCTCTTCGAGCCGTCGTCGGTCGCTGTGAGCTCGGCTGGTGTCGTGAGCAACAGGATCTCCGACGCGATTCTGCGCCCCTGGGCCGTTCATCGGAAGGGGCGCAGACCCAACACCTCGGCCGAGGTCGGTGAGGTCTCGACAGGACGCACTTCCTCGACGCGATGACCGGGTCGAGCTCGGCGTCGGCCGAGGCTCACCAAGAGATCGACCGGCGGATCGGGGTGTGCCGCACGGGCCGCCCGGAGGCGGCGGCAAGTAGGATCCGTCGGTGTCGCCCTTGGGTGCGAACCCACGACGTGCGAACATCCCCCCGTGCTGCAGGAACATGCTCAACTCGCCCATTCGGCGCGCGGCCGTCACCTGCTGCTCGCACGGGTCTTGGCCGGGCTCACGTTGGCCTGCTTCGCGATCGGGCTCGTCTTCGCGTTCCTCGACGCCTCGGTCCGCCCTCCCGGCGCGGGCGACGATCCCCTCGGCGACATCGGCTTCGTGCTCTCGTTCGCGATGTTCCCGGTGATCGGGTACGTGCTGGCGTCGCGTCGACCCGAGAACTCGATCGGGTGGCTGATGCTGGGGATGGGCGTCTTCTTCGGCGTGACGGCGATCGCCAGCGAGCTCGGCAGTTTCCTGATCCATTCCGGCCGTCGGGACGCCGGGCTCGTGCTCATCGCGTTCGATCAACCGAGCTGGCTCCCGATCGTCGTGCTGCCCGTCACGTTCCTGCTGCTGTTGTTCCCGGACGGGCACCTGCCCTCGCCGCGTTGGAGATGGTTCGCGTGGGGCCTCGGGGTCGGGCTCACGGTGGTCTTCTTCTCGATCCTGCTCGACCCCGGGCCGATACAAGAGTCGCCGATCTCCGGCGTCGCGAATCCGATCGGCATCGAGGCGATCCGCCCGCTCCTCGAGGCCGCACAGTTCCTGATCATCGTGATCCCCGTCGGCGTCCTCGGATCATTGACCGCGCTCGTCCTCCGGTTCCGTCGGTCGACCGGGATCGAGCGCCTCCAGCTGCGGTGGCTGCTCACGGCCGCCGCGTTCGTGGCGTTGCTCTACTCCGGAGCGATGTTCGCGTCGCTCGG
>JBEVGU010000155.1:0-19608 GCA_040511595.1 Actinomycetota bacterium | reverse complement strand
CTCACCGTCTACGGCATCCACACCGACGAGACGCGGTTGGACGACCGGCTGCTGACCCGGTTCGACTACGACGACGTCTTCGGCACCGCCCTGAACCGTTTCTGCCTGCAGGCGGTGATCGGCCACCCGCTCACCGTCTACGGCAAAGGCGGCCAGACGCGCGGCTACCTGAACATCGTCGACACGCTGCAGTGCATCGAACTCGCCGTCGAGCACCCCGCTGAGCGTGGCGAGATGCGCGTGTTCAACCAGTTCACCGAGTCGTTCTCGATCCTCGAGCTGGCCGACCTCGTGCAGCGGGCGGGGGCGGAGGTCGGCATCGACGTCGCGATCGAGCCGATCGACAACCCGCGCGTCGAGCTCGAGGAGCACTACTACAACCCGACTCACACCAAGCTGCTCGACCTGGGCCTGCAGCCCCACCTGCTCTCCGAGACGTTGATCGAGTCGGTCTTCGCCGAGATCGAGCGGTTCAAGCACCGCACGATCGCCGATCACATCATGCCGCGCGACCGGTGGCGGCTGCAGCCGAGCGAGAGCTCGGTCTCGTAGCGACATGTGGGCCCTGCGGCTGCTCGCCGGCGCGGCCGCGGTCACGTTCCTCCTCGCCGCGATCCGCTCGTACCAGCGGCGCAACATCAGCCGGCTCAGCCTGTTCACCGCGTTCTTCGCGGCGGCGGCCGTCGTCGTGCTGGCGGCCTTCCCGAACCTGTTCGACCCGGTGTTCGACACGTTCAACTTCCAACCGGGCGACAACCGTCGGCTCGTGGCGCTGCTGCTCGGCGCGGTCGTGGTGCTGTTCCTGCTGCTGTTCCGTCTGCAGGGCCACTCCGATCGCAGCGAGCGCGCGATCCGCCAGCTCGTTGAGTCCCTCACGGTCGAGCGCTTCGACTGGGACGAGGCGGAACGTCGCGTGCCGCCCGGGCCCAAGGTCATCACGATCTCTCCGGCGTTCAACGAGGCCGAGAACGTCGGCGCCGTGATCGACGCGATGCCGAAGGAGGTCTCGGGCTACCACGTGGTGCCGATCGTGATCGACGACCATTCCGACGACGGTACGGCCGAGGCGGCCCGCATGGCCGGGGCGCTCGCGACCACTCTCCCGATCCGTCGAGGCGGAGGCATGGCATTGCGGATCGGCTACGACATCGCGCTGCAGCTCGGCGCCGACATCGTGGTGAGCCTCGATGCCGACGGGCAGCACCTTCCGGAGGAGATCCCGGTCTTGATCGAGCCAATCATCGAGGACCGCGCCGACCATGTGAACGGATCCAGGATGCTCGGTGACTTCGAGCGGGGCGGTGGCTTCATCCGACACGCCGGCGTGCACTTCTTCTCGTGGCTCGTCACGATCCTCACCGGCCAGCGCATCACCGACATCTCGAGCGGCTACCGGGCCACCCGCGCCGAGACCCTGCGGAAGCTGATCCTCGTGCAGGACCAGTTCTGGACCTCGGAGGTGACGATCGAGGCGCTGCGTCAGCGCGCCCGGATCGTCGAGGTGCCGGTGACGTTCCTCACTCGGCGGGGCGGCGAGTCCAAGAAGCCGAAGAGCATGCGCTACGCGTGGAACTTCTCCAAGGCGATCGGGAAGACCTGGCTGAGGTGACCGGGGACGACCGCTCCTCCCGGCGATGGCGTCTCGCATCCCTGGGAGCCGGAACGCTGGTCGCCGCCGTGGTGGCGATCGTGCTGTACACCGCTCGCTTCGCCGGCGTACCGGAGCCCGCGGCGGTCGGTTTCGACACGCCCCTGTACCAATACCGGGCCAACCTGATCGCCGAGGCCGGCACCGGCGCGCTCGAGGGATGGACGCCCTCCTACGTGCACGACCAGGACCGCGCCACGACGGCGACCCTGTGGGCGCTGCTCGGCTCCGTCACCGGCCGTGAGCCGTCGTCCCTCGCGCTCCTCTGGCCGGCGGCGATGGGCGTCGCTGTGGGGGCCGGGGCGGCCGCGTTCGCCCGCAGCGTGTGGCGCGAGCCGGGCTGGGCCGCGCCGATCTACCTCGTCGCCGTAGGGGCCTCGGTGCAGGTGGCCCGGACCGCGGGCGGGAGCCTCGACAACCTCACGGTGGACCCGGTCGTGCTCGTCGCGGCCGCTGCCGCCCTGGTGGCGACGACCGAGACGACCGAGGGGAACCGCACCCTGGCGGGGGCGGTCGCCCTCGTCGCGGCCGCGGTGCCGATCCACTGGGTGTTGGCCACCGTGATCGCCGCGCTGCTCCTCCTGGTGGGGATGCTGCTTATCCCCGACGCGGTTCGCCGGAGCCGGGCGGGCGCGCCGTGGCGGGAGCTCCCGGCCGTCCGGCTGGCGGCGACCGCCACCGTGGGCCAGGGCCTCGGGTGGGGCTTGCTGATCGCGGTCGCCGGCGTGCCCCCTCGTGGTCCCAGCCTCCGGCTCGAGAAGGTGCTCGAGAAGGACGCAGCCCGGTCGAGCTCAGGCCCGGTATGGGCCACGGGCGCGGCCGCGATCGCCGGGGCCGCGCGCCTGGGGCGCGAGCGTACGCCGGCGCGGTGGGGCATGTGGTTCATGCTGCTGTGGGCCGCCACGGTGCCGCTCGCCGCGACGGCTCTGCACATCCTCGACCTCACCGTGCCGAGCTACCGGGTCGTCGACTTCGCCCTGGCCATCCCCGTCCTCGCCGCCGCGGCGGTCGTCTGGCTCGTGCGCGGTATCCACCGCTCGATCGCCGGCCCGCGCGATCGACGGAACGAGGGTGCCGCGAGCGGTACCTCGACCGTGGCGACCCCGTTCGTGGCCGGCGCCATCGCGGCCGGCGCGTTCGTGGCCGTCGCCGCGCTCTCTCTCGGCGCGTGGTGGGCCGGAGACCTGTGGCGATCGCAGGAGCCAGCCGTCCCCGGAGGGGCGGCCCAAGCCGCGACCGCGGCGGCCTACATGGACGCCGCCGTCCCGGAGGGACCGGTGGTGTTCCTCACCACGTTCCTCAACCCCAGGCTGCCCGACCGGGTCGTGCGAGCTGCGATGCCCGCGACGGCCGTCACCCGGCCCCTCATGGCCGTGGGGAAGCCGGAGGACCTGGCCGAGGGACGACAGACCACGGGAGGCGGACGGATCGCGGAGGCGTCGGCCCTCACCTGGTCGGCCGCCGGACCGGCGATCGCGAGCGGCGCCCCGGTGCTCCAGCTCGCCGCCTTCACGCCGGGCACCGATGCCCTCTCCGGGAGCCGGCCGCTCGGACCGGGAGTCGTCCTCGTGCAGGGGCCCGAGCCGCCTGCCTCCTTCCACGCGGCCGCGCCGGCGGCGCGGCCCCTCTGGGACCTGGTCATCGAGGTGGCCGCGCTCCTCGCGCTGATCGGCGTGTCGGGGCTGGGGTGGGCGTGGTCGCTCGGACCGGGCGATCGAGCGAGCCGAGTGCTCGCGTCGATCCCGTTCGGGGTCGCGGTGCTGGCGGTGGGCGCCGTGGTGGCAGACGCGCTCGGCATGACGTTCTCCCGAGTGTCGGCCACCGGGCTCGTCGCGGGCATCGCCCTCCTCGGCGGAGCCCTGGCGCTCCTGACGTCGCTCAGCCGGCCGCAGCGTGCGTGACCGCGATCTCGGCCGCGAGGCGGGCGTTGCCTTCGAGCAGCGCCAGGTTGGCATCGAGGCTCCGCCCGTCGGTGAGCTCGGCGAGCGCCCCCAACAGGAACGGGGTCCTCGCCTTCGCGTGCACCCCCGCGGCGTCGGCGCGCCGCTCGGCCTCGCGGGCCGCCCGAGCGACCTCGTCGGCATCCATCGCGAACGACGGCGGGACCGGGTTGCACAGCACCAGCGTCGAACGCGTGCCGAGGGCCAGCGCTCTACCGAGCAACGCCGCGGCCTCGGCCGGCGAGGCCGCTCGGTGCTCCAGGTCCACGGACGCCTCCGCGGCGAGGAAGAACGGCAGACGGGCGACCCGGTAGCCGATGAGGGCGACGCCGAGCTCCTCGAGCTTCTCCGCCGTCGCGTCGGGGTCGATGATCGACTTCGGCCCCGAGCAGACCAGCATCCCGGGTGTACGGGCGAGCTCGAGCAGGTCCGCGCTCACGTCGGGGTCCGGGCCCGGGTGCACGCCGCCGATGCCGCCGGTCGCTCCCACCACGATGCCGGCTCCCGCGGCGGCCCAGACCGTCGCGCTCACCGTTGTGGCGCCGAGCCCCCGGGACGCGATCGCCGCCGGGAGGTCGCGCCTCGCCACCTTCGTCGCGGTGCCGGGCTCGCAGAACCGTGCCAGATCCTCGTCGGTCAAGCCGACGACGACCCGTCCGCCCGCGGCCCCGATCCACGCCGGCACCGCCCCGGCCGTCCGGATCGCGCCGCCCATGCGCTCGACGCACTCGCGGTTCCTTGGCACCGGCAGCCCTTGACCGATCACACTCGTCTCGAGCGCAACGACGCCCAGGCCAGTCTCGAGGGCATCTCGGACCTCACCGGCGACGGCGACGACCTCACGCATCGCCGGTGACCTTCTGGGGCCAGGCTCCCCGGCTGGAGGCGACGAGGGCCCCGGCGCGACACGCCGACGCGAGGGCTTCCTCGCTCGAGGCACCGCACGCGAGCGAGGCGAGCAGCACCCCGTCGAACGCGTCGCCAGCCCCGGTCGGATCGACCTCGGCGACGGGCTCGGCCGGAGCCTCGAGCAGGGTTCCCTCCACGCAGAGCACGGCGCCGCGACGATCCATCTTCACGGCGGCGACCCGATAGCGCTCGCCCAGTTCGCGCGCGGCCTCGGCTCCGCGCAGGCCCGTGAGCACCTCGGCCTCGAGCTCGTTGGCCAACACGACCGAGGCGCGCGTGCTCGCCTCCAAGAACCTCGACGCTCCGAAGCGCTCGACTAGAGGCCACGAGGCCGCCTCGACCGCCACGAACCGCGCATTCGCACGCTCGAGGGCCGCCATGGCAGCCTCGTGGCCGGGCGCCTGCAAGAACAGGTAGCCGGACACGAGCACGGCCCCCGCCTCGACCGAGACCGGCAGGTCCTCGGGAGCGAGCCGCGCGTTGGCGCCGCGATCCGCGACCATCGAGCGTTCCCCGGGCTCGTACACGACGAGCATCGTGCCGGTCGGAGCCTCGGGGTCGACCGTGAGCGAGGGCTCGACGCCCTGCTCGGCGAGCGTCTGTCGCAGCGTCCGGCCCTGCAGGTCGTCACCGACCCGGCCGAGCACCGCGGCCGTGGCGCCCGCCCATCGGGCCCAGACCGCGGCGTTGGCGGAGGTGCCGCCCGGCTGCATGAGGACCCGGCCGTGTACGTCGCCCCCGCGCTTGAGGGTCTCCGCATCGACCCGGATGTCGAGCATCACGTCGCCCACGCACACGAGGTCCACCGGCACACCCTAGCCGCCGCCGACGGAGCCTTCGCGACGACGTCAGCGTCAGCGCCCGCCCCCCTCGGTCCGATCGACCGGCTCGGCGGTGAGCACTGGCGGAGGGGGCCGCGGGATCCGGGAGCCGCCCGATACCCGGGCGGTGGCATCGCGGGCGGCGCCGGGCGCCAGGGCCGCCCGGCGCTCCCGAGCCACCGCCTTCTCCCGTCGGTACTTCTTCCAATCGCTGTTCCTCGTGCTGAACGCCACGTCAGTCGCGATCTGCAGTAGACCGAGCCCCAAGAGGACGGCCGCCGCCCACCACGGAGCGCCCGATGCCGGCCAGAACGCGAGTGCGACGAATGGCGCGATCTTCGTCGCGATCGCTCCGGACGCGTGCATCCACGCGCGGGAATCCGGATCGGCCCGCAGGTACGTGCCGTAGTCCGACTTCAGTCCCGGGCGCGGCGGCGGCGGGCCCCCGAGGAAGTAGTCGGTCCACCGGATGCCTGCGAGATACCCGGCGAGCCAGTGCGTCGGCGAGTGCACCGAGAAGCACCAGATCGCGCCGGCCGCGACGAGCGCGAGCCCCTTCGACGTGGGTGAGCTCCATGCGAAGGCCGCGCCGACCGCGATCGCGCCGACCACGACCCCGAGGAGGAGCACGACGTTGCCGACCCACACGGGCGCCCGCAAGCGCACCCGGGCACGGAAGGCGGCCGAATCGATGCGCCCGACGCGGTCGGCATGCTCGTGCACCAGGGCCCGGTCGAGCTTGATCCTTTCGACCACCGGCCAGAAGCCCAGTGCGCGCAGGTCTGTGTCGCCGGCCGTCACGGAGGCCTCGATGCGGTCGAGCTCGGCGCCGATGCCGTCGCGATCCCTCGGCGACGGAGTTGCTCGAACCTCCACGATCATGCCCCTTTCCGGCTATACGATTCGCCAGGCGCTCCTGCGACGAGCGCTTCCCCGACTGCAGGAGGCACCGCTGAACAGGAGTATCACTCGCCCCGGGTCGCCGGACACGTCCGGAGGCCGCCAGCTCGTCACGCTCGACGGGCGTTATGACGTCGTGGGCCGCATCGCGTCCGGGGGCATGGGCGAGGTGTTCCGCGCGCGCGACACCGTCTTGGCTCGCGAGGTCGCGATCAAGGTGCTCCATCGCTCGCTCGCTGGCGACCAGGCGTTCGTCGACCGGTTCCGCACCGAGGCTCGCGCGGCGGCCGGGCTCTCCCACCCCAACATCGTCGCGGTCTTCGACTGGGGGTCGGTCGACGGCATCTACTACATGGTCATGGAGTACGTGCGGGGACAGGGCTTGCGCGCCCTGCTGACCCGCGACGGACGCCTCGAGCCCTCGCAGGCGACCGACGTGGTCCGCCAGACCTTGCTCGCCCTCGAACACGCGCACCGCCAGGGCATCGTGCACCGCGACATCAAGCCCGAGAACGTGCTGATCACGACCGATGGGGTCGCGAAGGTCGCCGACTTCGGCCTCGCGCGCGCCTACGCCGAAGGCCGGCAGACGCAGGCCGGCACGGTCACCGGCACGGTGCAGTACCTGGCCCCCGAGCAGATCAGGGGTGAGCCGGCCGATCCGCGCAGCGATCTGTACTCCCTCGGAATCGTCACCTACGAGCTGCTGACCGGGAAACTGCCATTCACTGGAGAGACAGCGATGTCGATCGCCTACAAGCACCTGTCGGGGCGCGTGCCACACCCGAGCGCCCTCGTCCCCGCGATCCCCGCCGAGCTCGATGGATTCGTCGCCAGCGCCACCGACCGCGACCGCGAGATGCGGCCGGAGTCGGCCGTCGGGATGCGGCGCGACCTGGACGCCCTCGCCCCATCGCTCCCACCGGCGCGGTCGCTGGCCTCGCTCGTCGACGCCACCCCCGAGCCGGACCCGGCCGAGGGTGGGCCGGCGATCGGCGTGATCCGGCTCGGCGACGTCGAGGTCGACGAGGCCACGACGACGACCCAGACGATCGCCCGGGTGGAACGATCGACGAAGCGCCGCTGGCGCCGGCGACTCGGCATCCTCGCGCTCGTCGCCGCTCTCGTCGCGATCGGATGGGGCGTGTGGACGTACCTAGTCCCCCATCGCGCCGACGTGCCCGCCGTGGTCGGCGTGCCGCTCGACCAGGCTCGTGACCGACTGTCGGACCTTGGGTTCGCGGTCCGCATCGCCGACCCGGTTCACTCCGAGCGCATCGACGAGGGACTGGTGCTGCGTGTCCAGCCCGTCGCGGGCACGTCGCTCGAGCGGGGCGAGCCCGTCACGCTCGTCCCCTCGCTGGGAGCGCCGCCCGTGCGAGCCCCCGACGTCGAGCGCATGACCCTCGAGGGAGCCACGACCAGGCTGGAGCGGGTGGGGCTCGGGATCGAGGTGGCGAGGCGGCGCCACGACGCCGAGATCCCCGAGGGAAGCGTGATCGAGCAGCTCGACACCGGCATGGTGCCCGCGGAGAGCACCGTCGAGGTCGTCTTGAGCCGAGGGCATGCCCCGGTCGACGTGCCGCGCGTCGCGGCAGCCACCGAGGCCGATGCCACCGAGCGCCTGAAGGCCGCGGGATTCGCGGTCGTCATCGAGGAAACGTTCTCCAGCGGCGTCGACCGCGGGCTCGTGATCGGCGTCGCTCCCAAGGCGGGCACCGAGGCCCCGTACGGATCGACGGTCACCATCAAGGTGTCGCTCGGACCGGAGCGGTTCCGAGCGCCGAGCTTCATCGGCCTGACCCGTGTCCAGGCCGAGGATCGCGCCGCCGAGTACGGGCTCGCGGCATCCTTCACCGACCTGCCGGGCGGGACCGGCGTCGTCATCACGCAGAGCCCGGCGCCCGGCGTGACCGTGTCCTACGGCGACACGATCCAGCTCTTCCTGCTGTGAGGTTCGGGGCGCACGTGCGCCGCGGATCGAAAGCCACGACGGGAGTCGTGCGCGAGTGTCGTCTTCGGGGAGCAGACTGCGCGCAGGTCTTCCTCTCCAACCCACGGGCCTGGGCGTCCCCGAGGCAGACCGACGAGCAGGTCGCGGCGTTCCGTGAGGCCTGGGCGGCCAGTGGGCTCGGACCTCTGATCGCGCATGCGCCGTACCTCGTGAACATCGCCTCCGCCGATCCGGTGTTCCTCGGGAAGTCGCGCGCCCTCGCGATCGCCTCGATCGAGGCCTGCGACGCCCTGGGTGCCGACGCGCTCGTGGTGCACGCGGGCAACGGCGGCGGCGGCGACACCCATCTCGCCCGGCGCCGAGCGGTCGCGTCGATCGACGCGGTGACCGAGGCGTCGGAGCGCACCCGGGTCCTCGTGGAGCTGATGGCCGGCACGCGGGGGGCCGTGGCCTCCACGGCGGCCGAGGCCGCCGAGCTGCTCGGGCGCGTGGCGGTTGATGCGGTCGGGCTGTGCCTCGATACCTGCCACCTGTTCGCGGCCGGATACGGGCTGGACACCGCCGAAGGGGTCGCAGCGCTCTTCGACGAGCTCCGCACCGAAGGGCTCACCGGGCGTATCGGCCTGATGCACGCCAACGATTCGGAGTACGGGCGCGGAGAGCACCGCGACCGGCACGCGCCGATCGGCGAGGGACGCATCGGTTCCGACGGATTCGGATCGCTGCTGGCGCGGCCCGAGGTGGCGGATCTGGCGTTCGTGCTCGAGACGCCGGGCGAGGCCTCGGACCACGCCGAACAGATCGCGAGGCTCAGGGCGCTGCGCCCGAAGCCGGCTCGCGGGCCTCGCTAAGGCTGCAGCTCCGCCCGCGGACCTTCCTGGTGGCTGTAACGCTCCTCCGCGAACGGCTCGGCGTGCACGTGGTAGCCGCGCACCTCCCAGAAGCCCCGCTCGTTCCGGTCGCTGAAGCGCAGGCCCGTCAGCCACTTCGCGCTCTTCCAGGCGTAGCGCTTCGGCACGACGAGTCGCAGCGGCCAGCCATGCTCGGGCGTGAGGTCCTCGCCGTGGTTGCGCCAGGCGAGCAGCACGTCGTCGTCGCTCATCGCCTCGAGGGACAGGTCCGAGGTGTAGCCATGGGCGGACTCCGCGATCACCCACTTGGCTTCCGGCACCGGGGCGCCCCGCTCGAGGATCGCCCGGAACGGCACGCCTTCCCAGGTGTTGTCGAGGGTCGTCCAGCCTGTGACGCAGTGCATGTCCGCATCGACGGTCACGGTCGGCAGCGCTCGAAGCTCGTCGTAGGACAGCCGAAACGGGTGTTCGACCATGCCCGAGACGTCCAGGTCCCAGTTCGTGCCGTCGAAGGTCGGGATCGGCCCGTAGTGCAGCACCGGCCAGGTCTTGACCAAGCGCTGTCCGGGAGGGATGCGCGGCGCGATCTCGGGCGGATATTTCTTCGTGAACAGGCCCATCAGTCCCCTTTCGACTCGTCGCGTCCGCCGGATGACGGGTCCCCCGGTCGCGCGGCGCGTGCCGCGACCGAGCTCCACGCATCGAGCGCGAGGTCGACGTCGTCGTCGCTCACGTCGGCGTGGGTCACCAGGCGCACGTGGCTCCCGATGTGCGTCGCGCCCACGCCGAGGGCCGCCAGCCGCTCGACCGAATCGAGCACGCCGAGCCCCACCGCTTCCGTGTCGACGAGGACCATGTTCGTCGCGACCTGTTCCAGATCGATCGAGCCGGGCAGCCGCTCCGCGATGCCCTCCGCGAGCCTGCGGGCCCGCTCGTGATCCTCGTGCAGGCGGCCCGGCCCGTGTTCCAGGGCGACGATGCCGGCGGCCGCGGTGATGCCCGCCTGGCGCCAGGCGCCACCGAACAGGATCCAGAGGCGCCGGGCCTCGGGCATGAGGTCGGCCGGCCCGCACAGCAGCGACCCGATGGGGGCGCCGAGGCCCTTCGAGACGCAGAACATGGCGGTGTCGGCCTCCGCGGCGAACTCCGCCGCGTCGACACCCGCCGCGGCTGCCGCGTTGAACAGCCTGGCGCCGTCGAGATGCACGGGCACACCGGCGTCGTCGGCCACCTTGCGGACCGCGCGCAGCTCCTCGAGCGGCATCACGCGACCGCCGGTGCCGCCGAGTGTGTTCTCGACCGAGAGCAGGTCGACGACCTCGACGTCGTAGTACGTGTCGAGCTCGAGCAAGGCGCGCGCCTGCTCCGCGTCGATCCACCCCCGGGGACCGGGATCGGTCGTGCGGAACGCGATGCCCGACATGGCGGCCGCCGTCATGACCTCGGTGCCGGCGACGTGGGAGAACGCCGAGCAGGCCACCAAGTGACCGCTCGTTCGCACGTGCAGCGCGAGCGCGATCTGGTTCGCCATCGTGCCCGTCGGTACGTAGATCGCGGCTTCCGTGCCCAGACGCTCCGCCGCGAGCTCCTGCAGACGGTTCACCGTGGGGTCGTCGCCGTACCAGGCATCGCCGACCTCGGCCTTCGCCATCGCCGCTCGCATCGCGTCGGACGGGGTCGTGACGGTGTCCGAGCGCAGGTCGACGCGGAACCGTGCCATGGACCGCAGTCTAGCGACTGCCGGCTCTCCCACCCGCCGAGCAGCCCGTCAGTACAGGAACATCGGCTTGCCGTCGACGTGGCGGATCTTCGGCTGATAGGCCTCCCGGTCGTAGAGGGCATCCACGTCGACCCGCTTCACGCCCTGGCCGAGCACCGAGAGCGGCACGTTCACGTAGTTGCCGTTGCGCAGCGCCACGAGGCGCCCGTGCACGCCGTCGATCGCGAGGTCGGCCGCCATCACGGCGAAGTTGATCGCCACCATCAGGTCGAGGGAATCGGGAGAGCCCGAGCGCATCAGGTAGCCCAGCTGCTGGTGGATGGTGTCCGAGCCCGTGCGCTCCTTGAGCAACGCGCTCGTGAGCTCCCCGATGCCCCCGAGCTTGCGGTGGCCGTAGGCATCCTCGGGGCCGCCCTGCACCATCGCGCCACCCGCGAGGATCGCGCCCTCGGAGATCGTCATCATCGCGTAATTGCTCGGGTTGGCCGCCTTGTCGCGCATCAGCTGCTCACCGAGCCGATCCACGTCGAACGGCACCTCGGAGATGATCGCCCGCTCGACTCCGGAAAGGTACGCCGAGACCAAGGAGGTCTCGCCGCTGTAGCGTCCGAACACCTCGACCACGGCGATTCGTTCGTGCGACCCCGCGCTCGTGCGCATCTGGTGCACGAAGTTCACGGCGCGTGTCACTGCCGTCGAGAAGCCGATGCAGTAGTCGGTGCCGTGCACGTCGTTGTCCATCGTCTTGGGGATCGCGATCACCGGCACGCCCTCCTGATGCAGGCGCAGGCCGAACGAAAGCGTGTCGTCGCCGCCGATCGAGACCAACGCATCGAGCCCGAGACGCTCGATCACCCGTAGGGCGTGCGCCGTGTGGTCGCGCGGACCGTCGTCGATGCGTCCGGCGGCCAGGAACGCCGGCTCGTCGTTCGGCCTCACCTTGGCCGGGTTCGTGCGCGACGTATGAAGGAAGGTTCCCCCCGAGCGATCGATCGTCCGGACGACCCCGGGATCGAGCCTGAGCGAGTTCCTGGCGACGCTCTCGAGGTCGTCGGGGTCGGTCTCGACCAGCCCGCCCCACCCTCGTCGGATACCGGTGACATCGTGCCCCTCGGACGCCGCCCGCATCACGAAGGCCTTGATCGACGCGTTCAACCCCGGGACATCGCCGCCGCCGGTCAGGATGCCAAGGCGCATGATGCGAAGCCTACGAGAGGACCGCGCCCGCATCGCGGAGGCGGATCATCAATCGCACAGGACCTGGGGCAGTCGCCAGAGCGCTTCGGGCACCAGTCGGGGCGCCTTCGCGACCTCGGCGATCGGCGTGGTCACGATCTCCTGCCCCGCCATCCCCACCATGGTGCCCCACCCGCCTCGCGAGGCCTTCTCTACCGCGGCGATGCCCAGGCGCGTGGCCAGGACCCGGTCGTAGGCGACCGGCGATCCTCCGCGCTGGACGTGTCCCAGCACGGTGATGCGCGATTCCACCCCGATGCGGGCTTCGAGCTCCTGGGCCACGAGGCTCCCGATACCGCCGAGCCGGGGCCAACCGTTCGGGTCGAGCGGGTAGTCGGGGACCTCCATCGTCCCGTGCACGGGCTGGGCGCCCTCGGAGACCACCACGATCGAGAACCGCCGGTCCTCGAGCATGCGCTGCTTCACCCGGCGCGCGACGAGCTCGATGTCGAACGGGTTCTCGGGCAGCAGGATCACGTCTGCGGCGCCCGCGATACCCGCGCTGAGCCCGATCCATCCCGCGCTGCGACCCATCACCTCGCACACCATCACCCGCCGATGGCTCTCGGCGGTGCTGTAGAGCCGATCGATCAGGTCGGTCGCGACCTGCACGGCCGTCTGGAATCCGATGCTGTGATCGGTGCCGCCGATGTCATTGTCGATCGTCTTGGGGATGCCGATCACGGGCACGTCGGGCATCGCCGCACACGCGCCCATCGTGCCCTCACCGCCGATCGCCACGAACCCGTCGAGCTGATGCACCGCGATCGCCTCGCGCACCCGGTCGATGCCCTCAGGCGAGCGGAACGGCTGGACCCCGGAGGTGCCCAGGATCGTGCCGCCCCGGGACAGGATGCCTCTGATGTCGTCTCGGGTCAGCTCCTCGGCGGTCCCCCCCATCACGCCCCGCCAGCCGTCGCGGAACCCGAGGACCATGGCCGACAGCTCGTCGTGCGCATGCCGAACCACCGCGCGGATCGCGGCGTTCAGCCCGGGGCAATCTCCACCGCCGGTGAGCAGACCCAGTCGCACGGGGCACACCCTACGGCCGCCACACGCCGTTCGATACGATGAGCGCCGGAGGGGATGACGACGTGCACCTGCTCGCAGACTTCTTCCCGGTGATCAAGGGGCCGCTCGAGGCCATCTTCATCGCACTCCTCGTGCTGCTGGCGGGCGCCGTGGGCGTCTTCTCGCTCTACGTGTTCGCGAACCAGTTCCGGAACCCCGGCCGAGGCCGGGGCGGCCCGCGCCACTGACGACGCTTCACTGCCTCAGGCGACGATCTCCGTGCCCGCTTGACCGGACAAGGCGTCCGTCGCGTCGTCCAGGTCGGCGATCACGGCCCTCGTCCCACCCTCGCTCACGAACCCCATCGCGGCCTCGACCTTCGGCCCCATCGATCCGGCGCCGAACTCACCCTCCTCCAGCAACGCCTTCGCCTCGGTCACCGTCAGTCGATCGATGTCCTCGGGGTAGAGCGATCCGTACCCGCGCTGCACCTTCTTCACGTCGGTGAGCACGAGCAAGGTCGTGGCACCCACCTCCTCGGCCAGGATCGCGGCCGCCAGGTCCTTGTCGACGACACCTTCGGTGCCGACCAGCCGTGGCCCGTCCTCGATCACGGGCACGCCGCCTCCGCCGCTGGCGATCACGACGACGTCATCGGCCACCAGCCGTGCGATCACGGGCGTCTCGACGATCGAGTACGGGGTCGGGCTCGGCACCACGCGCCGCCAGCCACCGTGCGGATCCGCCTTCATCGTGTAGCCGCGCTCGGCCTCGAGCCGGCGAGCCTCTGCCTCCTCGTAGTACGGGCCGATGAACTTCGTGGGGTTCGCGAAGGCCGGATCGTCCGGACGAACCCGGGTGAGGGTCAGCACGGTCGCGACGGGACGTTCCATGCCGCGTTCGAAGAATACGTCGCCGATCGTCACCTGCAGCAGGTAGCCGATCTGCCCCTGGCTCTCGGCGCCGCACACGTCGAGCGGCATCGGGTGGACGGTTCTGGCGGCGGCCTCCTGCTGCAGCAGGATGCGACCGACCTGGGGGCCGTTCCCGTGGGTCACGACGACCTGCCACCCGGCGGCGGCGATGTCGGCGATGCGCTCGGCCGCGTCGCGGCATGCCCGATACATCTCCTCGAACGTGTCCTCCGCGCCCCGTCTGAGCAGCGCGTTGCCACCGAGGGCGACGACGATCCGTTCCATCGGGATCCCGCCCCTAGCCGAGCACGGGCGCCAGCACGTCGGCGAGCTGCGGCGAGCCCGGGAGCACCTCGAGGTCGTAGCTGACGCGCACGGCCGGCTTGCGGATGTCGATCACGCGGCGGAGGTCGATCGGGGTGCCGATCACGACGAGATCCACGTCGGCCGCATCGATGATCTTCTCCATCTCGGCGAGCTGGCCGTCGCTGTACCCCATGGCGGGCAACACGGCACCGACGTCGTACCGCTGGAACGTCTCGGCGATCGTGCCGAAGGCCCACGGCCTGGGATCGACGATCTCGGCCGCGCCGTTGCGTTCGGCAGCCACCACGCCGGCGCCGATCTTCATCGAGCCGTGCGTCAGCGTCGGGCCGTCCTCGACCACGAGCACCCGCTTGCCATCGATCGCCTCAGCGTCGTCGACCGTGACCTTCGAGTTCGCCTTCACGACCGTCGCGGTCGGGTTCACCTCCGCGATCGTGGCATCGAGCTGACCCACCTGCCGGGGCGAGGCCGAATCCATCTTGTTCACGATGATCACGTCGGCCGCCCGCAGGTTCGCCTCGCCCGGGTGGTAGGTGAGCTCGTGTCCCGCCCGCAGCGGATCCACCAGCGTGATCCAGACGTCCGGAGTGTAGAAAGGCAGATCGTTGTTGCCCCCGTCCCACAGCAGCACGTCGGCCTCCGCCTGCGCCAGCTCGAGGATCGCGCCGTAGTCGACGCCCGCGTAGATCACGGTGCCGCTCGTGATGTGCGGCTCGTACTCCTCGCGCTCCTCGATTGTCGTCTCGTACCGATCGAGATCCTCGAGCTCCGCGTATCGTTGCACCCGCTGCGCGACGAGATCGCCGTAGGGCATCGGATGCCGCACGGCGACGACCGACTTCCCGGCCTCCTTCAGCGCCCCGGCGATCGCCCGCGTCGTCTGACTCTTGCCGACCCCCGTGCGCACGGCGGTGACCGCCACGGTCGGGATGGACGCGCGGATCATCGTGTCGTCGGGCCCGAGGAGCACGAAGTTCGCCCCGGCCGCGAGGACCTCACTGGCCTTGTGCATCACGTGCTCGTGCGAGACGTCTGAATAGCTGAAGACGACGTCGTCCACGTCGAGCTCATCGATGAGCCGCACGAGCTCGGACTCGTCGTAGATCTGGATGCCCCGGGGATACGCGGCTCCCGCGAGCTGCGGCGGGTACCGTCGGTCGTCGATGAAGGGGATCTGCGTGGCCGTGAACGCCACCACGTCGCTGCTCGTATCGTCGCGAAACACCGTGTTGAAGTTGTGGAAGTCGCGGCCCGCGGCTCCCATGATGAGGACGCGTCGCTTCGGCATGACGAGCTCCTTTTCGGCGCGATGGCCGGTTGACCGGGAGTGTGTGTGATGCGCGGAGGCGACCCGCCTCGGGGCTGCGCGCCGGGGCGCCGTCCCCGCTCTTCACCGCGGAGCCTACCCCACCGAGCGTGCCCGGGTCAGCGTGCGTCGACCCCGCCGTCGACGGGAACGATCGAGCGCCATCCGGACTCGTCGACGCGGCCGAAGGGACGGGCGAAGTGGGGCACACCCACGTGCCACCCTTCCCGCACCGCCTGGCCCAGGAGCCTTGCCCTGGAGGCCGCTCCGGCCTCCGGGTCGACGTCGTGGTTCGACGGCCACTCCGGGTGCGCCGCCTGGATCGGAACGTGCAGCAGGTCGCCCGTGATCACGATCCGCTCGTCGCTCGCCTCGAGCACGATGCTTCGATGCCCGGGGGTGTGGCCGGGCGTGTGCACGACCCGCAGGCCGGGAGCCACCTCGCGATCGGAGGGGTCGAGATCGAGCATGCCGAGCTCGCCCAGCCGCTCCATCTCCGGCACCGCCACGTACGGCTCGTGCTCGTCGCTGAAGAACGCTAGGTCGGTCTCGTGCAGCACGACCCGCGCGTTCGGGAACCGGGGCCCCTCTCCTGCCCACGAGCCGCCGGCGTGGTCGGCGTGCAGGTGCGACAGCACGACGACCCCGACCTCGGCGGGGTCGACGCCGGACTCCGCGTACGCGGCCTCGGCGGTCCGTCCCGATCCGGCTGCCCAGGGCTGGAACGGTGGGTAGGACCCGACGCCCGTGTCGATCGCCGCGAGGCCCCAGGGTCCGCGCGCAAGGAACCCGTGCACGTGCCATGGCCAGGATCGTTCGTCGTGGAACGCCCAGGGGTGCGTCGCGCGCTCGGCCTCCCAGTCGACGTCGTGGCCGGGACATTCCTCGCGCAGGAGGAGCCGAGCGAATCCCTGGCACATCACCGAGACTTCGATCGGGCCCGCGCGGAGCGGTTCCACGTGCGACACGCCGACGACCTTACGATGCATCGAGGTCGGACGGCTCATCGACGTCGCGCAGGGTGCCACGTTCCGGGTCGAGGTCGGTCCAGGTGGTCTCGTCGAGGACCGCCACCCGCATGGCCTGCAACCAGGATCGGAGCGCGCGTTCCCCCTCGTGGATGAGGACGTGCGCTGCCGTGCGGGCGGCGGCCACCCGCACGACGACCGGCAACGGCCGGAAGCGATCGCCCTCCTGCAGGGCGACCGCGTCGATGGGAGCCTCGCTCGCGACCCGCAGCATCTCCAGGATCACCGCGGTCGAGAGCGACGGCATGTCGCCACCGGCCACGACGGCGAGGTCGCGATCGACCACCGCGAGCCCCGCCACCGCTCCGGCTAACGGCCCTTCACCCTCCGCGGAGTCGCGAGCGAAGCGGACCGGGACGCCCGGAGGCATGGCCGGCTCGGCACCATCGGGGCCGACGACGACGACGATGTCGCCGGTGACCTGCGCGAGCCGTACCACGGCATGGTGCAGCAACGGCATGCCCGCGTGCTCCGCTGCCAGCTTGTCGGCATCGCCGAATCGCATCGACCGCCCGCCGGCCAGTATCACTGCACTCGGGACGGCTCTAGTCTGACTCAGACTCGGTCGACTCCCGCTGCGGCGGGCGCTGCCTTCGGCGGGTGGGGTCGTCTTCCCGGCGCGACTGCACGTATGCGAAGCCGAAGCGTCCCTTGACGCAGAGGTGGCCGCCGGTGACGGCGTTGTCCGACGGACTCGTGACCTTCACGATCTCGTTGTCCTGCACGTGGAGCTCGAGCTCGCACCCCACGCCGCAGTACGGGCAGATCGTATTCGTGACGGTCTGCTCCTGCTCGTTCCAGGTGCCCGCCTCGCGCATCTCGTGCTCGCTCGTGAACATCAGGGCGCCCGTAGGACATACCCCGATACAGTTGCCGCAGTACACGCACGCCGACTCGTCGAGCGGCACCGCGTACTCCGTGGAGATGCGGGCGTCGAAGCCCCGGCCGGCTACGGCGATCGCGAACGTGTTCTGTGCGTCCACGCCACAGGCCTCGACGCACTTGTAGCAGAGGATGCAGCGCGAGTAATCGCGGACGTACAGCTCGTTGTCGATCTTCACCGGCTGCGCCACGCCTTCGGCGACGGTGGCGTCCTCTGGCTCGTGGTGGTGGCCGGGCTCGCGCGAGTCGCGCTCCCCCGCCGGCAGTTCCGGCATGACCTCGCCGAACCGTTCCGGGTGCACGTCGTACTCGCGCATCCACCGATGCACGTCGGGGCTCGTCAGGTCCATCTCGACGCTCGACGCGAGCAGCTCCATCACGAGCGTGCGCGAGTGCCGCACGCGGTCTGTGTCCGTCGTCACGACCATGTCGTCCTCGGCCTGTCGGCTGCACGAGGGCACGAGCGTCCTGGAGCCCTCGACCTCGACAACGCAGACGCGGCACGCGTTGATCGGGGTGAGGTTGTCGGCGTAGCAGAGCGTCGGCGTATCGACCTGGTTCGCACGGCAGGCGTCGAGGATCGTGGCTCCCTCGGGCACCCGGGTCTCGACGCCGTCCACCGTGATCGTCATCAGGCGCCGGGGCGGCTCGAGGGGCACGACGCTCATGCCGTCTCCTCCCGGAAAACGCCGAGCGACGAGATCGCCGACTGCACGGCGTTGGCCGCCGTCTGGCCGAGTCCGCAGATCGAGGCGTCGCGCATCACCTGGGCGACGTCGGTGAGCAGCGCGAGCTCGTCGTCACGGGAGCCGAGCGCGCGACCCTGCACGAGGCGGTGCAGGGCCTCCTCCTGGCGTACGGTGCCCACGCGACACGGCACGCACTGCCCGCAAGACTCGTCGCGGAAGAACCGCGCGATGCGCAGGCACGTGTCGGTGAGGTCGGCCGACTCGTCGAACAGCATCACCACGCCCGACCCGAGGGTGTACCCGCCGGCACGCGCGTCCTCGAACGTCAGCGCGATGTCGAGCTGATCGGGGCCGACGAATCCGCCGGCGGCACCACCCAAGAGCACCGACTTCAACGCCATGCCCTCCCGCACCCCCCCGGCAGCGTCGATCACCTCGCCGAGCGTGACGCCGTGATCATGCTCGTAGACCCCGGGGCGCTCGACGTCGCCCGACAGACAGAACAGCCTGGGACCCGTCGATCCCTCGGTGCCGATCTCGGCGTAGGCCTGCCCGCCGATGCGCAGCACCTCGAGCACGTTGATCAGGGTCTCCACGTTGTTGATGCCGGTCGGCTTGCCGAACAGACCGCGCTGCACAGGGAACGGTGGCTTGTTGCGAGGCTCGCCCCGCTTGCCCTCGAGGGAGTTGAACAGCGCCGTCTCCTCGCCGCAGATGTAGGCCCCCGCGCCGCGACGCAGCTCGATGTCGAACCGGGCGCCGTGGCTCATCACGTCGTCCCCAAGGAAGCCGTGTCGGCGCGCTTCCTCGATCGCGTGCTGGAGGCACTCGGTCGCGTCCGGGTACTCGCCGCGGACGTAGAGGTAGCCCTGCTCGCATCCGGTCGTGACGCCGGCGATCGTGAGCGCTTCGATCACCGCGAACGGGTCCTGCTCCGTGACCACGCGGTCCTTGAACGTGCCGGGCTCGCTCTCGTCGGCGTTACAGACGAAGTAGTGCGGACGCACCGGCTGCTCGGCGACCGCCCTCCACTTCACACCGGTTGGGAACGCGGCGCCGCCTCGGCCCATCAGCTTGGAGTCCGTGACCTCTCGAAGCGTCCACTCCGGCCCGTGCTCGAGCGCGAGCCGCAGCGCCTCGTACCCTTCGTTCGCCCGGTAGTCGTCGATCGATCGTGGATCGACGTTTCCGATCCGGCGCAGGAGTCGGAGGCCCTGGGCGGGCTGTAGCGTCGGAGCCTGCGCGTGCCCGCGGACCGTCCAAGCCCCACCCTCGACGAAGGGACCGATGCTCTCGAGGCTCACCTCACGGATCTGATAGGCGTCGGGGCCGTCGCCACTGGTCTGCAAGAGCGCGGCCGGCGCCACCTCGCACAAACCGAGACATGGGCTCCGCAGCACCTGGTCCCGACGGTTCGGGCCGACCGCTTCCTCGATGTCGCCGACGAGGCCGTCGGCACCATGCAGGCGGCA
>JBEVGU010000154.1:0-4777 GCA_040511595.1 Actinomycetota bacterium | reverse complement strand
CGTACGGCGTGTTGTCGGTGTCGCCGTGCTGCACCTTGACGTCCTCGGGCTGGATGCCGAGCTCCTCGGCGACGATCTGGGCGAACGTGGTCTCGTGGCCCTGGCCCTGGGTCTTCGAGCTGATCTTCAGGATCGCCTTGCCCGTCGGGTGGATGCGCAGCTCGGCGCCGTCGTTCATCTTGACGCCGATGATGTCGTAGTCCTTGTGCGGACCGGCGCCGACCACCTCGGTGAACGACACGAGCCCGATGCCCCAGAGCTTGCCGTCTGCTCGCTGTTGCTTCTGTTCCTCGCGCAGGCCGGCGTAATCGATCATCTCGAGAGCCTTGTCCATCGCCGCGTGGTAATCGCCGGAGTCGTAGACGAAGCCCGTCGCCGACTCGTACGGGAACTGGTCCTTGTCGATGAAGTTCTTCTTCCGGATGTCGGCCGGGTCCAAGTCGAGCTCGTATGCGGCGTTCTGCACGAGGCGCTCGATCAGGTACGAGGCCTCGGTCACGCGGAACGAGCACCGGTATGCCACGCCACCCGGCGCCTTGTTCGTGTAGTAGCCGTCAGCGACGACGTGGGCCGTTGGAAGGTCGTAGGACCCGGTGACGATGTGGAACAGCCCCACCTTGAACTTGCTCGGCTGCGCGTCGGCGTAGAAGGCGCCTTCATCGGCCAACAGCGAGGTCCGCAGACCCAGCATCGTACCGTCCGATTTCAGCGCCATCTCTCCGTGCATGTGATAGTCCCGCGCGAACCCGGTCGAGATCAGGTTCTCGGTGCGGTCCTCGACCCACTTGACGGGGTGGCCGAGCAAGAGCGACGCGGCGGTCGCCACCACGTAGCCGGGGTAGACCGGCACCTTGTTGCCGAAGCCGCCGCCGAGGTCAGGCGAGATGATGCGGATGTTCTCCTCGGGCAGGCCAGCGACGAGCGCGAACACCGTGCGGATCAGGTGCGGGGCCTGCGTCGTCATGTAGATCGTGGCCTGGCCGGTCGCGGGGTCGACGTCGGCGACGCAGCCGCACGTCTCGAGCGGCGAGGGATGAGAGCGCGGGTAGTGGGTATCGAGCGAGACCACGACATCGGCGCCGGCGAACGCCGCGTCGGTCTGTGCCTGGTCGCCCGACTCCCAGTGGTAGATGTGGTTGTCAGACTGGTCGTCCTTCTCGTTGCGGATAAGAGGCGCGCCGGCGGCAGCTGCCCCCTGCGGATCCACGACGACCCCGAGTGGCTCGTAGTCGACCTCGATCTTCTCGAGGGCGTCCTTCGCGACGTAGGGGTCGTCGGCGATCACCGCGGCGACCTCTTGTCCCTGGAAGCGCACCTTGTCGGTGACGAGAACGGCCTGTGTATCGCCCGACAACGTCGGCATCCACGCGAGGTTGTGCTGAGCCATCAGCTCACCAGTGACGACGGCGACGACACCCGGCATCGCCTGGGCGGCCGAGCCGTCGATCGAGTTCAGCTTCGCGTGCGCGTACGGGCTACGCAGGATGGCCATGTGCAGCATGCCGGGGAGCTGCACGTCGTCGATGTAGTTGCCGCGGCCCCGGATGAATCGGTCGTCCTCCTTGCGGCGGACGCTGTGGCCGATGCCCCGGATCTCTTCGGTCTCTGTGGCCATGCTCATGGGCTCCTTCGGGTCGCTCGGCTCGGGAGTCAGGCGGTCGCGGCCTGGGCCGTCGCCTGGGCGGCGGCGGCCGCCTGGATCGCCTTCACGATGTTCATGTAGCCGGTGCACCGGCAGATGTTGCCGCCGATCGCGTTGCGGACGTCGTCGTCACTCGGCGCAGGGTTCCGCTCGATCAGGTCCTTGCCGACGAGCATCATGCCCGGAGTGCAGTAGCCACACTGCAGGCCATGGTGCTCCTTGAACGCCGCCTGCATCGGGTCGAGTCCGGCGGCGGTTAGTAGTCCTTCGACCGTCGTGATCTCGACACCATCGGCCTGCACGCCGAACAGCGTGCACGACTTCACCGGCATGCCGTCGTAGAGCACGGTGCACGCTCCGCAGCTCGTGGAGTCGCATCCGATGTGCGTGCCGGTCAGGCGGAGGTCCTCCCGCAACACGTGCACGAGCAGCTCGCGAGGCTCGATGTCGAGGGTGTGGGCGGTGCCGTTGACGGTGATCGTGACTTCCATCTCGGTCTTCCCCTTCCCTCAGGCCGCGCCGGCCATCTCGGCAGCCCGTGTGAGCCCACGCCGCACGTACACCTCGACCATGTGTCGCTTGTACGCCTCGCTGCCCCGCACGTCGCTCGCGGGACTCGAGGCCGCGGCGGCGAGCCGGCCCGCCTCGGCGAACAGCTCCTGGCTCGGCGCCTGGCCGGCCAGGGCGTCCTCCGCCGCGGTCGCCTTGACGTTCGTAAGCCCGACGCTCGTGAGCCCGATGCCGGCGGTGCCGATGGAACCGTCGGACATCGACAGACGCGTGGCCACGGCCACGGTGGCGTAGTCGCCGATCTTTCGCTCGAGCTTCAGGTACGTGCCGCCGTAGCTGCCGGTCGGCGACGTCACCTTGATCGTCGTGAGCAGCTCGTTCGGTTCGATCGCCGCCTGGAACGTGTCGGCGAGGAAGTCCGTGATCGCCACGTCGCGCGTGCCGGTCGTGCTCCGCAGCGTCACGCGGGCGCTCGGGGCTGCGAGCATCACCGCCCCGAGATCACCGCTCGGGTCGCAGTGGGTGAGCGAGCCGCCGATCGTGCCCAGGTTGCGAACGAGCGGGTCCGCGATCTGCGGCGCGGCGGCCGCGATCACCGGGTACTTCGAGCTGATCAGCTCCGAGCCGACGAGCTGATTGTGTCGTACCAGGGCCCCGAGGTGCAGCTCGTCGCCGACCTCCTCGATCGCGTCGATGCCCTCGATGCGGTTGATGTCGACGAGATGGCTCGGAGCGGCGAATCGCAGCTTCATCATCGGGATCAGGCTCTGGCCGCCGGCCAACACCTTCGCGTCCTCACCCAACGATGCGAGCAGGTCGAGCGCCTCGTCGATCGTGGCCGGCCGGTGGTACTCGAAACTGGAAGGCAACATCGCAGACGTTCCCCCTCGTGCCCGTGGCCGCTGTCGCCGCCAACCGACGACAGCATTTCCTTATCCCACGACTGGCGAGATCAGGCAAATCGTTTCGGCGAAGGGTGGAGCGGCGGTCTTGACCCCATCCCCCCG
This sequence comes from Actinomycetota bacterium, assembly GCA_040511595.1. Lineage (GTDB taxonomy): Bacteria > Actinomycetota > UBA4738 > UBA4738 > HRBIN12 > JAOUEA01. The sequence continues at coordinate 1,618 of JBEVGU010000154.1, read as the reverse complement.
AGGAGCGCACGATCGTCGGACAGGGAGGTGGAACGTGCGACGCTACCTGGTCGTCGCCAACCAGACCCTCGCAGGGGTGCAGCTGTTGTCGGCCCTGCGCGATCTCCATGGTCACGGCCCGTGCTCGTTCCACGTCGTGGTGCCGGCGACGCCTCCGAGCGATCACTCGTGGACGGAGGGGGAGGCGCGCCATGCCGCCCGCGAACGGCTCGAGAGCGCCATGGCGAGGCTGGCTTCCGAGGGCTTGGAGGTCACGGGTGAAGTGGGAGACGAGCATCCGATGGAGGCCGTGCAGGACATCCTCCTGCGAGGGCAGAGCTTCGACGCCATCGTGGTGTCGACGTTGCCGCCGGGACGCTCCCGTTGGCTCAAACGCGACCTCCCGCGCCGACTCGAAGCCACGACCGGGATCAGGGTGATCCACGTCGTCGGGCAGCGAGCGCCGACACCGACGGGATGACGACCTGGCGCCTTAGCGCGCCTCGGTGCCCGGCACTGGACGGTCGTGGATCGGGCCCGGGCGCTCCTTGAGGAATCCCCCCGACCGCCCGTGCTTGGCGGCCACGATCTCGGCGACGATCGCCTGAGCGATCTCCTCGGGACCCTCGGCGCCGAGGTCGAGCCCTGCCGGGGCGTGGATGCGCTCCCGGTCGGCGTCGGTGACCTCGACTCCCTCGTCGGCGAGCTCCATGAGCAGCCGGTGCGTGCGGGCCGACGGACCGAGCATGCCGATGTACCCTGCGTCGGAATCGAGCAACGACCGCAGGTACTCCTTGTCGCGCAGGAAGTTGTGGGTCATCACCACGACGTGCGTGCGTGGATCGATCGTCGCGGTCTTCGCTACGTGTTCGGGCGCCTCGACCTGCACGAAGCCGGCCGCTTCGGGGAACCGATCCGCATTGAGGAATCCCGGCCGGTCGTCGACGACGATCGGCTTCCATCCGATGCCGTGTGCGGCGCGCACGAGCGGGATCGCGTCGTGCCCGGCGCCGCAGACGAGCAGCCGGAGCGGCGGCTCGAGCACCTCCACGAACGCGCGCACGCCGTGCGTGAAGGTTCGCACCTCGGATCGCTCGTCCTCGAGCAGCCGGCGTGCGGTGTCGATCGCCTCCGCGTCGACGACGGGCAGGCCGAGCGAGCCCTCTGGGTCGCGCTCGGGGCGGACGACGATGCGGGCGCCGGGCGCCACCGCATCGTCCTCGCTCTCGAGCACCGTCACGACGCTGATCGGTCGTTCTTCTTCCAGGGCGGCGCGCAGGGCGTGCGCCACCTCGGCGGCTTGATCGGCGGGCTCGATGAACACCTCGATCGCTCCGTTGCAGCCGAGGCCGAGCCCCCACACCGCGTCGTCGTCCGCGGTGAGATCCCATCCAGCTAGGCGGGCCGTACCGTCGTCCATGACCACCCGGGCCCTGTCGGCCACGTCGCCCTCGAGGCAGCCGCCGCTGATGTTGCCGATCGGTGCGCCCTCCTCGGGCACCAGCAGCCGGGCGCCGGGGCGGCGGTAGGTCGACCCGCGCACCGCCACGATCGTGGCGAGCGCCAAGCGCAAGCCCATGGCCGAAAACAACAAGATAGCCAGCAAAACATAGGGGTTCTAACTAAACCTCCGATGGTA
>JBEVGU010000153.1:0-6167 GCA_040511595.1 Actinomycetota bacterium | reverse complement strand
CATCAATCGCCGCAACGACGCGGCGACCGTGCCGTGGGCGACCGCCGCCGTGAACGGTTGGCCGGCTTCCTCCCCCACGACGAGGGCCTCGAGCCCGATGGCGAGGGCTTCCTCCTCGTCGCCGACCGGCGAGATGACGTTCGCGAGGCCGACCAACGAGCGCGACTCCCCCCATGGGTCGGGCCGCTCTCCCGATCGGGAGACCTCCAGCGCCTCACGGAACATGGCCTCGGCTTTGGGAAGGTCGTTCGTCCAGAAGGGCACCCAGCCGGCCATGAGCAGGGTGCGAGCGAGCACGAGCGGCTGGCCGAGCCGGCGCGCCGCCTGGAGCGATCGGTCGAACAACGCCGACGAGAGCTCTTTGTCGCCGTGGATCGTGAGCGTGATGTCTGCCAGGAACCGCGACGCGTGGGCGCCGACCCGGTCCGAGACATCTGCCCCGATCGCGAGCGCGCGCCGCAGGGCGGACTCGGCCGCATCGAATTCTCCCAGCCAGTACCGGGCCTCCCCGAGGACGCTGAGGATCCACGCCTCCCGTTCGCCCCAGCCCTCCTCGGGACCGGCGAGTGCGAGCGCCCGTTCGTACAGATCGGCCGCCGAGCGCGACTCGATGCGCCGGCGCGCGCTGTGACCGGCCTCGGCAAGCGCGTCGACCGCGCGCTCCGCGAGGGTGCGGTCGGTCGGGTTCAGGTCGAGCGCGGCGAGGGACGCCTGCTCGAGGTGGAACGCGACCGTCCTCGGGAACCGGCCGGCCTGCGCTCCCTCGGACAGCTTGTTGGCCACCCGGAGGTGGAGCCGCTGCCGCTCCCGCTTGGCGAGTGAGTCGTAGGCCACGTCGCGGAGCACGTCGGACACGAACCGCCACACGCCCGGCCGTTCGTCGTCGCGGACGAGGAGCTCGTCCTCCTCGGCCTCATCGAGCAGCTCCTTGCGAGGCTCGACGAGCAAGGACAGCTCGTCGAGGTCGAACCGGCCTTGCGGGAACACCGAGGCTCGCCGTACGAGCTCGCGGGCGGCGGGCGAGAGCTGGTCGATGCGCGCGGCGATCACCGCCTGCACCGTGGGCGGCAGGAGCCGACCGCTGGCCGCCGGCCCCAGGGGGGGGAGGTCACGTTCCTCTCGGCGCAGCATGCCCACGATCTCCACGATGAAGAACGGGTTGCCTCCCGCGTGCTGAGCCACCCGCTCGGCGTCCTCGTGGCGCAGGTTGCCCGCCTCCATCGCCAGTTCGGCGGCATGCCCGAGCGTGAGCGGCTCCACCCAGAGGCTGATCGCGTCCGCGATGCCGCCGGCCCAGCTCGGACGCTGCTCGAGGAACTCCCAACGGGCCACGCAGAGCACCATCAAGGGCACCTTGCGGGCTTCCTTCACCAGCTGCTCGATCAGATCCAGCAGCAGCGGGTCGGCCTCCTCGAGATCCTCGAAGACCAGCACCACCGGTCCCTGCGACGCCAACCCCGTGAGCACGCTGAGCAGGCCCCGGCGCACCTCGGCCGCCTGGTACCGCTGCTCCTCCCGGGCCTCGCCGATGCCGAGGGCCACAGCGAGGCGGCTCGCGGCCTCGTCGACGTCGCCCTCGTCAACCCACTCGCGTACGAACGATCGGAGCCGGTCGCGGACCTGCTCGTCGGGCGCGCCCCGTTCGGCACCGATCTCCCGATAGACCATCTGCGCGAGCGGCCAGAACGTGACCTCCTCCTCGAAGGCGCTCGAGCGGCCCGCCAGCACGCGCACGCCCTCGGGCAGGCCGCCGAGGAACTCCTCGACCACGCGCGTCTTGCCGATGCCGGGTTCCCCGAGCAACGTCACGAGGTGCGCCCGCTCCCGCACGCGCACCCGCTCGAAGGTGTCGGTGAGCAACGCGAGCTCACGTCGCCGGTCCACGAGCGAGGTCGACCGGCGCGTCGTGGACCCGATGATGCGGAGCGCCGGCCAGGCGCGCAGCGGGCCCTCGAAGCCCTTGGCCTCGATCAGTCGGAGCTCGCCGAACTCCACCTCGCCGCGGACCAGCTGACGCGTGGTCTCGCCCACCAGCACCTCGCCGGGCTTGGCCGCCTGTTGCAGCCTGGCCCCTTTGTTCACCTCGGCGCCGATCACGATGTTGCGGTCGCTCGGCGAGCCCACCGCGACCTGTCCGGTGTTCACGCCCACGCGGACGCCGACCGGCACCGGCAGGCCAAGTCGCGCCCCTATGCGCTCGGCTCGGGCGCCGATCGCGAGCGCGGCCCGCACGCCGCGCTCCGCGTCGTCGTCGTGCAGCATCGGCACGCCGAAGACGCCGAGCACCGCGTCGCCGATGAAGCCCTCGGCACGGCCACCGAGCGCCGTGATCTCGTCGGTCACCATGCCGTGGAACGCGGCGAGAACGTCGCGGAAGCGCTCGGGATCGAGGCTCGCTGCGAGCTCCGTCGAGCCCGCCAGGTCGGCGAAAACCACCGTGACCACCCGGCGCTCAGAGGCGGCGGGCACGGCGACCGGGGCCCCGCAGTTGGGACAGAAATTCGCTCCGTCGGGGAGCGGCTGCCCGCACCGCGGACAGGTCTCGGCCGTCACCGCTCGTACTCGATCAGCTGCACGGGATTGCCGTCGGGGTCGCGCACCGTGGCGAACCGGGCGAAGCCGGCGACCTCCCCGACGTGCTCGTCGACACTGGCTCCGCGGTCACGCAACCCGAAACGCGCCTCGTCGAGATCCTCCACCCGGAACACGATGGTGCCGCTGCCCTGATCTGGCTCGTCTGACCCGTGCAGCGCCAATCGGATCGGCCCCGCGTCGAACTCCGCCCATTCATCGCCTTCGCGGCGCACCAGCGCCAGCTCGAGTACGTCGCGGTAGAAAGCCACCGCGGCGTCCATGTCGCGCACCCAGTAGTAGACGTGATCCAGCTCACCGATCATCGTCGCGATGGTCGCACGGGCTCCCGCCCGGCGTCAGCCCTGCTCCAGGATGCGGGCCTTCTGCGCCTGGAACTCGTCCTCGGTGAGCACGCCACGGGCGCGGAGCTCCGCGAGCCGCTCGAGCTCCGTGGTCACCGATGGGGAGGTCGGAGCTTGACCCGGCTCCGCCGCCCGGCCGTCGGGCCGTGCGGGAGCGGCGCCGGCCGACGGCATCGGTCGGCGGCCCGATCGCTGCTGGTTCAGCTCCCCCTGGTGGAAGATCGTCCGCTGCACCTCTTCGGGCCGCCGGATGTCGTCGAAGGAGTTCGTGCCCGTGGTGCTCGCCGACTGGATCAGGAGCGTGCCCGCGCCCACGATGCGATCGAAGATGCCTTGCTCGAACCGCACGTCGTTCACCTGTTCGAGCGGGATCTCCATCGATCGCTTCGCGATAAAGCCTTCCCGGCTGATCACGCGATCGGTCGAGACCACGAAGATCGACGTGTACCACGCGACGATCTTCGGCACCACGAAACCCAGCATCAGCGCGAGCCACGCGGCCCAGACGATCCACGCCACGATGCCGTCGACCTTGGAGGAGATCCACGTGGCGACGGCCGTGCCGACGACGAACGCGATCGCCGGCAGGGCCAGAGCCACCGGGTGAGGCCGGAGCTCGAGCACCACGTCCTCGCCCGGGATCAGCAGCTTCCGCGGGAACATGGTCGAGACGCTACCCAAGCCCGAGGCACCCGGCAACGGCTCCGCAATGACTGGGACGCAGGGCGAGGGACCCGGTCAACGCAGATGTTCCACCTCGTCGGAGGAGACCACGACGGGGCCCTCGGCCGTCTCGAGCACGAGGCCGCCGTCGGGAGCCAAGGTCCTCGCGAGCCCCTCCCTGTTCGGATGACCGGCCGACGACACTACGACCCGTCGTCCGAGGGTCGCCGACACCGCCGACCACCGCGACGTCACGATCGTCGAGAGCTCGCCCGGGGCGGCGCGATAGCCCTCGCCGAACCGCGACAGGAACGCTCCCAGCAGCGCCCTGCGGTCGACGCCCGAGCCGAGCCCTGCGGCGTTCTGCACCTCCTCGGGTTCGTCGAGGTTGATGCCGGAGCCGATCACGACCCAACTGAGGCGCTCCCCATCGACGGACGATGCGGCGAGCAGCCCTCCGACCTTGGCATCCCCGAGCAGCAGGTCATTGGGCCACTTGCACCGAACGTCGAGCCCCGTCACCGCCGAGGCCGCCTCGGCCCAGGCCGCGCCGGCCAGAAGCGTCAGCAGCCCCGCCGAGGCGGCCGGGATCGCCGGTCGAAGCACGAGCGACACCATCAGCGAGCCGCCGCCGCGGTCGTGCCAGACGCGGCCGAGCCGCCCACGCCCGGCCGTCTGATGTCCCGCCCCGACGAGCGTCCATTCCGGCGCGCCGTCACGGGCGAGCTCGGCGGCTCGCGCGTTGGTCGACCCGGTAACCTCCTGCCAATGCACGGGTGCCGAGAGGCCGGCCGCGGCGAGCGCTTCTTCGAGCAGCGTGGCGGACACGGTGGCATCGCTCCCCGGAGAGCCGGAGGATTGACTCCCGTTCGGAGTCCGAAGAGTATCGCGGCTCGTGGGGGACGTCGGCCGGCGCGGCCGAGGCTGCCCACGACCCGACCCTTGGAACGACGGCCATGAAACCCAGAGTGCTGATCGCGAACCGTGGCGAGATCGCCGTCCGCATCATCCGGACGTGTCGCGAGCTCGGCATCCCCAGCGTGGCCGTGTACTCCGACGCCGATCGCGACGCGCTGCACGTGGAGATGGCCGATCAGGCGTTCCGCATCGGGCCGGCGCAGGCATCGTCGTCGTACCTGTCGATCGAGGCGATCCTCGAGGCGGCCCGTCGGGCCAGGGCGACCATGATCCACCCCGGCTACGGCTTCCTGTCCGAGCGGGCGGGGTTCGCCAGGGCCGTCGGGGAAGCCGGCATCACGTTCATCGGACCACCGCCCGAGGCGATCGAGACGATGGGCGACAAGGCGGCCGCCAGGCGGGCGGCCGACGCGAGCGGCATGCCGATCGTGCCCGGCACTCCCGAGCCCGTCGACGCGAAGCAGGCGAGGAAGCAGGCCGAGCGGATCGGTTTCCCGCTCCTGGTGAAGGCCGCCTTCGGCGGAGGCGGCAAGGGCATGCACATCGTGCGCGACGGCGGCCATCTCGAGGAAGCCCTGAAGCGAGGCGCCCGCGAGGCTCAGTCGTACTTCGGGCGGCCCGAGGTCTTCCTCGAGCGCTACGTCGACCGCGCCCACCACGTCGAGGCGCAGATCCTCGCCGATACGCACGGCACCGTGGTGTTCCTCGGCGAGCGCGACTGCACCGTGCAGCGGCGTCACCAGAAGCTGATCGAGGAGACGCCGTCCACCGCCATCGACGACGCGATTCGTCAGCGGCTCGCCGAGGCGTCGATCGCGCTGGTCCGCGAGACCGGGTACGTGAACGCCGGCACCATCGAGTGCATCGTCGACGAGGACGGGGACTTCTACTTCCTCGAGATGAACACGCGGCTGCAGGTCGAGCACACCGTTACCGAGATGGCGACCGGGCTCGACCTCGTGGCGTTGCAGCTCGCCGTCGCGATGGGCGAATCGATCGAGGGGCTCGATCCGTCGGCGCGGGGCACGGCGATCGAGTGCCGCATCAACGCGGAGGATCCGAGCCGCAACTTCCTGCCCGGGCCCGGCCGCATCACGCGATACGTCGAACCGGCCGGCCCGTTCGTCCGCGTCGACGCCGGCGTCGGGTTGGGCCGCGACGTGCCGGGGGACTACGACTCGATGGTCGCCAAGCTGATCGTGAGCGGCACCGATCGCGAGGCCGCCCGCCGGCGCATGGTGCGCGCCCTCGACGAGTACCGGGTCGAAGGGGTGCCGACGACGATCCCGGCGCTCCGGTGGGTGATGGAATCCACGGAGTTCAGGAACGGCACCCACACCACCACGTGGGCGGAACGAGCCCTGGCCGAGGCCGACCTCCCCATGCAGGGCGACCTGCGGCCATCGGGCCCTCAGTCGCTCGAGGGGCGTCCATCCGACATCCTCGTGGAGGTCGACGGGCGCCGGGTGCCCGTGCGCATCTTCGACGAGCGCCGTGGCGTCGCTCCCCGGCCGCCCGAGACCCACGCCGCCGCGCACCAGGAGCACGTGCACGGCGAGATGCGGGCCGAGATGCAGGGCACGATCGTCAAGGTGCTCGTCGAGAAGGGCCAGGACATCAGGGCGGGCGAGGTGATCTGCATCCTCGAGG
>JBEVGU010000152.1:0-16237 GCA_040511595.1 Actinomycetota bacterium | reverse complement strand
CTCGGCGCCCATCGTGGCGAGCGAGCCACCCTGGCTCGAGACGTTGGCGATGCGCCCCCAGCGCCGCTCGCGCATGCCGGGGATCACCGCGAGGGCCAGTCGCCACGCGCCGAGCGCGTTCGTCTGCCACGCCGGCTCGGCGGCGTCGAGGTCGACCTCGGTCGCGCGTCCGCCCGGGTAGATGCCGGCGTTGTTCACGAGCGCGTCGACCCGCGACAGGTGGCCGGCGAGCGCATCGACGTGTCCGGCGACGGTGACATCGAGCGTCACCGGCTCGACCACGAGCCCGGCCGTCGCGAGCTCGGCCGCCGCGCGGTGACCCGCGCCGGCGTCGCGCGCGCCCAGCAGTATCCGCCAACCTCGCCGCGCCAGCTCGGCGCAGACCTCGAGCCCGATACCCCTGGTGCCGCCGGTGACGAGCGCGGTGCGGGCCATGTCGAGAACCATATCGACCCTCGGGTCGGCCGGACGCTCGGCTCAGCCGCCGGCGTGGCCCTGCCGCCGACGTTCGTACCGGACGCCCTGCCAGGTCTGGCCTCCGTACGATCGCTCGAACCGTTCGACGAGCTGCAGGCCGCTCTTCTCCGCCACCCGGATCGAGGCCAGGTTCGCGGCGCTCGCGTATGCGCGCACGACCTCGGCGCCGAGCGCGTCGAACGCGTACGCGACGAGCGCCTGCACGGCTTCCGTGGCGTAGCCCCGGCCCTGGGACCGTGGAGACATCGTGTAGCCGATCTTCACCACGCCGGGCTCGCCGTCGGCGAGGCTCATCCCGACGTCGCCGACGAGACGCCCGCCCGCGCGTTCCTCGACCGTGAACTGCACCCAGCCGCCCGGCTCACCGGGCACCCGCGAGGCCATCTCGACGATCTCACGACGGATGCCCTCGGCATCGGTCCGCTCCCAGCCCTGGTGGCGATGCACCTCCGGGTCGCTCCGGTAGGCGGAGATCGTCTCGGCATCCTCCGGCCGCGACCGCCGCAGCACGAGGCGCTCGGTCGTCAAGCCTTCGAAGTCGGGATCCGGATGCATCGGGCGGGAGCCTACCGGCGGCGGGCGGCCGCGCACGCCGGCCCGCGATGAACCCTCAGCGCGCGCGGGCCTTCCAGACTTCCTCGATGGGCCATCGGCGCGACCATTCGGGCGTCGCGAGCGGGTCGGTCGGCGTGTCGGCGTCATCGGGAGCGGGGTACGCCACGAGGTCCTCCACCTCGAAGCCGGACGACCGGAGCAGCCGGATCATCTCGCCGTGGGGGATCGCGAACTCGACGGCGCCCTCCGCGTCGGGCCAATCGAACCGATGCATGCCGAAATGCGGACGATGCAGACACTCGCTCGCCGGCAGGTCCTCGTCCGGGAACGTGAGCATCGAGAGGTAGGAATGACCGAGGAACACGAGCCTCCCGCCCGGGCGCAGCAGGCGCGCGGCCTCCGGGATCCAGCGGTAGGGATCGCACCAGATCGCAGCCCCGTATTCCGAGAGCGCAAGGTCGAAGCTGTGGCTCCGGAACGGGGTGCGTTCGGCGTCGGCGTGCACGAGTGGGAACCGCACCTCGAACTCCCCTTGGAGCATGTACGCCGTCGCGAGCTGGCGCGTCGAGTTGTCGAGGCCGACCGGACGGGCGCCCCGGCGGGCGAGCCACGAGGAGACGTAACCCGTGCCGCATCCGAGCTCCACGACGTCGAGCCCCTCGACGTCGGGCAGCAGCCCGAGCTCACTCTCGGGCACCCCCCAGATGCCCCAGACGATCTCCGGAGACGACCACGACACGCGGCCGCGATCGACCCAGTTCTCGGCGTCCTCGTCCCAGCTGGCGCGGTTCGCGACGACGTGGTCCCCTGGCATCGCGACACGATACCGTCGGCGCGGAGGGATGCGTTGGGACCGATGGACGAGCGGATGTGCACGGAGCCGGCGAGGACCGTCGCGGGCGTGGATCTCGGCGGCACCAAGATCCAGACGGTGGTCGCGCGGAACGGCGTGGTCGTGGGCCGAGCCCGGCAGACCACACCCGATTCGGGAGCCGATGACGTCGCCGAGGCGGTCGCCGAGAGCGTGCGGCGCGCAATCGATGACGCCGGCTCGCCCGGCCCGGGGCTGTTGGCGGTCGGTATCGGCGCGCCCGGGCGCATCGAGGGCGGCGTGGTCTCCCACGGACCGAACATCGCGGGGCTGAAGGAACCGTTCCCCCTCGGCCCCGCGGTCTCCGGCTCCCTCGGAGGCGTGCCGGTCCTCCTCGACAACGACGTCTCCGTGGCCACGCTCGGCGAGCTCAGACGAGGAGCCGGACGACCGTTCCGGAGCCTGCTCGGCGTGTTCGTGGGCACTGGGGTCGGCGGCGGGCTCGTGATGGACGGCGAGCTGTGGAAGGGTCGAGGAGCGGCCGCCGAGATCGGCCACGTCACCGTGAAGCCCGAGGGCCGGCGGTGCGGATGCGGCGGTCGCGGGCACCTCGAGGCCTACGCGGGCCGGGCGGGCATGGAGGCCAAGGCTCGGCGCGCGGCGGCGGGTGGGAAGCCCACCGTGGTGTTCGACCTGATGGCCGAGCGCGGACGCGACCGCATGACCTCGGGCATCATCGCTCGCGCGCTCGACCGGGATGACGAGCTGGCGGCCGAGCTCATCGACGAGGCGGTCTGGGCCCTCGGTCTCGCGCTCGCAACCGCGCAGAACCTGCTCGACATCGAGGCCATCGTCCTCGGCGGAGGCCTCGCCGAGCGGTTCGGACAGCCGTTCGTGGACCGAGTCGCCGACGAGCTGCGCCCCCGCCTGTTCGTTCCCGACCACCCGCCCGCCGTGCTCGCGGCCGAGCTCGGCGACCTCTCCGGCGCGATCGGCGCGCTGGTGCTCGCTGGAGGTTGACGTGCCGCGTATGGACACGATCCCGCCCGACGTCCGCACGACCTACCTGGGGCAGTTCACGCGCGAGCACGCCGAGGCGATCACGGGACGGCTCGAGGCGGCCGGCATCGTCTGGTGGTTCAAGCAGCCCGGCTTCCTCAGCCGCCTCTGGGAGCGCGGGATCCGCCTGTTCGTCGACCGCACCAAGCTCGAGGAAGCCCAGGGTATCGCCACCGAGGTGCTCGGCGGCAACCGCGGCGGCTAGGGAACGAGATTAGGCCGGATCCGGCGCGTCGGCGACGCTGCGCACCGCCCGGACGATGCCGTCGTAGCCCGTGCACCGGCAGAGGTTGCCCGCAAGAGAGAGACGGATCTCGTCGTCACTCGGCGCCGGGTTGGCGCGTAACAGGGCGGTGGCCGAGATCAGCATGCCCGGCGTGCAGAATCCGCACTGCACGCCGCCTTCCCGCAGGAACGCCCGCTGCAACGGGGTCAGGCCGTCGCCCGTGGCGGAGGCGAGCCCCTCGACCGTGGTGATCTCGCGCCCCTCGGCCTGGAGCGCCAGGAACGAGCACGCGTTCACCGGCTTGCCGTCGAGCAGCATCATGCACGCGCCGCATTCCGAGTCGTCGCATCCCTCCTTCGAGCCGGTCAACCCGATCTCCTCGCGTACGGCCTTCAACAGGCTGAGGTGCGGGTCGACCTCGACGGGGTAGGGGACGCCGTTCACGGTCAGCGTCGCGTCGACCTTCATCGGAGGGCCCCCGGGTCGCCGTACAGCGCGTCGCTCGCGGGGATCGCGACGTCGGCGCCCCCAGCCCGAGCGAGCGCCGCCTCGATCGCCCGGCGCGCAACCACCTCGGCCATCGCGGTCCGGTAGTCGACCGAGGCCCGGACGTCGGTGATCGGCGCCGAGCCGGCGGCGGCGGCTCCCGCCGCGCCGGCGATCGCATCGGCTCCGGCGTCGGTCCCCACGAGGGCGCGCTCGGCCTCGGCCACACGGCGGATCGTCGGCGCGAGCGCCGTGATCGCGATGCGGGCATCGACGACCGAGCCCTGGTCGATCGTGACCACGGCGGTGGCTCCGACCACCGCGATCTCCATGTGGCGACGGTACTCCAGGCGCACGTACGCGGACCCGGTACCCGGGACTGATGCGGACAGGCCGATCGCGACGAGCAGCTCCCCGGGCGTCGCGACCGTCGAGCCAGGGCCGGTCCACAGCTCGTCGAGCGGCACCGTGCGCTCGCCCTCGTGGGATCGGAGCGTCGCCGTGGCCTCGAAGCATAGGAGCGGTCCTCCGGTGTCCATCGCGGGCGAGGCGTTCATCACGTTGCCGCCGATCGTGCCGTTCGCGCGGGTCGCGTGCGAGCCGACGATCGCCGACGCGTCGGCGAGCGCGGTGAACCGCGAGCGGACGATCTCGCTCGCGACGATCGCCTCGTGCGTGACGAGCGCGCCGAGGCGAAGGGCCTCGCCGTCGGAGCCGTCGAGCGCCCGCAGCGCCCCGATCCGGTCGATCGCGACGATCGCGTCGGGCAATGGGGCCTTGCCTTGACGGGAGCCAACGACCAGGTCGGTGCCTCCGGCGACGGGCCGCGCGCCGGCCCCCAGCGCGGCGATCGCTTCCTCGAGCGTGGCCGCCGAGGTGAACGACCTCATGCCTCCACCTCCTCCGAGCCTCGCTCCCGGGCCGCGGACCAGACCCGCTCGGGGGTCATCGGCAGGTGCTGCACCTGGGATCCGATCACCTCGGCGATCGCGTTGGCCACCGCGGCGGCGGTCGGGACCTGCGGGGGCTCACCCACCCCCTTGGATCCTCGCGGGCCGGCGTCCTTCGCGGGGATCTGGATCCAGTCCACCTCGATCTCGGGTGCGTCGGCGCACGTGACGAGCTTGTAGTCGAGCAGAGCGGGATTCCGCTGCCGGCCCTCGTCGTCGAGCTGGGTGCCCTCGCTGAGCGCCAGGCCCACCCCCATGACCACGCCGCCGGTGACCTGGCCATCGGCGCCACTGCGGTTCAGGATCCGGCCGGAGTCGTGCGCCGCCACTACCTTCAGCACCCGCACGACACCCGTCGCCCGGTCGACCTTCACGTGCGCCGCCTGGGTGATGAGCTGGGGCGCGAGGAACGTCTCGTTGCCGAACCGCCCCACGCACCCGCCGGTGTCGCCCGCCGGCGCGTCGGGAACGTCGCCCGACCCCTTCCCGTGGATCGTGCCGGCCTCGGCGAGGGCGCCGATCGTCACCGAGCGGTCGGGCGAGCCCTTCACGCGCACGCCGCCGTCGACGAGCTCCAGGTCTTCCCGGTCGGCCTCGAGCTCCTCGGCCGCCGCGTCGAGCAGCTGCTCGCGGACGTCGGCCGCCGCGCCGAGGACCGCACGGCCGCTGTTGAACGTCGTCTGCGAACCGGACGAACCCATGTCCCAGTTCGCCGCCGCCGTGTCCTGATAGAGGATCGTGAAGTCCCCGGGATCCATGCCGAGCTCCTCGGCGACGAACATCGGCATCGCCATCACGGCGCCGCTGCCGTTCTCTTGGGCGCCGGTCACGATCGTGCCGCTCCCGTCGCCGTTGATGTGGATGTAGGCGCCCGACGGGGCGGCCGCGCTCGGCCACCACCCCACGGCCACGCCGATCGCCTCGTCGTCGGGGAGATCCCGGCCGTACCCGATCATCTCCACCGCCCGCTCGAGGGTCTGCTTCATGCCGATCTCGTCGAAGACCTGCCGCGTCGGGCCCTCCGCGCCCTGCTCGATCAAGGTGCGCCGACGCAACTCGACGGGATCCATGTCGATCGCGCGCGCCACCTCGTCCATGTGTTGCTCGAGCCCCCAGCAGACCTGCGGCGCGGTCGGAGCCCGCACCGAGCCCGACGGCTGGTTGTTCGTGTAGTTCAGGGAGGCCTCGACGCGGATGTTCTCGATCACGTACGGCCCGCAGGCATGCATCGCGGCCATCTGCCCGAGAAACCCGCCCTCGCCGCAGTACGCCCCCTTGTCGAGTATCAGCGTCGCCTGGCGCGCCACGAGGCGCCCGTCGCGCGTCACGCCGGTCTCGAACTCCATCACGATGCCCTCGCGACGCTGGGCGATCGCGACGAACTCTTCCCGCCGGCTGAACACGAGCTTGACCGGGCGCTTCGCGTCGCGGGCGAGGGCCGCGACCTGGGCTTCGAAGTGCAGGTCGCATTTCGCGCCGAAGCCCCCGCCGAGCAGCGGCACTACGATGCGGACGTTCGCCTCGGGGACCTGGAGCGTCTGCGCCACGCCGGCGCGCGCCGCGTACGGCACCTGGGTCGACGACCAGATCGTGACCTCGTCGCCCCGCCATTGGGCCACCACCGCCCGGGGCTCGATCGGCACGCCTTGCGACGCGTCGGAGACGTAGCGACCCTTCACCACGACGTCGGCCTCGGCCATGCCGGCGTCCGCGTCGCCCTTGACGATCGTGGAGTACGCCATCGTGTTCCCGTCGGCGACGACGTTCTCGTCCTTCTCGTAGGAGGCGAGGTCGGGGTGGATCCGCGGAGCGCCGGTGTCCATCGCCGCGACGAAATCGCTGACCGCCGGGAGGGGCTCGTATTCGACGTCGATGAGGCGCGCCGCCTCGGTGGCGGCCGCCTCGGAGAGCGCGGCCACCCCGGCGACAATCTCGCCCTCGAAGCGCACGACGTCCTTGGCGAACAGGGTGCGGTCCTGCACGAGCCCGCCGAACCGGACGTCGGGAAGGTCGTCCTGGGTGACCACGGCCACCACCCCCGGGAGGGCCCTCGCCTTCGAGACGTCGATGCGCACGATCCGAGCGTGGGGGTGGCCGGCGTAGCGGAACTTCGCGTAAGCCTGTCCCGTCAATGTGAGGTCGGCCGTGTATCGCCCGGAACCCGTGACCTTCTCCTTGCCGTCGGAGCGGACGAACGCTCCGGCGCCCTCCGCTGCGTGTTCCGGCGGAACGGTCTCGACTGCCACGACGCTCCCTTCGAACGGGGCCACATCCTACGACGCATCCAGCCGCGAGGGCCTCGCGCCCCGGCCCGAGCGCATCCGGGGATCCGACGCACGGCTAGCATGGGGCGGTGATCGCCGCGATCCCGTACCGGACGTTCCCCTCGTTCGACCTCGGCCCCATCACGATCCGCACGTTCGGGGTGTTCGTGGCGCTCGGCATCCTCGTCGGGGTCTGGCTGTTCCTGCGGTACGCGCGGGAACGTGGTCTCGACCCCGATCTCCTCTCACGCCTGGCGTGGCAGGTGATCGTGCTCGGCATCGTCGGTTCGAGGGTGCTGTTCGTGATCACGAACTGGAGCAGCTTCGAGGACGACCCTCTCTCGGTCTTCGCCCTGTGGGAAGGCGGGCTCCAGTTCTCGGGATCGTTCCTGATCTCGATCGTCGTGATCTGGTGGTTCGCGCGCCGGCATCCGGAGATGCCCGGGTTCGCCCTCTCCGACGGGGTCGTGTACGGGCTCTCGGCCGGGCTCGTGATCGGCCGGCTCGGATGCGTGGCCGTCGGTGAGCACCTCGGCACGCAGACGAGCTTCCCCCTGGGGTGGAAGTACCTGGGCGGCGAGACGCGGGAGCCGGTGGCCGGCGGAGTGGGGTCCGTGATCCACAACACGGCCATCTACGAGATGGTGCTGCTGCTTCCATTGGTAGCCCTGCTGTGGTGGATGCAGCGCCGCCGCGTGCCCGACGGGTGGCTCACCGCCACGTTCCTGCTCTGGTACGGCACGCAGCGCTTCCTGACCGACTTCCTGCGGGCATACGACGACACGCTGGCCGGCCTGACCGGCGCGCAGTACCTGAGCATCGGCATGGTCGCGGGAGGCGCGCTGCTCGCCTGGCGGCTGCGCCGGCACATCGAACCAGTCGCGCCCGAGACGGGCGCCGAGGCCGACCTCGCGGCCGAGAGCTAGGCCGCCGGCGTGTCGGTCGCGGTGCCCGCGGACGCCTCGGGCGGCGTGGTCACCTGCGACACGTTCGAGGCCGTGCCCCCGGCGGCGTTCACCGCGACGACCCGGTAGTAGCAGGTCGTCGCGGCCGAGACCGTGTCGGTATAGCTCGTCTGGTCCTGACCGAGGGTAGAGACCTCGGTCCATCCGGTCGCTCCGTCGGGCGAGCGCTCGATGCGGTAGCTCGTCTCCGTGCCGACGTCGACCCAGGTGAGGGTCACCTGGGTGGACGACATGGGCGTTGCGGACAGGGTCGTGGCGTCCGGCGGGGCGATACCGGTGGTCGTCACGGCGCCCCCCGACGCAGCGGTGCCCGACGGATAGACGGCAACCACCCGGTAGCCGTAGGTGGTTGCAGGCTGGAGACCGGTGTCCGAGTGCGACGTGACACCGGGGCCGGTCGTCGCGACCTGGCCCCACGGGCCGCCCCCGATCGACCGGTCGATGCGGTACGCGGTTTCCCCCGACACGTCGGTCCAGGTGATATCGATCTCGGTCGAGGAGACGGCTAGCGCGATCGGAGTCTGGGGGCTCTCGAGCGGCGTTGCCGAGGGCCCTGGGGGCGTTGCCGGAGAACCGGTCCCGCCGGTGACGGGTGCGTCGCCGGCGGACCCGTGTTCGGGCACACCCGCGAACGACGGATCGGACGACGACGACGAGCCGAGATGCCGCTCGTCGGAGAAGGCATCTCCGGCTGCCTCGTCCGATTCTGGCTGCCCGGGCTCGGCCGCGGCGACCTCGGACGCGGCCGGCCGGAGACCGAGCCCCTCGGCCACGGTCGCGAGCACCGACGTCGCCACCCTCCGGGCGCCCGTGCTCGCCAGCGCGGTGCCGGCGAAGATCGTCACGGCCACGAGGGCCACGCCGAGCGGCTTGCCACCCCACGGCCGGAACGGCTTGCGGGCCAACGACCTCTCGACGCGCCGGGTGTAGAGCAGGTGGGGCCGGTCGACGTGCCACAGGGTCTCGAGATATCGAACCTCGAGACCCCGGCGCCGGCGGTCGCGGATCTCGGACACGGCGAGGCCGGCCACCGTGACGACGTTGAATGCCACGATGCATCCCACCACGAGGAGAAACGCTTTCACAACCACTGCAACGACACCCTACGCCAGATGGTACCCCGATGCCCGGCCGCTGGACGCTTGTCGATCGAGCGGGTGAGGTGGATGATCGGTCGTCCGGAGCGCCGGAACGCAACACCGAGAGGACAGAGTTGCTGCCGACAACGGGGATCACCAGGAGGCCGAGCGCCTGGGGGGTGCTGGCGATCCTCGTCGTCGGGGCCACGATCGTCTCGGGCCCCGCCGAACGTCCGTTCGGAGCGCCGCGCGTGCACGCTGCCGCGGACGCGCCGAACGTGGTCCTGATCGTGACCGACGACCAGCGATGGGACACCCTGGCGAGCATGGGCGGGGTGCAACGGGTGCTGGCGGACCCGGGCGCGACGTTCCGCAACGCCTTCGTGTCCAACTCGCTCTGCTGTCCGTCGCGAGCCTCGATCCTCACGGGCGCGTACTCCCATTCCACAGGCGTGTACACGAACGGCGGCGAGGACGGCTTCCAGGCCTTCGACGATGGCTCGACGCTCGCCACGTGGCTGGACGCCGCGGGATATCGGACGGCGCTGATCGGCAAGTATTTCAACGGCACGTGGCCGCTCGGGTACATCCCTCCCGGCTGGGACCGGTGGGTGACCTTCCGCGGCAGCCACCGCCTGTACTACGACTTCGCGCTCTCGGTGCAGGGTCGGTACCGCTCCTTCGGCTCCGCGCCCTCCGATTACTCGACCACCGTGCTCGGCGGCTACGCCGAACGGTTCATCCGCGAGGCCGACGCCGCCGATCCGCTGTTCCTGATGCTGACGCCCTTCGCGCCGCACGCGCCGCGGATCGCAGGACCCGGCGACTCTGCCGAGGTCGTCGATCCGTGGGCGCCCGGCCCCAACCTGCCCGAGCTCGACGTCTCCGACAAGCCCGCGCACATCCGGGAACTGACGCCTCGCACGAATACCAGACTCCACGCCGAGGCGCGCTGGGCGCAACAGGTGAGGGCCCTCCGGGCGGTCGACGCGATGATCGTCGACGTCGTGCGGGCGCTGCGGGAGACCGGGCGGCTCCATGACACGATCATCGTGTTCACCGCCGACAACGGCCTGGCGCTGGGCGAGCACCGATGGAACTACAAGCTCGTTCCGTACGAGGAGTCGATCCGCGTGCCGATGGTGATGCGCTACGACCCGCTCACCGAAGGTGCCACCCCGCGGGCGATGGCGCTGAACGTCGACATCGCCCCGACGGTCGCCGACCTGGTCGGTATCCCGGCCCCGGGCGCTGAGGGTCGGTCGTTGGTGCCGGTGCTCTCCGGTACGAGGAGGTCGGTACGCTCCGGCTTCTTGCTCGAGCACGAGCAGTACCGCGCGGGGCGCGGGGAGGCCGACCCGCCGACCTTCTGCGGCGTGCGCACCGACCGGCGCCTGTTCGTCCACTACGCGACCGGCGAGGAGGAGCTCTACGACCTGCGCCTGGACCCCTACGAGCTGCAGAACCTCGTCGACGTTCCGGCATATAGGGACAGGCTCGAGCGGCTGCGCTCGCGCGCCAGAGCGCTCTGTCGCCCCCGCCCCCCGGGATTCAGCTGGCACACCTGATCGTCGGCCGGCAGCTCCCTCGACCGGCGTCCGAGCCCGCGATCAATCGACGGTGAGCGTGATGGGCACCGCAGCGAGCGCCTTCGAGACCGGACACGCGTCCTTGGCTGCCTCGGCGGCCTCGCGGAAGCCGTCGGCGTCGAGCCCCGGCACGTCGCCGGAGGCGTGGAGGCGGATCCCGGTGATGCCCTCGCCCGCTTGGAAGTCGACCTCCGCGTGCGTGTTCAGCGTCGTCGGCGGGTTCCCGCCCTTGCTGAGCCCGTTCGCCAACGCCATCGAGAAACACGATGCGTGGGCGGCCGCGATGAGCTCCTCGGGGCTCGTCCGGCCGTCCGGCTCCTCGGCGCGCGAGGACCAGGTGACGTCGAAGGTGCCCAGACCGCTGGATCCGAGGCTCACCCGCCCGCTGCCTTCGGGCAGCGTTCCGTGCCATTCGCCGGTCGCGATCCGCGTCGTGGCCATGCCTCCCCCTTCGTCTCGTCGCGTGCTCGATATCGAGCGTAACAGCGGTCACCGGCAGGCCTCGCGGCGCCATCTGGCGTACGCTCGGAGGAACGGGAAGGGGTCGGACATCGACGTCACACGGGTCAGAGACGCGCTTCAGCTGGTCGAGCAGGGCCGCCTCACCGATGCGGCGTCGGCGCTCGGGCCGCTCGTCAGGGCCAAGCGGTTCACGCGCCCGAGCCGCATGAACCCCGAGGCCGAGGAGATCGACGAGGTGAAGGCCTGGCTCGGCGAGGTCATCGCCGATCCCGACTCAGCCGATGCCCGCTTCCTGATCGAGCGCTCGTACTACAAGCTCCGCACCCAGCGCCCCGCCGATCTCACCGACGACGATCAAGGGTCGCAGCGGTCGCGGTGACCTC
Source organism: Actinomycetota bacterium (assembly GCA_040511595.1). Taxonomy (GTDB): domain Bacteria; phylum Actinomycetota; class UBA4738; order UBA4738; family HRBIN12; genus JAOUEA01. Next base: position 4,931 of record JBEVGU010000152.1, on the reverse strand, counting down.
CGCCTGATCGCGAGCCCTGGCACGGTCCCGCGCGACCGTCAGTACGTAGTCATGATCGCGACCACCGTGTCGGTGACGGTCGGGTCGTTCTGGGAGCTGATGCTCACCCGACAGCGTCGGGTCACCCCCTCGGCGGGGGTGGGGGCCACGATGTTCAACGTCAGGAACGTTCGCTTGCGCTCCGACGCGGGTGGGAAGTCGAACCGCGCCGTGCCGTTCTTGAACCTCCTCGTGATGTTCCGTGCCCGCCACTCTGGCCGCTTGTGCTTGCCGACCAGCACCGCGTTGATCACAAACCGGCGGGTGCTCTTGCAGCCCTGCACGACGAGCGTATCGGCCTGCGTGCCGTCGTTCTCGAGCCGCAGCCAGAAGCGCACGCCTTCGCCGTCCTCCATGCGGACCGAGACCCGCTGCCTCTTGCCCGTGGAGTTGTAGACGTCGTTGCCGCGCCACGGGTGCGGCGGCGGATCGATCACGCAGCCCGTGCTGAGACCGCAGAGCGTGATCCACAGGTCGGGCCGGTACTGCTGCGGCCCGAGGGCGGCTCCGTCCCCCGCGGCCGCGTCGGTCGCCCTCCCGCTCGCATCGCCGGCGATCGCGGGCCCGGCAGCACCCAACATCGACAGGCACAACGCGAACCCGAGCAGCGTCGACACCGTGCGCCTCGCCATGATCAGCAGTATCGACCATGGCGGCGATTCGAGCGAACAGGCGGTCGTCCAGGCGCCTCCTATGCTGGCTCGCATGACGTGTGCGGTGTGCGGCCGACCCCTGCCCGAGGACGCCCGGTTCTGCCCGGGCTGCGGCGCCGCGGTCACGAGCACCCTCGCGACCGAAGAACGCAAGATGGTCACGGTGCTCTTCGCCGACCTGGTCGATTCCACGGGGCTCGCGCAACGCATCGACGCCGAACGCGCCCGGGAGGTGCTCGGGCGGTTCTACGACGCCACCACCCAGGAGCTCCTGAACCTTCGGGGGCGGCCCGAGAAGTTCATCGGCGACGCGGTCATGGCCGTCTTCGGCCTGCAGCAGGTGCACGAAGACGACGCCCTGCGGGCAGTGCGCGCCGGGCTCGCGATCAGGGCTCGCGCGAGGCGGCTCCGCGCCGAGCTCCGGCTCGCCGACGAGCTCGAGGTGCGTGTGGGCATCGAGTCGGGCGTGGCGGCCACCGGCGCGGGCCCCTCCGAGGAGCTGCTCGTGACGGGATCGGTCGTGAACGCGGCGGCGAGGCTGCAGACGGCGGCGAGGCCCGGCGAGGTGCTGGTCGGCACCACGGCTCGAGCGCTCACCGAGACGGCCGTCTCCTACGGCGAGCGCCGGGAGGTCGACGCCAAGGGGTTCGACGCGCGGCTGGCGGCCCACCCCGTCGAGGGCCTGACCACGCGGTCGGTGCGACGCACGATCCCGTTCGTCGGCCGTGCGGCCGAGCTGACGAGGCTGCGCGAGACCTTCCACCGGGTGGTCGCGAGCCGGCGACCGTCGCTGATGACGATCGTGGGCGAGCCCGGATCGGGAAAGTCACGGCTCGCCGACGAGCTCGTGGCGGGACTCGACCCCGGCATCGCGGTGCTGCACGGGCACGGGCAGGTGGCCGCCGGCAGCGCCAGCTTCGCTCCCGTCGCGGCCATCGTTCGCCATCTCGCGGGCATCGACGAGAACGATCCTCCGGAGCGCTCGATCGAGCGGCTGCGCGGTCTGGTCGAAGGGTGCTGCGACGCCAGCGAGACCGAGCGCGTCGCCGCGGCGCTCGGCCTCAGCCTCGGCGTGTCCGAGCCCGTCGACGAGTCGGCCTTCGTGCAGGACGTGCAGGGGGGGTTTATGCGGCTCATCGAGGGACTCGCCGCGCGAGGGCCGGTCGTACTGACGTTCGAGGACGCCCACGAGCTCTCGCCTCCGATGCTCGACCTCGTCGAGCGCATCGCCTCGGCCCGATGGCACGGCTCCGCCCTCGTGCTGACCCTCGCGAGGCCGGCCCTGCTCGAGCTGCGCCCTCGGTGGGGAGCGACGGCGGCCGACGGCGCGATGCTCGAGCTCGCGATGCTCGAGCACGCCGAGGCGGCCGAGCTCGTGCGTCAGGCCTCCGGTGGCCGCATCGCCGAGGACGAAGCCGACGCGATCGCCGAGCGCGCGGGGGGCAACCCGTTCTTCATCATCGAGATCACGGGCATGCTGCTGGGCGACGACGGTGGTGCCGCGGCCACCGGCGCACCCGCGGTGGCAGGCGCCGGTGCCGTGCCGCCCACCGTGCAGGCCGTCGTCGCGGCGCGGCTCGACGCGCTCCCGGCCGCCACGCGCGACCTCGCGCGGCGCTCGTCGGTGTTCAGGTCCTCGTTCGACGTCGACGACGTGCACGCGCTGGCGAGCGTCGACGGGAGCGGGCTCGTGGGCGCCGACGCACGGGACGAGGGGCTCGCCGAGCGCCTCGTCGAGCTCGAGGACGCCGAGCTGATGGTGCGGACCGACGACGGCGGCACGCCGCGATGGCGCTTCCGCCACGCGACGCTCCGTGACGTCGCCTACTCGAGCCTCCCCAAGCGGCTCCGCCGCGAGCTCCACGTCGCGGTCGCCGATCGGCTGATGGCCGACGGTCACCGGTCGTGGGCCGCCGAGCACCTCGAGCTGGCCGCGCTCGCCGCGATCGACCTCGACCCGTCGACACGGGAGCTGCCCGACCGAGCCGCCGACGCCCTGGCCGACGCCGGCGACCGCGCGCGCCGGCGCATGGAGAGCCGCTCGGCGATCGATCGGTACGAGCGCGCGCTCGCCATGGCCGGCGGCGAGGACGGGTGGGGGGTCCGCGAGGCACGGGCCCTGGCGGGCACTGGTGAATCGCGATACTGGCTCGGGGAGTACCCCGCGTCCACCGAGGCGCTCGAACGGGCGGTAGCGCTCGGCACGCAGCACGACGACGACTGGTCGCTGGCGCTCGCGCTGCGTTTCCTCGGCGACATCGCGATCAACGTCTGGGCCGACCTCGACCGCGCCGAGGGGCTGCTCGATCGTTCGCTCGAGGCGGCCGAGCGCCTGGGTGACCCGCACGCGATCGCCCGCACCCTGCTGTTCGCCGGGTGGGTGCCCTGGACCAGGAACGAGCTCGAGGCCGCCGAGTCGATCTGGCGTCGCGCGCTCGCGATCTCGGAGGAGGCGGACGACCGGTGGGCGCACGTCCGAGCCCTGTGCTCGCTCTCGATCGTGCTCTCCGACCTCGACCGGCTCGACGAGGCGACCGAGACGATCGAGCTCGCACGCGAGCTCGCGGTCGACATGGGCGATCGATTCAGCCTCGCGGTCGCCACGGTGCAGGAAGGCCGCCTGCACGAGGAACGGCAGGAATTCGAGCGGTCGCTCCCGTTCTTCGACCGGGGGATCGAGATCTTCACCGAGCTCGGCGCGCGATGGGAGCTGGGCGACGCCCTCGCCGAGCGTGGCATCGTCGAGCGCGAGATGGGGCGATTCGACGACGCGGAGCGCGATCTGCGACGAGCGATCGCCATCTCCGAGGAGCTCGGCGAACGCCAGCTGGCCGGGTGGACCTGGCGGGCCCTCGCGCACGTCTCCGAGCGCCGAGGCGACCACGAGCGAGCCGAGGAGCACCGGCGACGGGCCGACCACGCGGAATCGCGCCGGCCGCGCTGACGAGTCGGCGAGCGGCTACGGCACGAGCCCGAACACGGTGCTCGGCGCCCCCGAGCCGTGTCGGTGCCTCGGCCCTCCGATAACGATCCAGCCCCCCGTCTCGGGCATGTGCCCCAGGTTCGTGAGGTTCTCGAGCGTGAACCGGTGACGGTTCAACGTGAGCCACGACTCCAGGAAGAGCTCGTCGCTCGAGGGATCGGGCCCGAACGTGTCGGTGCCGAGCGCGCCGCGCTTCGCGAGCACGCCCGTGCGGATCAGCCACCGCACGGCGAACCGTGAGAACCCCGGCTGGCTGAACCTCGCGCCCGGCTGGCCGCAGTTGTAGTAGGTCGGCCGGTCGCGCCCGATCTCCGGCCCCCAGAACCGGCTGCACCCGGTGCGCAGGAGCACGGCTGCGCCCTCGGGCATCTGCCCGTGCTCGGCCTCCCATGCCTTCAGGTCGGCCGTCGTCACAACGTGGTTCGCATCGCTGGCGACCTCGGCGCGCACGTCGACCACGACCGCGGGCAGCACGAAGTCGGCCGCATCGAGATCGTCGGCGCACGGCTTCCCGTCACGGAAGTGGCACGGTGCGCTGTAGTGGGTGCCGGTGTGCTCCCCCTCGCGCACGAACTGCATGTAGAAGCCGTCGGCGGGCACCGTGGCGACCGTCGTGAGCCGGAACGCGGGATCGCCGGGGAACAGGGGCGTCCTCGCCGGCGAGTTCACGTGGCTGAGGCTCTCGATCCGCGAGAACCCGGGCAGCGCGGTCGCGTCGGGGCTCCCCCGCTTCGATCCCGACGCGAGCCCTATCGAGAAGCTCGCGGCCAGCGCGGCCACCACGCCGACGAGCGCGATCATCTTCGTGCGCATGCCATCCTCCCCGTCCGGTCGACGACCTCTGGTCGACGGCGCCATCCTGGCGCCGGTCGCTCGTCCGGCGCAACCCGGAGGCGTCTCGTTCAGAGCGGTCGACGCACGCCCGCACGTGTCTGCGACGAGCTCGGCTCGGGCGACGTCGTCCATCGCGTTCGTGTTCGGACGTAGCCGAACCCGAGGCGGCGCGCATCGGTCGCCGCCACCGCCGGTCCCTCAGCGGTGACACTCACCGGCTCCTTGATCGAGGACCCGTCCTTCTGCGCTCACGAACCGCCACGCGTACTCGCGCGGCCGCAGCTCCATCTCCAGCACGCCGAAGACGTCGGTGAACCGCTCGGACGATCCCGCGACGAGCTCCTGTTCGAAGGCGTGCGGCGTGCCGCCACCGGTTCCGACGACGAACTCCCTGATCCCGGTCTCCTCGCTCAGCTGTCCAT
>JBEVGU010000151.1:0-7438 GCA_040511595.1 Actinomycetota bacterium | reverse complement strand
TCGAGTTCGACGCCGTGGTGCGCATCGACACGCCGGGTGAGGCGGACTACTACCGCAACGGCGGCATCCTGCAGTACGTGCTGCGCTCGCTCGTCTGACCCGAGCAGGACGCACCGAGGGGTGCGAGGACGTGGATCTCGGCGACGAGATGCGCGTCATCGCACCCCTTCGCCGTGCAGCTCAGCGGGACTGACGGCGCTTGTAGGGGAGCGGCTCACCCTTGACCTTGGGCGCGCGGCCCTTCCCCTTGGACGCCTTGGCCTTTCCGCCCGCGCGCACCACAGGAGGCGCATGGGCCGCATCGAAGGCGGCGACCTCCGCCCGGGCCGTGACGAGGAACAGTTCGCCGGCCTCGGTCAGCCTCATCGAGCCCGGGGCGCGATCGATCAGCGCGGCGCCGACGATGGCCTCGACCTGGTTGAGGGATCCGCTCAGGCTCGCATGCGACACGCCCAGCCGCGTGGCGGCTCGCGCGAGATCGAGTTCGCTCGCCGCGGCGACGTAGTGGCGGAGAAGGGTGATGTCCACAGGAGCCTTTCGCGCGGCCGCAGATGCCGCCGCAGCCTCCACAGTACGCCGCGCGGCGGCACGCGACGCGCGGACTCAACTCGGGGTTCAGGGGCGAGCACGTAGAATCGAAGGACGTCGACGCTGATCCGTCACGGCGGAGAAAGGTGGTTCCGATGACCCTTCTGGAGACGATCCGGGGTCCCCGCGACCTCGACGACCTCTCGAAGGAGCAGCTGGACCAGCTGGCCGCCGAGATCCGCGAACACCTCGTGCTCAACGTCGCGAAGACGGGCGGCCACCTCGGTCCGAACCTCGGCGTCGTCGAGCTCACACTGGCCATCCACCGGGTCTTCGACTCTCCCCGCGACGCCGTGGTCTTCGACACCGGCCACCAGTCCTACGTGCACAAGCTGCTCACCGGTCGGCAGGACTTCTCGACCCTCAGGCAGCAGGGCGGTCTCGCAGGCTATCCGCAGCGCTCGGAGTCCGAGCACGACATCGTCGAGTCGTCGCACGCCTCCAGCTCGCTCTCCTGGGCCGACGGGATCTCGCGCGCCTTCACGATGACGGGCCAGGACGACCGCTACGTCGTCGCGGTCGTCGGGGACGGCGCTTTGACCGGCGGGATGACGTGGGAGGCGCTGAACAACATCAGCGACGACAACGACCGGCGCCTCATCATCGTCGTCAACGACAACGGCCGCTCCTACGCGCCGACGATCGGCGGCATGGCCCGCTTCCTCAACGGAGTGCGCACGCGACGCTCGTACAAGAACCTCTATCGCACGAGCCAGGCGGCGTTCGACAAGCTCGGCGGAACGGGGCGGGCGGTCTACCGCGGGGTCCGCGGCGGCACGCATGGCTTCCTCGCCCGCTTCACGAACAACGAGGCGCTCTACTCCAACCTCGACATCAAGTACGTCGGACCGATCCACGGCCACGACACGGATGCGCTCATAGAAGCCCTCGAGCAGGCGAAGGGCTACGGCGCTCCCGTCATCGTGCACGCCATCACCGAGAAGGGGCGCGGCTACGAGCCCGCGCTGCAGGACGCCGCCGACCAGTTCCACGCCGTCGGCCAGATCGACCCGGAGACCGGAGAGTCACTCGAGGCCGGTGGAGCCATCAGCTGGACGAGCGTCTTCGGCGACACCCTCGTCGAGTTGGCGGCCCAGAACGACCGGATCGTGGGCATCACCGCCGCGATGCTCCGCCCCACTGGCCTGCACAAGATGGCCGAGCGGTTCCCCAACCGCGTGATCGACGTCGGCATCGCCGAGCAGCACGCCGCGACCTCGGCGGCCGGCATGGCCTTCGGTGGCCTGCATCCGGTCGTCGCGATCTACGCGACCTTCGTGAACCGCGCCTTCGACCAGGTGCTCATGGACGTGGCCCTGCACAAGGCGGGCGTAACCTTCGTGCTCGACCGAGCCGGGGTCACCGGCCCCGACGGGCCGAGCCACCACGGCGTGTGGGACCTCGCGATCCTCCAGGTCGTCCCGGGCATCCGCCTGGCGGCGCCGCGCGATTCCGTGCGCCTGCGGGAGGAGCTCGCCGAGGCCGTCGCCGTCGATGACGCCCCGACCGTGCTGCGCTTCCCCAAGGGCAGCGTCGGCCGGGAGTTCGATGCCCTGCGGCGCACCGAGGACGGCGTCGACGTGCTCGCCGAAGGGTCGGCCAAGGACGTGCTCATCGTCACCGTCGGTCCGATGGCCGAGACCGGGCTCGACGTCGCCGAGCGGCTGGCGGCCCAGGGGATCGGCGCGACCGTCATCGACCCGCGCTGGGTCGTGCCTGTGCCCGCGAGCGTCGTGCGGATGGCCGCGGACCACCGTCTCGTGGTCTGCATCGAGGACGGCATCCGTGTCGGGGGCATCGGCACGCGCATCCGTCAGGATCTCCGCGAGGCGAACGTCGACACGGCCGTGACGGAGGTCGGGCTTCCCGACGAGTTCCTCGACCACGGTTCGCGCTCGCAGATCCTCGAGCGCACGCGCATGACGCCGCAGCACATCGCGCACGACGTCATGGGCATGGTGCTCGGCTCCAAGCTGCCGTACGCCCGCGGAGTCTCGAGCGACACCGGAGCCGCCCCGATCATCGCGAGCAGCGGCGACCGCTGATCCGAAGCCCTACCGAGGCGGGGTGTCGAGGCGGTAGGCCAGTTCGACCGCACCGCTCGGGAACGGCGTCGTCCCGGTGAGCGTGAGCGCGAGGTCGCGCCCGACGGGAAGCAGGGGAGAGCCTGCTCCGAGCGCGAGCGGCATCACCGTCACGAACAGGTCGTGCAGCATTCCCGCGTCGGCGAAGTCGGCTGCGACGCCCCCGCCTCCGACCACCCACACGTCGCGATCGCCTGCGGCGGCGGCGAGCTCCGCATGCAGGGCGGCAACGTCGCCGGAGCGGAAGCGGATGTCCTTGCCCGGCACGGTCGGCGGAGTGCGGTGGGTGAGCACGAAGGCGGGGACGTCGTACGTCCACGCATCCGGCCCCGCGTCGAGCAGGAACCGGTAGGTCGATGCGCCCATGACGATCGCCCCGATGCCCGCGATGAAGCGCTCGTAGTGCTCCGCGTAGTCCTCGAAGCCGAAGGCGAGGAGCCAGTCGATGCGGCCGTTCCGGTCGGCGATGAATCCGTCGAGGCTCGATGCGACGTAGTACTGGTAACGGGTCATACCCGGAAACGCTACTGCCGACCTCGGACGTCGTCGGCGTTCAGGAATCTCGCGTAGTCTGGAAGGTCGTGGCTGGGAGGCGTTCGTCTCGCCGGGGGATGTCACGTGATCGAGAGGTTTCGTCGTGAACGAGGAGTGCATCCACGGATTCGAGCGCGGGTTCTGCGCCGCCTGCTATCCGCCGGAGCCGGCGGACGTCGCCGAGCCGGCGAAGAAGCCGCGAGTGGTGCGCTCCAAGCCCATGTCGCTGCGTGAGCCCGCACAGTCCACTCAGGGTTCGCGGTCCGCGGGCGGCTCGAACATGGTCGGCGCACGGCCCGTCGACCTGGACACCCGTCGCATCTACCGCGCCGTCCACATCGACGAGTTCTCGGCGATCGTGACGGAAGGGCGCATCGGGGATGCGCACGACGACGGCGCAGCCGCCCCCATCGCCTTCGTGCTCGTGCCCGAGGCCAGCATCGGTGCCGACGTCTTCGCCGGCGAACGTTCAGCAACGGAGTTCGTCGTGCTCGTGAGTACCCTCCGGGCGGCTCTCGCGACCGCCGAGGAGGCGCACGGCCCAATCGAGCTCGTCGAGGCTTCCCCCAGCCAGGCCATCGCGGCAGAAGCGACGACAGGCGCCGATCTCGTACGGATGCTGCGCCCTCTCGACCACGAGGACGCCGCCGAACGGCTCGCCGCCGCCGCGCTGACCATTCCCGGACCCTTCCCCTTCGAGCGGGTGGCGCTCATCGGGGTGCCCAATGACAAGGTGCGCCTGCGGGTTCGCGAGCTGCTCTCCGGCCGTCCCGGCGCCCCGCGCGTAGCGGTCTACCCGCCGTGGTTCCAGCCGACCGGGGAGCTCTCGACCATCGGCTGATCCCCCTCCGACATGAAACAGGGCCGGATTCGCGTGTGCGGATCCGGCCCTGTTCACGTCTCGCGGTGTCAGCGCGACTCGACGCCCCGGATGGTCGGGTGGTGGAACGTGTCGCCGAAGGCGCGCTCACTGGCTCCCACGCGATCGAGGTACGGCGTCGCGCCACCCATCTGGAACGGCCAGCCCGCGCCGAGGATCATGCACAGGTCGATGTCCTCCGCCGCGTGCACGACGTCGCTCTCGAGCATCCGGTGCATCTCGTCGGCGAGTCCCGTCTCGAGCCGCTCGCGGATGGCCTCTGCCGTCATCGGGCTCTTGCCGCCCTTGACGATCTTCTCGGCACCCTTGTCGTAGCCCTTGATGCGCCCCTTGGCGTCCTTCTCGAGGATCTTGCCGTAGTCGGCGAGCTTGTGCAGGTTCTCGCTCGCGAAGAAGCGCTCGGGGAAGGCCGCGTGGTGCGTGTCGAGAACGTGCGCGCCGACCTTGAGGCCGACGAGCTCGAGCAGCTCGAACGGGCCCATCGGCAGGCCGAACGGCTTCACGGCCTCGTCCACGATGGCGAACGGGGTGCCCTCGTCGACGGCGTGCATGGTCTCGCCGAGCACCTTCGCGAGCACCCGGTTCACCACGAAGCCGGGGGTGTCGGCGGTGATGACGGCGTTCTTGCGCAGTTTCTGGGCGGTGACCATCGCGGTCGACAGGGTGGCGTCATCCGTGTTCGGGGTCTTGACGACCTCGATGAGGGGCATGACGGCGACCGGGTTGAAGAAGTGGAAGCCCACGAGGCGCTCCGGATGCTTCAGCTTGGCGCCGATCTGCTCGACGGACAGCGACGAGGTGTTGGTGGCGAGCACGGCCTCGGGGGAGATGTACTGCTCGACATCCGCGAAGACGTCCTGCTTGATGCCGAGCTCCTCGAAGACGGCCTCGATCACCCAGTCGCATGCGGCGAAGTCGGCCTTGTCGGTCGTGCCGGTGACGAGGGCGCGCAGGCGGTTGGCCTCGTCGGAGGAGACGCGTCCCTTCGACTCGAGCGTCGCGATCTCGCCGCGGATGTACTCGAGGCCCTTGTCGACGCGGGCCTGGTCGAGGTCGGTGATCACGACGGGAACCTGCAGCCGTCGCACGAACAGGAGGGCGAACTGGCTGGCCATGAGGCCGGCTCCGATGACGCCGACCTTGGTGACCTTCTTGGCGATGGCCTTGTCGGGCGCACCGGCGGGGCGCTTGGCACGCTTCTGCACGAGGTTGAAGGCGTAGATGGATGCCTGCAGCTGATCGCCGACGACGAGGTCGGCGAGAGCGTCGTCCTCGAGGGCGAAGCACTCCTCCTTTGTGCCCTTCTTCGCCGCGGCGAGCAGGTCGAGCGCGCGGAACGGCGACTTCGGCACGGTGCCGAGACGGCTCGAGACCGTGTCGCGGGCGATCTTGATGGCGATGTCCCACTTTGCGAGGCGCTCGAGCTTGCCCGGCTCGTTCTTGCGCTCCACCTTCTCGGTGCCCGAGAGCACGCCGTCGACGAACCGGATCGAGTCCTCGAGGAAGTTGACCGAGGGGAAGATGCGGTCGGCGATGCCGAGGTCGAACGCCTCCTGCGCCTTCAGCATCCGGTTCTGCTTGAGCGGGTTCTCGATGATCACCTTGAGGGCGTTCTCGATGCCGACGAGGTTGGGCAGCAGGTAGGTGCCGCCCCAGCCGGGGATGAGGCCGAGGAAGACCTCGGGCAGGGCGAGGGCGGGAGCCGTGGCGTCCACCGTGCGGTAGTCGGCGTTGAGCGGGAGCTCGAGGCCGCCGCCCAGGGCGAGACCGTTGATGAACACGAACGACGGGACGCCGAGCGCGGCCTGCTTGCCGAGCACGTGGTGGCCCAGCTGCGCGAGCTTCTTGGCGATCTCGCGATTCGGCACCTCGGCGATCTTGGTGAGGTCGGCGCCTGCGGCCAGGATGTACGGCTTGCCCGTCGTCGCGACCGCGTGGATCTCCCCGCGCGCAGCCCGCTCGGTGAGCCGGTCGTACACGTCTCCCAGCTCGAGCAGCGTCGCGGGACCGAAGGTGTTCGGGCGGGTGTGGTCGCGGCCGTTGTCGAGCGTGACGAGAGCGAGCACCTTGCCGCCCGACAGCGGGATGTCGCGCACGAAGGAGCGCGTGAGGACCTCGTCGTCGGCGTGAGCGGTCAGCTCGGAGAAATCGATCTTCGAGTAGTCGGTCATGTCGGCTCAGCGACCCTTTCCGTAGTGCTTGTTGTGCGGGTTCTCCCAGATGACGCTTCCGCCCTGGCCGAGGCCGACGCACATGGCGGTCAGGCCGTAGCGCACGTCCGGCCGCTCGGCGAACTGGGCGGCGAGTTGGGTCATCAGGCGAACACCGGATGCTGCAAGGGGGTGACCGATGGCGATAGCGCCGCCCCACTGGTTCACCCGCGGGTCGTCATCGTCGATGCCGAAGTGGTCGAGCAGCGACAGGACCTGGATGGCGAACGCCTCGTTCAACTCGAACAGCCCGATGTCATCGATCGTGAGTCCGGCCTTCCGGAGCGCCTTCTCGGTCGACGGCACAGGACCGATGCCCATGATCTCGGGTTCGACGCCCGCATAGGCGAAGCTCACCATGCGCATCTTCGGCTTGAGCTTGAATTCCTTGACCGCGGAACTGCCGGCGAGCAGGCTCACCGTCGCGCCGTCGGTGAGCGGTGAGCTGGTTCCCGCCGTCACCCGTCCGTGGGCACGGAACGGCGTCTTGAGGTTGGCGAGTCCCTCCATGGTCGTTTCGGGGCGGGTACCCTCGTCGCGGGTGGCGAGACCCCAGCCCGATTCGCTGCGGATCGCGACCGGGATGAGATCCGGCTGGATCTTGCCGGCGTCGTATGCGGCCTGAAGCTTCTGCTGGCTGCGCATACCGAAGCGGTCGGCGCGTTCCTTGGTCAGGTGGGGGAACCGGTCGTGAATGCGTTCAGCGGTCTTGCCCATGTCGAGAGCATCCGCCGAGACGAGCTTTTCGCTGAGGAAGCGCGGGTTCGGATCGGCGTCACCGCCGAGCGGGTGACGTCCCATGTGCTCGACACCACCGGCGATTCCGAAGTCGTATGCGCCGAACGCAATCGCACTGCCGATCTGGGTCACGGCGGTCATCGCGCCCGCGCACATCCTGTCGATGGCATAGCCAGGGACCGACTGGGGAAGACCGGCGAGGAGCGCTGCCGTGCGGCCGAGGGTAAGGCCCTGGTCACCCTGCTGGGTCGTGGCCGCGATCCCAACCTCGTCGATGCGTTCCTTCGGAACATCCGGGTTACGTTCGAGCAACCCGATCATCGCTTTGACGACGAGGTCATCCGCGCGGGTGTTCCAGTACTGACCTTTTTCTCCGGCGCGACCAAACGGGGTCCGCACACCAT
>JBEVGU010000150.1:0-6389 GCA_040511595.1 Actinomycetota bacterium | reverse complement strand
AGGTCCCCGGCGACTACGCGATCACGATCGAGGAGCTCAACCTCTCGGTGCGCTCCTACAACTGCCTGAAGCGTGAGGGCATCAACGCGGTCGGCGACCTCGTGCTCAAGAGCGAGTCGGAGCTCATGGACATTCGCAACTTCGGCCAGAAATCGATCGACGAGGTGAAGGCCAAGCTCGAGGAGCTGGGCCTTGGACTGCGGGAGGAGTAGTCGGTGCCCAAGCCCAAGAAGGGGCCTCGCCTCGGGTCGAACCCGGGCCACCAGCGTCTGCTGTTGTCGACGCTAGCAGCCCAGCTGTTCACGCACGAGGCGATCGACACCACCGAGGCCAAGGCAAAGGCGCTCCGCCCGTATGCAGAGCGGTTGATCACGAAGGCGAAGCGAGGTGACCTCGCTGCCCGGCGCGATGTGCTGAAGGACATCCCCGATCGCGACGTCGTCGCCCGGCTCTTCCACGAGATCGGGCCGCGCTTCGAGGGCCGCGCAGGCGGATACACGCGCATCCTGAAGCTCGGACCGCGCAAGGGCGATGCCGCGCCGATGGCGCGCATCGAGCTCGTCGAGCGCGGCGACTGACGGCCGCCCGCTCGCACCCAGTGCGACCGAAGGCCGGGGCATCCGCCCCGGCCTTCGTGCTCACCCGGTCCCGCATACTCCGGTGATGGCCCTCCGCACGATCAGGGTGCTGCTCGCCTACGACGGTACGGGCTTCCGCGGGTGGGCCTCGCAGCGAGACCCGCGCATCCGGACCGTCGAGGGCGTGCTGACCGAGACGCTCGAGGCGGTGCTGGGCGAGCGCGTGAGCCTGGCCGTCGCGGGGCGCACCGACGCCGGGGTGCACGCTCGCGGTCAGGTGGCGTCGTTCGAAACGTCGTCGGGGCGCGACCCGGGATCGATCCGCAACGCGATCAACGGACGGCTCGGACCCGAGGTCGTCGCTCGCGACGTGCGCCCGGCACCGGCCGGCTTCCACGCGCGCTTCTCGGCGAGCGCGCGTGAGTATCGCTACCGCATCGACATCACGCCCGTGGCCGACCCGTTCACCGCGCGGTTCGTCTGGCATCGTTCGTTCGCGCCCGACATCCGGTCGATGCGCGTGGCCGCGCGCCATCTCGTGGGCGAGCACGACTTCGCGTCGTTCTGCCGGCGACCGGGCCCCGACAAGCCCACCGTGCGTGACCTGCAGCGGGTCTCCGTGAGCTCGCGCGACGGCCGGTTGGAGCTCGGGTTCCGGGCGAACGCCTTCCTGCATCAGATGGTGCGCGCCCTCACCGGCACGCTCGTCGCCGTCGGCTCGGGCACGCTCGATCCCGACGTCGTCCCGTCGATCCTGGCGGCGAGGGATCGCTCGAGGGCACCGCAGATGGTCCCACCACATGGCCTCACCCTCGAACGGGTCGTCTACGGCGCCCGCGTCCCCCCGTGAGCTCGGCCCGTGAGCAGCGGTTTACCTTTGACGTGCTCGCGTTCCCGCAGGTAGGCTGATGCGTCGGCCGGGAGCCTTCCTGGCCGATCTCCACGTCTATGAAGACCTACTCTCCGAAGCCTGAGCACATCGAGCGCCGCTGGTACGTCATCGACGCCAGCGACAAGGTGCTGGGTCGGGTCGCGTCGGAGGCCGCAGCGCTGCTGCGCGGCAAGCACAAGCCGATCTTCGCTCCGCACATGGACACCGGCGACCACGTGGTCGTCGTCAACGCGGACAAGGTCGTGGTCACCGGCGGCAAGGAGATGAAGAAGGTCGCCTACCGGCACTCCGGGTATCCCGGAGGCATCAAAGCCACCCGCTACGACGAGCTGCTGCGCACGCGACCCGTGTACGCCGTCGAGAAGGCGATCAGGGGCATGCTGCCGAAGAACCGACTCGGCCGCGCGATGATCCGCAAGCTGCATGTGGTTCCCGGGCCCGATCACCCTCACGGCGCGCAACAGCCGGTCGCGTACACCCTCGGGCAGCCCCCGATGTGGGAGGGCCTGCCGGAGCCCGTCACCGAGCTGAAGACCAGGCACCGCACGACCGGCGCCGAGCGACCCGCGAGCTCCGGCGAGGACACGGCCGAGGCCCCCGCGCCCGAGGCAACCGCGACTGCGACCTCGACGACCGCCAAGACGTCCACCGCCAAGAAGACGACGGCACGGAAGTCGACCGCCAAGAAGTCGGCGGCGAAATCCACCGCGTCGAAGTCCACCGCCAAGAAGTCCACCGCCAAGAAGACAAGCGCCAAGAAGACAACGACGACCAAGACGTCCACCGCTAAGAAGACGACGACGGCAAGTGCCAAGGCCGACGCCCCGGCCGAGACGACCGACACCGACGAGGAGTGAGCACGTGGCCGTGACCCCATCGAAGATCTCGACCGGTCGCCGCAAGGAGGCCGTGGCGCGCGTGCGCCTCGTGCCCGGGACCGGCGAGTTCGACGTGAACGGCCGCTCCCTCGACGAGTACTTCCCGACCCGCGTGCACCGTATGGTCGCGCAGGGGCCACTCCGCGTCTCCGGGCGCGAGAAGGACTTCGACGTCGTCGCGACGATCAGGGGCGGCGGGGTGAGTGGGCAGGCCGGAGCGATCCGTCTGGGCATCGCCCGCGCGCTGATCGAGCTGGACCCCGAGCTCCGCGGTCAGATGAAAGCCGAGGGCTTCCTCACGCGCGACGCACGCGAGAAGGAGCGCCGCAAGTACGGTCTCAAGAAGGCGCGCAAGGCGCCGCAGTACTCGAAGCGCTGACCATCAGCTGACGCTCGTGCTCTCGGTCGATCACGGCGTCACGCCTGAGTCTCGTCGACCGCCCCGGCTCGCGCCGACTCCTCCGCGGACTCCTCGAAGCCCTCGTCGAGCTCGTACGCCCCCGAACGAACTGCCTCGACCACGGCTCGAGCCGCGTCTTCGTGCTCGGCCGCTACCCACACGTACACGGGGCCCGCGCGATAGGGCCCCTCGCCGTCTCCCTTGACCATCGCCTGGATGCCCTCGGCCTCCAGCCGGCCCTTCATCATCTCCCCGGCCACCGTGTCCGGGCTCGCGAACACCTGCACGATCCGATCTTCCATGTGGACATCCTCGCACGCCCAGGTCGGATCGATGCCGGCACGTTCCGCCGAGGTATCGACGAACGTCGATAGATGTGAGAGGATCCGCACATCGAAGTATCGACATTCGTCGATGGGTGTTGATGGGGTGTCGACGGAACGAGCCCGGTGAGGCCGGGCGAGGAGGGGACGTGGTCGCTCGAGCAGAACCGATCGCACTGATCGAGGCGCCGGCCCAGTGCTGTGTGCCGATCGCCGCCGACGACATGAGCCCCGACGACGCGGCATCGACCGCGGCGTTGTTCAAGGCGCTCGGCGACCCGCATCGCGTGCGGGTGGTCAACCTGCTCGCCACCACACGAGAGGCGGTGTGCATCTGCGACCTCACGGACTTCCTCGGGCTCGCGCAGCCCACCGTTAGCCACCACATGCGGAAGCTGGTCGACGCGGGGCTGCTCGCACGGGAGCAACGGGGTGTCTGGGCCTACTACTCGCTGCGACCCGACGCGGTGCGTCGCCTCGGTGAGGTGCTGCGCTTCGCGGACGGACCCTTCGGGCACGGACGCTTCGAGGAAGGAGAGGGACGATGAACGAGCTCAGGGACGAGGTTCGAGACCGCTACGCCGCGGTCGCCCAGGTCGTCGCAACAGGCCGGGCGGCCGACGACACCGGGGCAGACATCATGAGCTGCTGCGAGGGGTGCGCGCCCGAGGACGGTCTCGGGGTCGCACTCTACGACGCGACCGCCCGGGCCGATCTGCCCGAGGAGGCCGTGCTCGCGAGCATGGGGTGCGGCAACCCCACCGCCGTCGCCGAGCTCCGGGAGGGGGAGACCGTGCTCGACCTCGGCTCCGGAGGCGGGATCGACGTGCTGCTCTCGGCCCGGCGCGTCGGCCCCACCGGCACGGTCTACGGGCTCGACATGACCGAGGAGATGCTCGAGCTCGCCCGCGCCAACGCGCGCGAGGCGAACGCCGAGAACGTCGAGTTCCTGCAGGGGTACATCGAGCAGATCCCGCTGCCCGACGCGAGCGTCGACGTGGTGATCTCGAACTGCGTGATCAACCTGTCGACCGACAAGCCGAAGGTGATCGACGAGATGTTCCGGGTGCTGCGCCCCGGCGGGCGCCTCGGCATCAGCGACGTCGTGGCCGACGACCACCTCACGCCGGCCGACCGCGCCGAGCGCGGCTCGTACGTGGGCTGCATCGCCGGGGCGCTGTCGTTCGCGGAGTACGGGGCGGATCTGATGCGCGCCGGGTTCGTCGACATCGAGGTCGACCCGACCCACGAGCTCACCGACGGCATGTACGGCGCGATCGTGCGAGGTGCGAAGCCGGCGTGACGCTCGCCCGGAGGGGCTGCTCGTCTGCGTGCACAACGCCCGGGCGCAGCCAGATGGTGGCCGGCCTCCTCGATCGCCACGCCCGGGCGATCCTCGCGGAGCTGGTGCCCGACGGGTGACCGGGGTCCTCGCGGTCGCCTCCGTGCGCCGCGGCGCCGTGCTGGGGTAGCCTTCCCGCCGTGACGAAACGGCTGTTCGGCACCGACGGGGTCCGCGGATTGGCGGGCTCGGAGCTCACCGAGGACCTCGCGTATCGCCTCGGACGCGCCGCTGCGCTCGTGCTCGGACGACGGGCCCCCGGGCGACTCAGCTTCGTCGTCGGCCGGGATCCACGCGCCTCGGGCGAGTGGCTCGAGGACGCGCTCGTCGAGGGCATCAGGGAAGGCGGTGGCGACGCGTTCATCGCCGGCGTCTTGCCCACGCCGACGATCGCCTTCCTCACGACCGACCTCGGCGCGTCGAGCGGGGTGGTCATCTCCGCTTCGCACAACCCGCCCGAGTACAACGGCATCAAGTTCTTCGATGCCGAGGGCATGAAGCTCCCCGACGACATGGAAGACGAGATCGAGGGGGCGCTCGGCGGGCTCGGCGAGGTTTCCGGTCGGTCGGGCGACGTGCGACCCGCGGGGGACGGGCGGGAGCGGTATCTCACGCACCTGATCGGGGCCGCGGAGTCTCGGCTCGACGGCATGCTCGTCGTGGTCGACTGCGCGAACGGCGCCGCGTCTGAGCTCGCGCCCGAGCTGTTGCGACGGCTCGGCGCCGACGTGCGAGCGATCAACGCCGACCCCGACGGGAAGAACATCAACGACACGTGCGGGGCGCTCTACCCCGAGGTCGTGGCGAGTGAGGTCGTGCGCGTGGGTGCCGACGCCGGCGTCTCCCACGACGGCGATGCCGATCGTGCGTTGTTCGCCGATGCCGAGGGCGCGATCGTCGACGGCGACCAGGTGCTCGCCGCCTGTGCGATCGCCCTCCGTGAGCGCGACGCCCTCCCGACCAACACCGTGGTCACCACGGTGATGGCGAACCTGGGGTTCCATCACGCGATGCGGGGGGCGGGCATCGATGTGGTCTCGGCGAAGGTGGGGGATCGCTACGTGCTGGAGGAGATGATCCGCACGGGTGCCGTGATCGGCGGGGAACAGTCAGGGCACGTGATCTTCCGCGATCGTGCGACGACCGGTGACGGCCTGCTGACCGCGGTGCGGTTCCTGTCGCTGGCGGCCGCCTCGGACCGGTCGGTCCGGGACCTCGCGTCGGTGATGCACCGCTATCCGCAGCGCATGATCAACGTCGCAGCGGCCGAGCGCTCCGTGGCCGAGGCCGACGGGGTCCGTCGAGCGGTCGCAGCCGCCGAGGCCGCGCTCGGGCTCGAGGGCCGGGTGCTCGTGCGCCCGTCCGGCACCGAGCCGCTCGTCCGGGTGATGGTCGAGGCCGAGACCGAGGCGCTCGCGAGCGAGCACGCGGAGCGCATCGCGGAAGCCGTGGAGGCTTCGACGGTCTGACGGGAACCCCCTGTTAGGGTTGACGCCTCATGTGCGGCATCGTGGGCTATGCGGGGCCCGACGAGGCCCTTCCGATCGTCCTCGAAGGTCTCCGGCGGCTCGAATACCGCGGGTACGACTCGGCGGGCGTCGCCGTGATCGACGGCGGCCTCGGGGTGGTGAAGCGCGCCGGCAAGCTCGGCGAGCTCGAGGCCGCACTCGACGCCGGGGCCAGCCCGTCCGGGTCGGTGGGCATGGGGCACACGCGGTGGGCGACCCATGGCGCTCCCACCGATCGCAACGCGCATCCGCACCTCGACTGCTCCGGGCGCGTGGCCGTGATCCACAACGGCATCGTGGAGAACTTCCAGGCGCTACGGACCAGGCTCGAGAAGCAGGGACACACGTTCGTCTCGGAGACTGACACGGAGGCCGTGGCGCACCTCATCGAGGAGATCCTTCGAGGTTCGGACGTGTCGGTGCCCGACGCCGTTCGGGCCGCCGTACGGCAGCTCCACGGGGCGTTCT
>JBEVGU010000149.1:0-15899 GCA_040511595.1 Actinomycetota bacterium | reverse complement strand
CCCATGAGAGCCTCCGATCGACCGAGAACACTCTACGCCGGCACCGGCACGCTGAACGAGCTCGTGGGCGTCGCCGTGCGCGCGAGCCTGGCCTTCGCCCGAGTCAGCGGGGGGATGGGCGCGTCACCCCGGTGATCCGACCGTATACGAGGTGGTGCCTTGCGCCCCGCTACGTGGACCCCGAGCCGGCCCCGCCGCTCGAGTAACCGAGCCGCTCGAGCCGGCGGTCGAGCGCCACGTCGCGCGGATAGCCGAGCAGCTCACGCCCAGGCCGGCGCCGACGCAGGCCATCCCCGACGCGAGCTGCTCGGACCTTCGCGCCGGCCGCTGCCGGCGACACGTAGAGCACCTCGCCGAAATCGCGTCGCAGGATCTCGCTCATCAGGAGTATGGAGAGAGCGCGCGGCCGGGATGCCAGGGGATGTGTCCAGCATCCTGCACGATCGCTCGACCCGAGCCCGTACTGGCCCCACGAGCGCCGATCCGCCGCGCCCCTCAGTCCGGACCCTGGCCGCGCGCGACTCTGCGGGCAACACACAGCGTCGTCGCTGGTCAGAGGCGCGGTGGGCCGGTGCCCCGCACAGAGAGGGCGCCGACCCACGCGTCCCAAGGCCGATGCCCCGCTCAGGCAGGGCACCGACCCAGCCGCTGCAACCTCACGCGGCGGACAGGTCCACTCCGCGAAGCTGAACGGCCGCAGGACCCCGAGACCGACCCGTGCCTCGGCGCGGACGTCGACCTCGTTCGACCCGCTGAACGGGTTCCATGCGACCTCAGCGTCCTGCCGCGCGAACAGCAGCGCGCCTCCGGCGAAGTCGCCCATCAGCGCCACCCCGGCAGCGATCGCAGGCGTCACCACGACCGGCGTCACGCCCCAGATCGGCTCGGCTCCGGCTTGCAGCGGGCCGCCGAAGTAGAACGTCCCGCTCCCAGACGCCTTCACGAGGTCCAGGCCCTCGGCGTCGATCGGGTTCAGCACGACACCGGTCGGCGTCACGTACACCTGCTGCAGCGCGGTCAACGCCTTCCGGAGCGTCGTGATCGCATCGGTCGCGAACGGGACGGCGATCGTCCCGGCTGTCTGCAGGATCCCGGTCAGGTCGGGGTCCGTGCCATCCCCGTTCAGCACCTGGTCGTCGATCTCGATCCGCAGGCCCAGCCACATCTCGGCCTCGAGGAACTGCGCGAGCACCGCGGCGTCGTCGAGATCCTGCTTCGCGATGCCCGACACGACGTGGGCGATGGTCGCGATCGGCGACTCGACCCTGGCGAGCGTGTACGCGCTCTCGGGCTTGTCCGCACCCTTGGCGACCGGCGCAGCGTTGTTCGTGCGGCTCGTCTGCTGCAGGTAGCTCGCCGTGTCGCCCGTCGCGGGCTGCGCGGGGATGAGGTCGGCCACGAACTGGATCGGTCCAGGCGTCTGGGCGAGCCCGGAGATCGGCGTCGGCACCGACACGGACCCGGTGATGTCGAGCGCCTTGCGCCCGTAGTTCTTCCGGAACGCGGTGGCCCACTCGCCGTCGCTCGCCTTCCCGCCGACGGGTCCACCGACGCGGGGTGCACCGACGCGGACGAACGCATCGAGAGCGCCCTTCATCTCGGCGTCGGTCTGCAGCTTCTCGCCGCGGGCGATGTGGCTGCGGAACTCCTTCGCCTCGGCTGGCGTGATGTCGCGGCCTGCGGCTGTGCCCTTCGGGACGCGAGGCCGGCGATCCACGCTCGAACGTCGGCAGGTCGGATGTCGCCGATGGTGCGCTCGCCGAACGTCCCCGCCACGTAGGTCGAGCCGATGGATTCGTAGAGGCGGAAGGTGCTCGGTCGAAGCTCAACCCGCTTCATGTCGAGGTAGGCGAACCAGACCTCCTCGAACCCGGCCTTGCCAGCATTGGGGTCGCGGTACACACCGCGATGCAGCTCGTCCTCGACCTCGGCCTTCCGTCGCTTCGCGTCGGCGTGCGTGCGGAACGTCTCGACGCGCGGGCGGCGGGTCGGGTCGCGGTACACGACCTGATAGCCGTTCGGACGCTTCCTGATGCTCGCCATGCCTGCCTCCCCGTGACCCCGGTGTGACCTAACTGTGACCTGACACACACGTTGGGCCTGGGGAGGAGGCCTCGGATACCTGCGTTGGCGTGCAGGTTCTTCGGTGGACCCAAGGGGAGTCGAACCCCTGACCTCTTGGCTGCCAGCCAAGCGCTCTACCAGCTGAGCTATGGGCCCTGTGTCCCGGATTCTATCGGGCGGTCGAGGCCGCGTCCGAAGACTGCCACCGGACAACCGGGGCGTCGGACCAGAGGCGCTCCAGGTCGTAGTAGGCGCGCTCTTGCTCGCCGAAGACGTGCATGACGACGTCGACATAGTCGAGCAGCCACCATCCCGCCTCCGCCTCGCCTTCTCGCCGCATCGGCTTGACGCCGAGCGCACGGAGGTCGTCCTCGACCGCATCGATCACCGAGTGGATCTGACGGTTGGTCGAGGCCGTGCAGATCACGAAGTGGTCGGTGATCACGATGATCTTCGACACGTCGAGCACGACGATGTCGGTGGCCTGCTTGTCGGCGGCGGCGCGGGCGGCAGCGATCGCAACGTCGCGGCTGGGTGGCAACGTGCTCACGCCGCCTCCCGTCGTGCCCTGCTCCGCGTCAAGCCGTGAAGTCCTTCCCCACCACGATCGTGATGTCGCCGACACCCGATGGTACCTGGGACACGCGGACACGCCCGACACCCAGCGCCGCCTTGGCCCTGTTGGCGTCCGCTTCGTGATCGACCCCGTTCGCGAAGATGTTCGTCGTGGCGACGTCGAAGCTCTGGGCGTTCTGCGAGAGCACGACCCGGAACCCGGCCGGGATGATGCTCGCTGCGACCGCCTCACCGACGCCCGGCTCCCCGCTCCCGTTCTGCACGATCGTCGGCACCGGCGCAGGCGTGCCGAGCGCGGTCGTCAACCGCTCGTCGAGGATCGGGTAGACCGGGATGATCACATCGCCCGTCACGGGCTCTGTGGGGATGTCGAACACCTCCGCGCCCTGAGCGGCCGCCAGGGTCTCGGAGACGGCATCCGCATCATCGGTCTCGATCGAGCTGACGGATGGCAGCGAGAGTGAGCGCTCCAGCATCCCGCCCAGCAGGATCTCCCATCGCACCCCCGCGTCGTCGGTCGCGCCGGCCAGGAACGCCTTCGCCTGAGGGCCCGAGAGCGTCACGTCGCCCGGACCGAGAACGCCGTTCTCGGTGGGATATGACGACGGCAACGTCACGCTCGCGCCCCCGCCGGCGTCGATCATCACGGCGAGCTCGCGGAGCGAGAGCACCGCGAAGTCGTGGATCCAGACGCCGGTCATGTTCGAGAGCGCCACGCGCATCGAGTCGCCCGGCAGCGCGGCCACACCAGGCGCCGACGTCTCGCCTTGGCCAGGAACAACGATGGTGAGCTCCGCGGGAACCGGCATGACAATGGGAGTCTCGGTGCCCGGTGCGCCGATCACGGCGAGCAGCGGCGCCGGTCCGCCTTCGACCTGCAGCGCCAGCAGCCGCGTCTCGGACGGCGTCGACGGATCGTCGCTGCCGCCGTCCGTCGTCGCGGCTGCCCCCTCGTCCCCACGACGTACGAGCCACAGCCCCGTCGCCGCTACGACCAGCGCCGCCACGATGCCGAAAGCGACGCCGCGACGCACGCGCTGGATGCGCGCGGTGCGCGCCGCCCGGGTCGGGCGCACCGTCCCGCCCGGGGTTCCCGGCTCGTTCACCGGTAGAGCCCCGCCTTCTCGATGTAGCTCTTCACACCTTCGGGCACCAGGTAGCGGATCGGCCGGCCCGCGTGGATCCTCGCGCGCACGTCGGTCGAGGAGATCGCGAGCGCGGGAACGTTCATCACCGTGATGCCCGGATGCTTCGTCTCGGCGTGCGCCTCGAAGGCGGCGATGTCGTACCCGGGCCTGGTGGCCGCGATGAAGTGAGCGAGATCGAACAGATCCTCGGTCTGCTTCCATTGGAAGATCTCGAGCACCGCGTCGGCGCCGGTCACGAAGAACAGGTCGGCGTCGGGGCCGCGCTCGTGCCGGAGCTCGCGCAGGGTGTCGACGGCATACGTCGGGCCGTCGCGATCGACCTCCATCCGCGAAACGCGGAACAACGGGTTCGACGCGGTCGCGATCACGGTCATCAGGTAGCGGTCCTCGGCAGGCGAGACGATCTCGTGCTCCTTCATCCAGGGGCTGCCGGTGGGGACGAATACCACTTCGTCGAGGTCGAACTGGTGCAGCGCCTCCTCGGCCGTGACCAGGTGTCCGTAGTGGATCGGGTCGAACGTGCCGCCCATGACCCCGAGACGGGTCCTCACGCCGCCGATCGCGGTGGGCGAGGCCGCCACCTCCGTGGATGCGACGGGCGGGGGATGCACGCTCACGCCGGATCGCCTCCCAGCCACGACCGCAGATGCTGTGCGTGGGCTGCGTAATGCAGCGCTCCGGATTCGCCGAACCACTCGATCGCGTCGGGGGTGAGCTCCTGCAGATCGCCGAACGCCTCGCACATGCGACGCCGGGAATCCGCGAAGGCCGACCGCACGTCGACCGGCGTCATCGTGCGCGACAGCTCGAGCCACGCCTGGGTCTGCCGCTCGATCGACTCGCGCGATTCTTCGGTGGGGTCGAAGGAGCCTGCCCTCATGCGTTCCAGCTGGTGTGCGCAGTCAGCCATCCACCCCGCCACGTGGAACATCGCATCCTTCGCCGACCACCCCTCGGGGGTGACGGTGGGCTCTTCGAACCGAGCGATCGGCACGCGGTCGAACTCGGCGCAGAGCCCTCGCCACGCCTCGTCCTCAGCCGCCATGAACCGCTGCACGCTCACCCGTGGGCCTCCTCGTCGGGAAGATATTCGAACACACGGTCCAGGATGGCGACCTCCTCTCCCCTCCTGGCCCCGAGCGAGGCGAGCTTACGTTCGACCCCTTCCTTCCGAAGCCTGCGCTGCAGCGTCGCAAGGTCGCCCTCGTCGTCGAGGTCGGCCTCCAGCACCCAGCGCTCCACGCTCCGGCCCGCGACACGCCAGCGGCCCTCGCGATCTCGCTGGACGGTGAACCTGGGTCGCCCGGGGCGAAGCACGACGGAGGGCCGGGGCTCGGGTTGGGCGGCCTCGGCCTCGTGCGTGAGCATCCCCAACCGGCCGAGCAGCTCGTCGAGCCCGGCTCCGGTCACGGCGGAGACCACGAGGAGATCTCCCCGCAGCCCGGTCGCTGCCTCGGCCGGGTCGTCGACCAGGTCGGCCTTCGTGCCCACGACGATAGCCGGCCGCTCGGCCAGGGACGGGTCGTAGGCGACCAGCTCGGCTCGCACGCTCGCGAGGTCGCCGGCGGGATCCTCGCCCGCCAGGTCGATGACGAGCACCAGCGCCCGGCAGCGAACGATGTGACGGAGGAACCGATGCCCGAGGCCCTTCCCGTGGCTCGCCCCCTCGACGAGCCCGGGGATGTCGGCCACCACGATCCGGTCGACGTCGTCGCCGGCGACGCCGAGGTTCGGCGTGAGCGTGGTGAACGGATAGTTCGCGATCTTCGGCTTTGCTGCCGTGAGCCTCGACAGCAGGGTGGACTTGCCCGCGTTCGGCAGCCCCACGAGCCCAACATCGGCGACGGTTCGGAGCTCCAGTCGCAGTCGCTTGTCTTCCCCCTCCTCGCCGGGCTCCGCGGTCCGTGGCACGCGATTCCTCGGGCCGGCGAAGGCGACGTTGCCCCTGCCCCCTCGGCCTCCTCGCGCCACGACGGCCCGGAGCCCCTCTCCGACCAGGTCGGCGAGGAGCCCGTGCTCGTCGAAGACCACGGTGCCGTCGGGGACGGGCAGCACGACGTCCTTCCCGCGCGCCCCCTCGCGCTTCCCCTTGCGGCCCGGCTCGCCGTTGCTCGCCTTCAGGTGCGGATGGTCCGCAAGCCAGGCGAGGTCGTGCACGCCTCGCGAGACCTCGAGGACGATCGAGCCGCCGTCGCCGCCGTCGCCACCGTCGGGGCCTCCACGGGGCTTGAAGGGCTCGGAGTGCAGCGACGCGGAGCCGTTCCCGCCGCGACCCGCGCGGGCGAAGACCGTGCACTCGTCAACGAACGTCATCGACGCCAGCCTACGGTGGTCCCCGCGCACCCGACCGACGATGATGGGCCCATGATCGAGCCGGTGACCGTGTGGCGAGTGCAGCTCCGTCGGGGCGATGTCAGCGATCGCGAAGGCACGCTCAGCCTCGAGGCCGATGCGCTGGTCTTCGAGGATCGAATGACCGGCGGGAAGACCCGGCTGACGTTCGCCGAGATCCGGTCGGCCAAGCGGGTCCGCGGCTCTCCGATCCTGCTCGTCGGCCATGGCGACGGCGCCGAGAGCGCGACGACCGCCTTCTACTTCACGAGGCCGCCTCCGCTCACGACCCCCGAGCCGGGAAGCGGCGGCACGACCCCGGCGGGGCGTCCCTTGGGGCCGTTCGCCACGATGCGCCGCACGTCGAGGCGCCGGCATCAGCGGGAGAACGTGAAGTACCTCACGACCAAGTCGAGCGGCGCGAAGATCGTCATTCAAGCCTGGGCCGACGCGATCACCGACCGTTCGCGAGGGTGAGCAGCTACTCGGCCGGGAGGACCGAGGCGAACCTGCGCCCGCGCGAATCGGAGAACGTCACCCGTCCCTCGCGCAGCGCGAACAGCGTGTCGTCGCCGCCCTTGCCCACGCCTTCACCGGGGTGGATGCGCGTGCCGCGCTGACGCACGATGACCGAGCCCGCAGTGACGGTCTCGCCTCCGTAGGCCTTGACACCCAGTCGCTTGGCGTTGGAATCGCGCCCGTTCCGAGACGAGCCGCCGCCCTTCTTGTGAGCCATGGTTCCTCCAGGGTAACAGCCGTGAGCGGCCTACTCGTCGGCCTTCTTGACCGGAGCCTTCTTCTTCGTCGCCCCGAGGGCCACATCCTCGATCTCGAGCAACGTCAGCAGCTGGCGATGGCCGCCCCGCTGCGCGTATCCGCTCTTCGGCCGGTACTTGAAGATGCGGACCTTGTCGCCCTTCTTCTCCCCCAACGGCTTCGCGGTGACCGTGGCCTTGGCTGCCTGGGCGCCGACGTGGGTGGTGCCGTCATCGTCCACGACGAGCAACGGCTGGAACGTGATCGTCTCTCCTTCGTGCACGATCTTCTCGACCTCGATCACGTCACCGGCCTTCACCTTGTGCTGCTTGCCGCCCGTCTTGATCACCGCATACATCGCGCGCCTCCAGGTTTCGCCCCGATGGAACCGGTCCGCGTCCGCGGGGGCCGGCGGTCGAGGGATTCACGACTCGTAGCTGATCAAGATCCCCCGGCCCTCACACGTGGGACAGGTCTCGGAGAACGACTCGACCAGCCCAGAGGATACGCGCTTGCGGGTGACCTGCATCAACCCGAGGGGCCCGATCTCGAACACCTGGCTGCGGGTTTTGTCGAGCGCCATCGCCTCTTTCATCGTGTCCTCGACTTTGCCCTTGTTCTTGTCGAGCAGCATGTCGATGAAGTCCACGACGATGATGCCGCCGATATCGCGCAGGCGAAGCTGCCGCGCGACTTCCTTCGCCGCTTCGAGGTTCGTGTTCACCACGGTCTCCTCGAGGTTCGTCTTGCCCACCGACTTCCCGGTGTTCACGTCGACGATCGTCATCGCCTCGGTCCGCTCGATGACCAGGTAGCCGCCGCTCGGCAACCACACCTTCCGGTCGAGCGCCTTGTGGATCTGTTCCTCGATGCGATATTCCTCGAACGCGGACAGCTTGCCCCGATGCAGCGAGACCTTTGGCTCGAGATCCGGCGCGATGTCACGCACGTAGGCGATCACGCGCTCGTGCACAGGGGGCGAGTCGGTGACGAGGCCTTTGAACTCCTCATCGGTGAAGAGGTCACGGAACACCCGCAGGGTGAGCTCGGGCTCTTCGTAGAGCACCGCGGGGGCTTTGACCTTTTTCGCTTGGTGCTGCACGTCCTCCCACAAACCGACCAGCCGCTTCATGTCGTGAACGATGGCCTCCTCGGGCGCGCCCTCGGCCGCCGTGCGGACGATGACCCCGTGCTCGGGAGGCTTGACCTTCTTGAGGATCGACTTCAGGCGCTTGCGCTCCGGGTCGGGCAACCTGCGGCTGATGCCGGAGAGGTCCTGATCGGGCGCGAACACGAGGTAGCGCCCCGGCAGCGAGATCTGCGCGGTCAAGCGGGCCCCCTTGCCGCCCATCGGGTCCTTGGTGACCTGCACGATCACGGCCTGGCCAGGCTTCAAGACCTGTTCGATGCGCGGGGCGGGACCTTCGAGGTCCTCGGCCCGGTAGTTCACCTCGCCCGCGTACAGCACGCCGTTGCGCCCGCGCCCGATATCGACGAAGGCCGCTTCCATGCCTGGCAACACGTTCTGCACGCGCCCCAGGTAGACGTTGCCGACCATGGAGGTCGCTCCCTGGCGGGTCACGTAGTGCTGCACCAGCACGTCTTCCTCGAGCACCGCGATCTGGTCGCGCTCGCCACGCTCCGTGATCACCATCAGCTTGTCGGTGATGCGGGGAGGCACGACCTGCGGCTCACGGCGCCGGCGTCCATCGCGACCGGTGCGACTGCGCGTCGAGCGGATGCCGCGGGTCGGTCCTCCTGCCGCGACCTGCTCCTCCATCGTCATCTGCTTCGACGGAGCGCGCGAACGCTGGGCGTTGCCGCCACCCGGCCGTGCCTCGGTCTCCGCGCCGGCCCCCGCCCGGTCGCGCTCCTGCGAAGACTTCGTCGTTCGCGCCCCGGAGCCCCCCCGCGATCCGCGACGGCGACGCGAGGACGCTGAGGTGCGATCGGGCGACGCGTCGGCGTCGGGGGTCGCGTCGTCTCGTTGCGAAGCGGCCGTCTGATCGGCCGGGCTCGCCTCGACGCCCTCCTCGTCGACCTCGACCGTGCGAGTTCCCCCACCGCCTCCGCGGCCCCTCCCGCGGCCGCCGCGCCGGCGTCGCCTTCGAGGAGATCCCGTCGGAGCGCTTCGGTCATCGGCGCTCATCGCAGGCGCCTCGGGCTTCGCGGGCGCGTCACGCTCGGCGGCCCTCGGCCGAGGCTCGGTGTCGGTCTCCGCCGTATCCACTGCGGCCGAGGCCGAGCCGCTTCGCCCTCCGCGACCCCGGCCTCCTCGGCGGTTCCGCCCCGCCGATGATGACGAGCCGTCGCCATCGCTCGACGTCGTCGGCTCGCCGACCGGCGAGGCGGACTCGGTTGGGCGGGTCTCCTCCTTCGGCTCGGCTCGTGTGGCGACCTTCGCCTCGGATCGTGTCGCCGCCTTCGCCTTCGGCTTGGGCAGGGGCGCGCCTCGCTTGAACGCCGCGACGCGCTCGTCGATCTCCGGATCGGCCGATGCCTTCGGCACCGCCACGTCGGTCTCGTGATCCACCGTTACTCCTCTCGCTCGCGAGGAGGCACGTCGACGCCGGCGGACGGACGGACGGACACACCGCGGACCGTCCGCAGCGTGTCAGGCGATGCCTGTGAGGTAAGGCCCTCGCTGCGGCAGCCGCCGCGCGCCGGGCCTCGCGCGAGATCGCGCACCCGTTGACGTCCTTGTCCGGCGCCTGCGTCCCGCGCCCCTGGCCCTTTGGGCCGGGCGGCGGTCGCGCGCCTCCTCGATCGGTTCGAACCCACCTGCGGCCGAGGAACGGCCTTGATGGGAAGGTCTAAGTCGCAGCATAGCAGCGGAGGAGGCCGGGTCGGGGACGCGAACGGAGGCGGCCGGGCCCGGCGTCACGGATCGGTGTGGCCTAGTCCCTCCGGACCAGTTCGGCCAGTCCATGTCCCCCGAGGGGAACCCGGCGTTGGCCGGATACCCCCGTGGGCCGGGGACGCCGACACTTCTTCTATGAGCGACGTCGCCCTCCCCGCGAACTTGGCGACCCTACCGTCCAGGCTGCCGCGCGTCCGGGTGCTGCTGGTCGACGACAACGACGGGTTCCGGGAATCGCTCGTCTCCTTGCTTGATACCGACGAGATGACGGTCGTCGGCCAGGCGGCCAACGGCGCGCAGGCCCTGGCGATGGTAGAGGTCGCCGAACCCGACGTGGTGTTGATGGACGTGCGCATGCCCGAGATGGACGGCATCGAGACCACGAGGGAGCTGAAGGCCCGCTTCCCCACGCTCGGCGTGGTCGCGCTCACGGGCTCGGAGGACCAACGCGCGGTTCGGGACATGCTCGTGGCCGGCGCGTCCGGCTACGTGCTGAAGGACTGCGACGGCGACGACATCCTCTCCGCTGTGCGGCAGGCGGTGACCGGGGGCGGGGTGCTCTCGCCCGAGGTCACGCCGACCGTGATCGATGAGCTCACCGACGCCCTGGGACGCGAGCGCCGGCGCACCCGTCAGCTCGAGACGGCCCAGCGGGCGCTGCTCGAGCGAGCCGCGCGTCGCCACGAGCTGATCTCCCGGCTCGGGCACGAGCTGCGGACCCCGGTCACCGTCATCCTGGGCATGGCCCAGACCCTGGCGAAGGGCACGGCACCCGAAGGCGACCGCGGAGCGATCCTCGAGAGCCTCGTCGACCGCGCCAACGGTCTCGCTCGGCTCGTCCAGCGGTTCGAGGCCGCGGTCGAAGCCGGCCTCACGGAGTGGGCCGACGTCGCCCAGGTCGCGAGCGAGGTGGCTGAGGCCTACGACCGCGTGCAGGTCGACGCCCCCGGTGGCCCGGCCATGGCGAGCCTGAATCGGATCGCGGCCCGCCGGATCCTCGAGGAGCTGGTCGAGAACGCACTGGCCTTCTCCCCGTCCGGCAGCTCGGTGACGATCTCGGTCCGCCTCGGCGACGACGGCCCGGAGGTGCGGGTCATCGACCAGGGCGCCGGCATCGAACCGGAAGCGATGCACCGGATCTTCGAGCCGCTGGAGCAGGCCGAGAGCTTGAATACTCGGACCCACCAGGGCGTGGGGCTGGGCCTCACCCTCGCGCGCATGTCCGCCAACGCGATGGAGGGCGACGTCGTGCTCGAGTCGACCGGCCCTCAGGGTTCGACCTTCCTGTGGACCGTCTCGCGCGGCGCCCGCCCGCACACGCTCTGAGCGCCCCGCGAAGCCTGAGCGGCTCGCGCACCGCCTCGATCGGTCCTACTTGAACCGTCGCATGTGCACGTTCAGCAGGATGCCGATCGCCACGAAGTTCACGAGCATCGCCGTGCCCCCATAGCTCAGGAACGGCAGGGGGATCCCGGTGATCGGCATGATGCCGATCACCATGCCGATGTTCACGAAGATCTGGATCGCGAACATCGACGCCACGCCCGAGGCGAGGTAGGTGCCGAACGCATCCTTCGACAGGTAGGCGATCCTGATCGATCGCCACAGCAGCAGGGCGAACAGGGCCAACACGAACGCGGATCCGAAGAACCCGAACTCCTCGCCGACGACGGTGAAGATGAAGTCGGTGTGCTGCTCCGGAACGTAGTCGAGGTTCGTCTGCGAGCCGTGCAGGTAGCCTCGCCCGAACATCCCCCCCGAGCCGACCGCGATGACCGATTGCTCGAGGTTATACCGCGCATCCTCGCTCACCGATCCCGAGTCGAAGACCGTGAGCAAACGATCGACCTGATACTCCTCGACCACGTTCAGCTGGAAGGCCAGGACGATGAGGACGATCGCCGCCAGGGCGAGCGCGATGAGGTGCCTGGCCTGGGTGCCCGCGACCACCAGCACGCCGACCGTGATGGCGGCCAGGACAATCGTCGTGCCGATCTCGACGTTGATCAAGACGAGCAACATCGTCACGGCGGCCACGCCGATCACTCGGACGAGGTCGGGAAGCGTGGGGACGGGCGATCGGAGCTCCGACAGCATCGCCGCGAGGATCACGATCAGCCCGATCTTCGCGAACTCCGACGGGCTGATCTGGAGCAGGCTCACGCCCGGGATATCGATGTAGTTGCTGGTGCCGGTCTCGCTGGCGGCCAGGCCCGGGATGCGCAGCAGGACCAGCCCGAGGAGCGCGGCGCCGTAGATGAATCCCGCGTACACCTTCAGGAACCGGTAGTCGAAGGTGGCGATCACGAGCAGCAGCACGAGGCCGAGCACCGCGGTGACGACCTGCTTGTTCACCCGGGAGAACGGATCGAACCCGTCCTGGCGCAGGGTCTGGCTCGTCGCCGAGTAGACCGCGAAGAACCCGATCACAACGAGGGCGGCCGTGACGACGAGCAAGGTGGGATCGAGGTGTCGGATCGGCCTCCGCTCGTCGGCCCAGACGCGCCCTACGACGACGTCCATCGGTTCCTCACCACCTGTCAGTCCTCGCCCACCTGGGTGACGAGTTGCCCACCCGGTTCGATCCCGTACATCGTCTCGATCATGCGCCGCACGAGCGGCGCCGCCACATCGGAGCCGAACCCGGCCTGCTCGACCATCGCCACGACCACATACTTCGGATCGTCGGCCGGCACCATCGCCGCGAACCACGACGTGTCCTGGAAGTTGGTGCCTCGGAATGCCGTGCCTGTCTTCCCCGCGACGGGGACGTCGCTGAGCGGGAAGCCGAGGAACGCGCTGCGAGCCGTGCCTCGCACCGGCACCTGAGCGAGCGCGTTCCGCACGTAGTCGAGCTCCGCCTTCGTGTACGGCACGGTTCGGTCACAGTGCCCGCCCACCTTCTTCAGCTCCGTCTGGCCGTCGGCGGACATGATCCGGTCGACCACGTGAGGCTGGCACAGATGCCCGTCGTTGGCGAGCGCCCCGTACGCCCGTGCGAGCTGCAGGGGGGTCACCGACATGTACCCGGAGCCGATCATCGTGAGGATGTACCCACCCGGGTTCCAGCCACCGGGTCCGAACAGATCCTCCTGCGCCGGATCGTCACCCCACTCGGCGTCGGGCAGGAACCCTGCCGCCTCGAGGGGGAGGTCGATGCCGGTCGGCTGCTCGAAGCCCCATGCCCGCAGGTCGCGCTGCAGCGGCTCGTTATCCTCGCCGAGCTGATCGTTCTGGTAGCGGTACCAGAAGTCCGACCCCCACCGATAGAACGACGTGTCGCACGAAATGATCAGGTTCTCGGCGAGAGATCTGGCGGCGAGATCCACCGACGACCAGTTGTGGAAGAGCGTGTCGGACTCGTCGCCCGGATGGACGTACTCAGCCGGGCAGGGGTAGTAGCTGCCGAAGTCCGCGAAGCCCTCCTTCACCGCCGCGAGCGCCGTGAACGGCTTGAACGCCGAGCCGGGGATGTACATCTGCTGGTATGCCCGGTCCAGGAGTGGGGCGACCTTGCTCGCCTGGGGACACTTCGAGGTGAGCCCGAGGTAGCAGATCTCGTCCTTCTTCAGCCCGCGCACGAACCAGCCCGGGTCGTAGTCGGGCCACGACGCCATCGCCTTCACGCCGCCGGTCTCGACGTCGAGCACCACCACGACCCCCCCGTCTGCCTTGTAGTAGGAGCCGCTGTCCTCGTCGAAGACCTGGCGGGTTCGGAGGATGCTGTCCTCGAGCGCCGTCTCGGCCGCCTGCTGCCACTCGCCGTCGATCGTGAGCACCAGGTCGCCGCCGGGGCTCGGGGGCCGGCCACCGAGGTCGCGGATGCGCTCGCCGTCGGCGTTCACGACGTAGCGCTGCAGTCCCTTCGAGCCCCGCAGGTAGCGCTCGTACTGGACCTCGAGGCCGGTCTGCCCGGCCATGTCGTTGGGGCCGTAGTTCCGGTAGTGGCGCTCGTCGTCGAGCTGCTCCTTGCGCACCTGGCTGACCCATCCGAGGATGTGGGAGGCCATCGTGCCCATCGGGTACTCGCGCACGCTCGCGTTCCGCACCAGCACGCCCGGGAAGTCGTCCTGGCGCTCGCGGATCGCGAACGCGACCTCCTCGGGCACGAACTCGGCGACCGGCTTCGCCTGGAAGTCGTAGTAATCCTTGCTCTCGAGCTTGGCGGTGATCTGCTTCACGGGGATGTCCAGCATGGCCGAGAGCTCCAGGAGCACCTCCTCGGCCTTGCCGCTCGCCTCGAGCTCCTGCTTGTCGACGCGGACCTCGAGGCTGCTGCGGTTGCGCACGAGGGGCACGCCGCTCTCGCTCCGTTGCTGCTTCTCGTACTGGTCGGCCGTCCAGATCTCGCCGCGCAGCGCGTCGATCGAGGTCGTCCGCACGCCGTTGTTCTGCGCCTCCTCGGCGTAGACCTGGGTGGCGAGCACCTGCAGGAACCACAGCCGGGTGGAGAGCGCCGCGAACATCACGAGCACGAGGATCGCGAAGACCTTCAGCCGGGCGGAGGACCGCTCCATCTAGAACCGCACCACCCTCGTCGGGCGCGACCCCTCGATCACCCGGCGGAGCAGCGGGTAGAGGATCGGCGTGAGGATCGCTCCGTAGAGCGCCGTCAAGAGGGTCACCCGTGCGGCGGTACCGAACGGTTCCTCGAGCTGGCCCAGCAGGAACGCGACGATCTGATAGAACGCCACGCCGGCCGCGGTGCCGACGGCGACGAGGATGGTGGGCAGCAGCGGCGAGGGCGAGACGATGTACTGGCGGGCCAGTCCCGCCGCGTAGCCGAGCAGCGTGAGGGTGAGCGCCGTGATGCCCTTGGGCTGGTTCAGCAGGAAGTCCTGGGCCATGCCCCCTACGAACCCGGTGATGGCGCCCTCCTGCGGCCCCTCGAGGATCGCGACCACGATCGTGACGAGGTACATCAGCTCGGGTCGGACGCCGAGCAGCTTCAACTGCCAGAACAGCGTCGACTGCAGCAGCAGCGCGGTAACGACGATCACGATCGTGACGAGCACGCGCCGGGTCATCGGGTCAGGCCCCCGTCCGCGCCTGCAGCACGAGCACGAACTGGAGGGTCTCGAAATCGACCGCAGGCCGCACCTCGACGTATTCCTGTGTGACGTTCTCGGCCGGCACGGTGCGAGAGACCTGGCCGATCAGCATGCCGGGCGGATACAGCCCCGCCTGGCCGTCGACCTCGTACCCCTGCGTGAACACCGATTCGTCCCCCTCGATGAGGGTGCCGGGCTCCACAAGACTCATGCGCAGATC
This sequence comes from Actinomycetota bacterium, assembly GCA_040511595.1. Classification (GTDB taxonomy): domain Bacteria; phylum Actinomycetota; class UBA4738; order UBA4738; family HRBIN12; genus JAOUEA01. The sequence continues at coordinate 893 of JBEVGU010000149.1, read as the reverse complement.
GGCGTCGCCTTGGCCTTCGACGAGCCCCGCTTCCTGGGTGCCCTCCACGGTGGCCGCCACCGCGTAGTCGCGGTCGATGATCAATCGCACCTCGGCCGATGTGGTCGTGACGGAGACCACGCGCCCCACCAGCATCTGCGCGCCGGGCGATCCGGTCGCCACGGGCTGATCCTTCTCGACCCCGTCGCTCGACCCCTTGTCGATCGTGATCGTGTATTCGAAGTTCGAGATGCCGTTCGCGATCACGACGGCCGCGACGACGGGCGGGTCGAGCGTCTGGCTCAGCTCGAGCACATCCAGCAGATCCTCGTACTGCGACTGCTCGTACCCATCGGTGCGGACCTGGGCCTGCAGGGCGGCGATGTCCGTCTTCAGCCGCTCGTTCTCGTCGGCGAGCGACGGCAGGTGGGCGATGCCGGAGAAGAAGTCGCCGACCGGCTCCGTCACGCTGGTGACGGCTTGCTGCATCGGGGCCATGGCGGCTTTCGCCGCGCCGCCGAGCCCGGCGAGCGGGCCGGAGTCGCGTTGGCGATAGTCGAGGGTGATCACGGCGAGCGAGACCGAGACCAGGGCGAGCACCAGGAGCCGCGTCGAGCGGGGGCGCTGCCGGGTGACCATGGGCGACTACCGGCGCGAGGGAGACACCAGGACCCGCTGCAGGACCTCGAACTCCTCCAGGCACTTGCCGGAGCCGAGCACGACCGCTTGCAGCGGCGTGTCGGAGATGCGCACCGGCATGCCGGTCTCGTGTCGCAGGCGCTTGTCGAGGCCGCGAAGAAGCGCGCCACCGCCGGTGAGGACGATACCGCGGTCCATGATGTCGGCCGACAGCTCGGGGGGCGTGCGGTCGAGCGTGGTCTTGATGGCGTCGATGATGGCGTTGACGGGTTCCT
>JBEVGU010000148.1:0-2858 GCA_040511595.1 Actinomycetota bacterium | reverse complement strand
CGGGTGCGCCGGGCGGGAACTGGTCGAGGTCCGACTGCTCGAGCTTCGCGCCGTCGGCCAGGACCTCCTTGCCGGTGTTGTCAGTGATCGGTCCGGCGAACGTGTCGAACCGCGTCCACTCACCGGCGAGCATCTTGGCCAGCGTGTCGCGCACCAGCTGGATGTCGGCCTCGGGCAGGTCGGCAATGCCCGAACTGAGCTCCTCGCCCTCCATGAACCCGAGCAGGCCCATCGCCTTCGAATCGGCGTCGAAGTATTCGTAGCCCGCCTCGTACGTCCCCGCCTTCACCTGTTCGGCGATGCGTGCGTACTCGGGACCCCAGATCCAGTACGGGGCGGTGAGGCACCGTTCGACCTTGCACGAGGCAGGGTGGTCGTAGGTGACGCCCCACTTGCCCTTCTCCTGGGCGACGTCGGCGACGGCACCGGTGTCGGCGCCGGTGAACACGACCTGCGCCCCAGCGTCGAACAGGGACGCCGCCGCGTCCTTCTCCTTGATCGGGTCGTGCCACGTGTTGATGAAACGGACGTCCATCGTGCACTCGGGACAGGTCTTCTTGGCACCGAGCATCAGCGCGTTGCCCAGGCGCAGCTCCTCCGGGATCGGGTACGTCGCCATGTAGCCGAGCTTGGGGTTGCCATCGGCCTTGGCCCGTGACCCGGCCACCATGCCGGCGAGGTACTTGAAGTCCTCCATCGCGCCGAAGAAGTTGCCGAAGTTCGTGCCGTTGGACTTGTAGCCGGTCAGGTGCAGGTAGGTGATGTCCGGGAACTCCTCGGCCACAGCGGCCATCGGGTCCATGTACCCGAACGAGGTGCCGATGATGAAGTCGAAGCCCTTGCGCGACAGGCTCCGGAACACCTGCTCGGAGGGGGCGCCTTCGAGGACGTTCTCGACATAGGCGACGTGCGAGTCCTCGATGTTCTCGCAGACGTACCGCAGGCCCTCGTAGTGCGCCTGGCTCCAGCCGGCGTCGTCGTGTGGTCCGATGAGGACCATCGCGACATTGAATTTGCCCTCCTCCACATCGGGGATCTGAAGCTCACCCTCGCTGCCTGAGGTCCCGACGCCGGCACAGCGGTCGTCGGCCGCAGCGCTCGACGAGCTAGCGGGCGTGCTGCTACACGCGCCGAGTAACAGCACTGCGACCATCAGGAGCGACAGACGCGCGAACGACGTTCTGGCCATGCTTCCTCCTCAGATCCGGCTCGACGGACCGATCCAGACTCGCGTGGGTCGCGCCTCGGGAATGCCGACCCCGCCTCCGCGCTTGCGAACCCGCGAGAAGGATAGCGGTCGCCGACCGCGCGAACTGGCCGCCTGCAACGACCGGCCGGGGTCCCATCGCGGCGTCACTCGGCGCCGCCCGTCGTCCGGGGCGGTGAGGCGATTCCTGTAGCATGGCCCGCGATGTTCGAACGAACCGCGCTGCCCGCCGGGCCGCGTGTAATCAGCGCGCGGGTTCCGGGCGCGCGCTCCGTCTCCGCTGCGGCCTATGTCCTGGCCGGCTCGCGCCTCGAAACGGCTGAGCAGGTCGGCGTTGCCCATTTCATGGAGCACATCACGTTCAAGGGCACGGCCGCCTACCCGACGACGCGCTCGATCAGCGAGGCCGTCGAAGGAGCGGGCGGTTCGTTCAACGCCGCGACCGATCGCGAGTCGACCGTGTACTGGGTTCGCGTGCCGGGGCGCGAGGCGGCCCGAGGCGTCGACGTCCTCGGAGAGCTCATCGTCCGGCCGAAGCTCGACAGCGACGAGATCGAGGGTGAGCGGTCGGTGATCATCGAGGAGATCCGCTCGTACCTTGACGACCCGAGCGAGTACTGCCAGAACCTGTTCCAGGTCGCGCTCTTCGGGGAGGGGCCACTCGGGCGCGAGATCTGCGGGGACGAGGAGGGGATCCGGGCGCTCCCCGGCACGACCATCCGCGACTTCTGGCGAGTCACGTACCGGCCTGCCAACACGGTCGTTGCGATCGCCGGAGATCTGGGTCACGACCAGGCGCTGGAGCTCGTGGCGAACGCCTTCGGGTCAGGCAACGGCGTCGTGCCCGGCTTCGCGGCCGCCCCTGAGCTGCCCGCCGGTCCCCGCCTGATGCTCGGCAAACGCGACACGACCCAGGCCCAGCTGTGCATCGGCGTGCCGGCACTCCGTCGCGATCATCCGGACAGCTGGACCCTCGCGGTGCTCAACGCGATCCTCGGCGACGGGATGAGCAGCCGGCTCTTCCTGTCGGTCCGCGAGGCGCGGGGCCTCGCCTACGACGTGTCGTCCGGGCTCGTCGACTACGCGGATGCCGGGGCACTCGAGGTGTCGGCGGGCGTCGACCCCGACAAGCTTCCCGAAGCGATCGAGGCGATCCTCGCCGAGCTGGCCCGCCTGCGCGACGAGACGGTCGGTGAGGAGGAGCTGTCGAAGGCGAGGCGGTACCTGGCCGGCGGCCTCGAGCTGCGCATGGACGAGACCCGTTATGTGGCCTCGTGGATCGGCGGGCAGGAGGCCCTGCACGATCGGGTCCTGACGGTCGAGGAGGCACTCACCGCGATCGAGGGAGTCGACGCGCCACAGATCCGAGAGCTCGCCGAACGGCTCTTCCGTGATGAGGCGCTCCGGCTGGCAGCCGTGGCACGGCCACGCCACCTCCGCGGTCTCGAGGCACGGCTCAAGCTGCCGGCATGAGCGATCCGGCCGGTGAGCGCGACATCGATCTGATCGTTGCCCGCCTCCACCTCAAGCTCGGATCGCTGCAGCTCGCGCGTGCCGAGCTCGAGGAGATGGCCGGTCGCGGCACCCTCGACGACGAAGGGCTCGTGGACCTCGCCGAGGCGCGCTGGCGGACCGGCGATCTGACCGGCGC
>JBEVGU010000147.1:0-5001 GCA_040511595.1 Actinomycetota bacterium | reverse complement strand
GGCACAGCGATCCACCGATCGTGCCGAGGTTGCGGACGATCGGGTCGGAGATCAGCGGCGCCGCGGCGGCCATCACCGGGTACCGGGCCTTCACGAGGTCCGACCGCTCGAGGTCGCGGTGGCGTGCGAGGGCTCCGATCGCGAGGTGGCCGTCGGCCTCGGCGATCGAGTCCAGGCCGAGCCGGCCGATGTCGACGAGGTGGGCGGGCGCCGCCAGCCGCAGCTTCATCACCGGGATCAGGCTCTGCCCGCCGGCCAGCACCTTCGCCTCGTCGCCGTGCTCGGCGAGCAGGTGCATCGCCTCCTCGAGCGAGTCCGGTCGGTGGTACTCGAACCTCGAAGGCAGCATGAACAACCTCCTCGCTCGGAGCCGGTGGCGCGCAAGGTCCAGGCGCCCCAACGACGGTGATGCGACTATCCCTCCGGGCCTCGGGAACGGTCAAGTCAATGCGCGAAGCCCTGGGTATCGTCCGGCCGTGTCCGGTTCGAACCGCGGGTTCTGGAAGGTGGTCCTACCCCTCGTGATCGGCGGGATCCTGCTGGTCGTGCTGGTGCTGGTGTTCCGCCCGGTCGCGCGCACGGGCGCCGTCGCTTACGCGCAGGCGAACCTCCGAAGGGCGGCCGACGCCGCGGAGCGGCTCGCCTCCGAGGGCTCGCTCGCGGATGCGGATCGAGAGACCCTGGCGGCCGGGGGCGCGGTCGACGACCTCCTGCTGATCGACCCGGACCAGAGCTCGAACGATCCCGAGGTCGTCAGCGTGCTCGCGACCGATGCCGCGTGGACCGGTTCGGCCAGGGCCGAGACCGGGGAGTGCTTCTGGGTCCGCGTCGCCGCGGGTGCCGGGGGCTCGCTCGGGACCGTCTACGGCACCGGGACCGACTGCTCCGCCGACGAGGCGAGCGCCGCCGAGCCGGGAGCGTGGCCCGAGCCGTAGCGCCATCGCGCAACGCGATCGGACTCGCGCGACCGAACCACCCGGGTCTACGATCGAGCTTCCACGCGTTGGAAAGGGGGACCCGTGGCCAACGTGTCGGTCACCGTCAACGGGGTCGCGCGCGAGGCAGACGTCGAACCGCGCACGCTCCTCGTGTACTTCCTCCGGGAGACTCTCGGGCTCACCGGAACGAACGTCGGATGCGACACCTCTTCGTGCGGCTCGTGCACCGTCCTGCTCGACGGCGAGTCGGTGAAGGCGTGCACCCTGCTCGCGGTCCAAGCCGAGGGCCGCGAGGTTACGACGATCGAGGGGATGGCCTCGAACGGCCAGATGCATCCGATCCAGGAGGCGTTCCGTCGCAACCACGGCCTCCAATGCGGGTTCTGCACGCCGGGGATGATCATGGCCGCGGCGAGCTACTTGCGGGAGAACCCGAGCCCCAGCGAAGGAGAGGTGCGCGAGTCGCTCGAGGGCAACCTGTGCCGGTGCACGGGGTACCACAACATCGTGCAGTCGATCCTCGATGCCGCCGGTCAGACGGCCGGGGCGAAGGCGTAGGGGGAGAGATGGCCGTCACCGAGAGATTCGTCGGACAACCGGTCCTCCGCAAGGAGGACGCACCGTTGCTGCAGGGGCAGGGGAGCTTCGTCGACAACATGTCCATCGCCGGCATGGTGCACATGGCGATCGTTCGGAGCCCGTTCGCGCATGCGCGTGTGGTCAACGTGGACGTGAGCAAGGCGCTGGAGATGCCGGGCGTGATCGCCGCGTGGAGCGCTACCGACCTCACCGACGAGTGGGCCGGGCCGCTCCCGATGGTGTGGCCGATCACCGAAGACATCAAGACCTCGGATCACTGGCCGCTGACCAAGGACAAGGCGCGGTTCCAGGGCGACGGCGTCGCGGTCGTCCTCGGCGAGTCCCGTGGTCTGGCCGACGACGGAGCCGAGGCGGTCGACGTCGAGTACGACGCGCTGCCGGCCGTGCTCGACATCGAGGATGCGGTCAGGGACGGCGCGCCCCTGGTCCACGACGAGCTCGGGACGAACGCGGTCGTCCATTGGAGCCACGGGGGCGGGGGCGACCAGAGCCTGTTCGAGAGCGCGCCCGTCAAGCTGAAGCTCCGGTACGAGGCGCCGCGTACGACCCCGAGCGCCATCGAGCCTCGCGGCGCGCTCGCGTCGCCGGTGCCCTCGCTCGGCGAGTTCACGCTTTGGACTTCGACGCAGATCCCACACATCGCGCGGGTCACGTTGTCGGGCACGACCGGCATCCCGGAGCACAAGCTCAGGATCGTCGCGCCGGATGTCGGCGGATCGTTCGGCGGCAAGCTGGACGTCTACGCCGAGGAGGCGCTCTGCCTCGCGCTCGCACGCAAGACCGGTCGCCCGGTGAAGTGGATCGAGAGTCGCTCGGAGAACTATTCGGTCACGATCCACGGGCGCGGCGTGATCCACGACATCGAAGTGGCGGCGACCGAGGGAGGCAAGATCCTCGGGTTCCACGTGACCGAGCTGTGCGACATGGGCGCGTACTTCCAGCTGCTCACCCCCGGGATCCCGGAGCTCGGTGGCTGGGTGTACATGGGCCCGTACGACACGCAGGCCTACTGGTACGAGTTCACCGGCATCATGACCAACATGACCCCGACGGACGCCGTGCGCGGCGCCGGCCGTCCCGAGGCCACGTACGTCCTCGAACGTGCGGTCGACGCGCTCGCCCGACATCTGGAAATGGACCCGGCCGAGGTTCGACGGATCAACTTCGTCCCGAAGTTCACCGAGGACCGGCCTTCACTGATGGGGCTGAACGTCGACTCGGGCGACTACCTGCCGGCGTTCGAGCGGGCGCTCGAGCTGGCCGAGTATGACCAGTACCGCAAGGAGCAGGCGTCGCGGCGGGAGAACGGAGACATCAAGCAGATCGGGATCGGGCTGTCGAGCTACATCGAGATGTGCGGGCTCGCGCCATCAAACATCCTGGGCGCCCTCCGGTACGCGGCGGGAGGCTGGGATGCCGCCCAGGTGCGGTGCCAACCGAGCGGGAAGGTCACCCTGTACATCGGGACGTCGCCGCACGGTCAGGGCCACGACACCACCTGGGCCCAGATCACGGCCGACGAGCTCGGCGTGACGCCCGACGACATCGAGGTGCTGCACGGCGACACGGCGACCACGCCGCTGGGCATGGACACCTACGGCTCGCGCTCGATCGCGATCGGCGGCGCGGCACTGCACTACGCGCTGCAGAAGATCAAGGACAAGGCGCGCACGCTGGCGGCGCACGAGCTGGAGGTGTCGGAGGACGACCTTCGGTTCGAGGACGGCGCGTTCCGCGTGCAGGGCGCGCCGGACAAGGTCCGGACGATCCCCGAGCTCGCGGTCTCGGCGTGGACCGCACACAACCTGCCCGACGGGTTCGAGCCCGACCTCACGGCGACGGCCACGTGGGACCCGAAGAACTTCACGTGGCCGTACGGTACGCACGTGTGCGTCGCGGAGGTCGACACCGAGACCGGACGAACCGAGCTCCTCAGGTACGTAGCCGTCGACGACTGCGGCGTCGTTATCAACCCGATGATCGTCGACGGTCAGGTGCACGGTGGCATCGCGTTCGGGATCGCCGAGGCCCTGTACGAAGAGATGCTGTACGACGAGCACGGCAACCTGATCACGGGGACCCTGACCCAGTACCTCGTCCCGTCGGCTGCCGAGATGCCGTCGTTCGAGCTCGATCGGACCGAAACGCCCTCGCCGACGAACCCGCTCGGCGTCAAGGGGATCGGCGAGGCGGGGACGATCGCGGCCCCGCCAGCGGTGGTCAACGCCATCGTGGACGCGGTCTCCCACCTCGGTGTGTCCGACGTCGGGAAGCCGGCGACACCCGAGCGCGTGTGGAGAGCCATCCGCGACGCGAAGGGAGGTTCCCGATGATCCCGGCGCCCTTCGAGTACCAGCGGGTGGAGTCCGTCGATCAGGCGATCCAGGTGCTCTCGGACGAACCCGAGGCGAAGATCCTCGCGGGTGGCCATTCACTGCTGCCTCTGATGCGGGTCCGATTGGCCAGACCGTCGTTCCTCGTCGACATCTCGAGGATCCAGGACCTGAAGTACGTGAAGGACGACGGCGACCAGGTCGCGATCGGGGCGCTCACGCGCCACCACGACGTCGCGAACAGCGAGGTCCTGCACGAGCTCTGTCCGATCGTGGCGTACGCCGCCGGTGAGATCGGCGATCCGCAGGTCCGTCACGTCGGGACGATCGGTGGCTCGGTTGCCCACGCCGACCCCGCGTCCGACATGCCGACCGTGCTGCTGGCGCTCGGCGCCGAGATGGTCGTGCGGGGGCCCGACGGCAACGTCAGGAACGTCCCGGCGGGCGACTTCTTCAAGGGGCTGTTCGAGCCCGACCTGGCGACCAACGAGGTGCTCACCGAGATCCGGGTTCCCAGGACCGCTGACCGCGGCTGGAGCTACCTGAAGTTCCACCGGCGCGCGCAGGACTGGGCACTCGTGGGCGTCGCGGCGCTCGCGAACGCGTCGGTGGGAGGGCTCGTGCCTTCGGCGGCCCGCTGCGCCGCCGTCGCAGGATCGGCGCCGCCGGCGAGCTCCTCCTCGACGCCCGTCGCGCGGAGGGGCCGGTCGCTCATGTTCGTCAGGGCGACGGCAGGCCCGGCGCCGTTCTGGGCGAGCGCCGCGACGCCGACGAGCGCCCAGTCCTGGGCGCGCCGATGGAATTTCAGGTAGCTCCAGCCGCGGTCCGCGGTCCTGGGAACCCGGATCTCGGTGAGCACCTCGTTGGTCGCCAGGTCGGGTTCGAACAACCCCTTGAAGAAGTCGCCCGCGGGGACGTTCCGAACGTTGCCGTCGGGCCCCCGCACGACCATCTCGGCGCCGAGCGCCAGCAGCACGGTCGGCATGTCGGACGCGGGGTCGGCGTGAGCAACCGAGCCACCGATCGTCCCGACGTGACGGACCTGCGGATCGCCGATCTCACCGGCGGCGTACGCCACGATCGGACAGAGCTCGTGCAGGACCTCGCTGTTCGCGACGTCGTGGTGGCGC
>JBEVGU010000146.1:0-33636 GCA_040511595.1 Actinomycetota bacterium | reverse complement strand
CGCTCACCAGCGTCGGGCCGGTGAGGAGGTGGACGGGTCACGGAGGCATCCATCGAGAGCGATCGGTCACGTGTGCTCCCCCTCGAGCTCGGGCGCGCGATGCCCATCGTCGCACGCGGTGACGGCGTGTGGATCGAGGACATCGTCGGTCGCCGTTTCCTCGACGCGATGAGTGGTGGCTCGATGGCCGCGACCCTCGGACTCGGCCGCCGCGACATCGTTGCGGCGGCCCGCAAGCAGGCCGAGACGCTCTCGTTCGCGCACAACGAACGGCTCACCAATCCGGCGCAGGAGCGCCTCGCGCGCGAGCTCGTCGACGTCGCGCCGGAGGGGTTCACGCGCGTGAAATTCACGGTCGCGGGGTCCGACGCGAACGAGCTCGCCGTGCAGCTCGCCCGGAGCTACCACGTGGAACGCGGGGAGACGGAACGGTGGCAGGTCATCTCCCCGGCCCAGGCGTACCACGGACCCACAATGCAGACGCTCGCACTGACCGGACGGCCGGGGATGCACGGCCCGTTCGGGCCCTACCTGCCCGAGCATCTGCACATCCCCCCGAGTACCTGGCGGTTCGACCCGTCAGGCGAGGCCGCCCTTCAGGCGCTCGACGAGGCGCTCGAGGAAGCCGGCCCCGAGACCGTATCTGCGTTCTTCACCGAGCCGGTGAGCTCGGCAGCGCTCCCTGGCTACTCGCCCCCGCGCCGGTTTTGGGAAGGGCTCGCCGAACGGCGCGAGCGTCACGGCTTCCTCGTGTGCTTCGACGAGATCGTGACCGGCATGGGGCGAACAGGCAGCTGGTTCGCGGCGGCGGAGACACAATGCGCACCCGACATCATCGCGACCGCGAAGGGTCTCGGAGCCGGCTACGCGGCGATCGGCGCGGTGCTCGTGCGGGACCACGTGTTCGAAGCGATCGCTCGGGGCTCCGGGCGGTTCCCGCTCGGTCACACCTGGGACGGCGCCCCGGTGTCGTGCGCGATCGGTCTGGCCGTGCTCGACGCCCTTCGGAGGGACGGGCTCATCGAGCACGTCCGCAACCGCGGCCCGGTCCTACGTGAGGAGCTCGAGCGGGCGTTGAAGGGCGTGCCCATGGTTCGAAGCGTGCAGGGTCGCGGGTACCTCCTGGGCGTGCTCTTCGTCGACCCGCGCGACCGGGACTCGTTCCTGCCGCGCGATCTCCGGGTCGCGGGCCGCGTCGACGAGGCGGCGTTCGAGCGCGAACTCATCACCCTGTCCACGCAGCCGACGCACGACGGATACGCGGGCGATCAGACCTTGTTCGCGCCAGCGTTCACCGCGTCCGACGACGAGCTCGCCGAGATGGTGTCCCGATTCGCCGATGCGGTGACCGAGGTGGCCGACCAGGTCGAGTCGAAGCTATCCCGCGCCAGGCAGCCGACGCGATGAACGGAGGTCATCAGTGAGGACGACCAGCAACGACGGCACCGTCCGCCGAGCCCTCATCCTCCAGCACGAGGAGCCCACGCCCCCCGGTCTCGTCTCGGAATGGCTCGAGTCCCACGGCGCCTCGGCCGACACGGTGCGCATCGACATCGACGACCGCGACCTGGACCCCACCGCGTACGACCTGATCGTCTCATTGGGGTCCGAGCATGCCGCCTTCGACGATTCCAAGCCGTTCGTCCCGAGGGAGGCCGAGCTGATGCGACGTGCCGTCGACGCCGACGTCCCCGTGCTCGGGCTGTGCTTCGGTGGACAGATGCTCGCGAGGGTGCTCGGGGGTGCGGTTACCCGTAACGAGGATTCCGAGATCGGATGGCTACCGGTCAAGAGCAACGATCCCGAGCTCGTGCCGGAGGGCCCGTGGTTCCAGTGGCACTTCGACGCGTTCACCGTGCCCGCCGGAGCGACGTTGCTCGCCGAGTCCGATGTCGCGCCGCAGGCTTTCGTGGCGGGCCGGAGCCTCGGGCTCCAGTTCCACCCGGAAGTCACGACCGAGATCATGGAGATGTGGGTGCGCGTGTACCGCCACGAGCTCGACGCCGACGGCGTTCCCCCCGACGAGCTCCTCGAAGAGACCAAGCGGCTGGCGACCGACACCCGGCGGATGTCGTGGCAATTGCTGGAGCGGTACTGGACCGACGTCGCGCGCCTCGAGGACCGGCGTGAGGCGACCGGCGACGGTGCCAGCGCCATCGGGTGAGGCCGGGAGGGTCGACGTGCAGGGGACGATCCGGTCCGAAGAGAGCGCCGTCTTCCCGCGGTTCCTGAATCTCGCGTACCCGAACATCGAGCGCGGCGAGGGCGTGTGGCTCACCACGTCCGACGGGCGGAGCATCCTGGACGCCTGTTCCGGCGGCGCGATGGTGACGTGCCTCGGCCACGGGGTGCCGGAGATCGCCGCCCGGTGGATCGAGCAGGCCGAGCGCATCCCGTACTACTACAACCACCACGTCACGAGCGAGCCGCAGGAGCAGCTCGCGTCACGGGTGCTCGATGTCATGGCCCCCGAGATGGCCCGGGTGCGATTCGTGTCGGGCGGATCGGAGGCGAACGAGACGGCCCTGCAGCTGGCGCGCCTGTACCACGTCGAACGCGGCGATACGGATCGCTGGCGCGTGATCTCGCCGGCGCAGTCGTACCACGGATCGACGATGGGGACCCTGGCGCTCAGCGGCCGCTCCGCTGTGCACGGTCCGTACGAGCCCTACCTGGCGAGACATCTGCACCTCCCGCCCTCCACCTGGCGCTTCGATCCGACCGGGGAGGCGGCGCTCGACGCGCTCGACCGAGCGCTCGACGAGGCGGGCCCGAACACGGTCGCCGCCTTCTTCTGCGAGCCGGTGAGCGCGGCGGCCCTCCCGGCGTACGCTCCCCCGGAGCGCTTCTGGCATGGCCTGTCCGAGCGCCGCGACCGGCACGGGTTCCTGATCTGCTTCGACGAGGTGGTGACCGGTGTCGGTCGGGTAGGCAGCTGGCTGGCCGCCCATCAGCTCCCCATCGAACCCGACATCATCGCCATCGGGAAAGGGCTCGGCGCCGGGTACGCGCCGTTGGGGGGCGTCCTCTGCCGCCAGCACATCTACGACGCGCTCGACCGCGGATCGCGGGAGTTCGACCTCGGGCACACCTGGGACGGCGCGCCCCTTCCCACGGCGGTCGGGCTGGCCGTGCTCGACGTGCTCGAGGAGCGCGATCTCGTGACCAGGGTGCGGGAGCGCGGGCCGGCTCTGCGGGACGAGCTCGCTTCGGCCCTCGACGGGCACGCGATCGTCCGGGAGGTCCGGGGGCGGGGCTTCCTGCTCGGGGTGGAGCTGGTCGACCCCCGCGATGGCGAGTCGTTCCTGCCCGTGGATCTTGACGTGGCCTCACTCGTGGACGACACGGCGTTCGAGCACGAGCTCCTCGTCACGTCGACCCATCCTCAGGCCGACGGCTTCGCGGGCGACCAAACGCTCCTCGCCCCGGCGTACGTGAGCACCGACGCCGAGCTCGCCGAGATGGTGGATCGATTCGCGGCCACGATCCACGACGTCGAGGGCACCGTCAAAGCCTTCCTGTCGGGGTCGGCATGAGCGAGGAGTTCGTGCTCCTCGGCATCCCCGACGTCAACGGTTCGATCCGCGGGAAGGCGCTCAGGCCCGACGCATTCGAGTCCGCCGTGCGGCACGGGACCGTGATGACGGATCTCATCCTGGGTCTGGATCCGGTCGACACGCCGATCGCCGACTTCGAACGGTTCGGCATCCGTACGGGAGCCGCGGACCTGATCGTGCACCCGGAGCCGGAGACGCTCCACCAGCTGCGCTGGCGGCCCGGCTGGCGCGTCTGCCTCGCCACCCCGTCGTGGCCCGACGGCACGCCGTGCGAGCTCGCACCGCGGGAGGTCTACCGCGCCGTGCTCGACGACTCGAGCGATCTCGGCTACGACGTGATGGCCGCGATCGAGTACGAGATCCGCGTGTGGGACCCGCGGGGGGATCCCATGTCGAGCGGCATCAGCTACAGCCTCGAGGAGATCGGGGCCTTCGACGAGCTCCTCGCCGAGCTCCTCCCGGCGATGGACGATCTTGGTGTCGAGCTGTCCGCCGTGCACACGGAGGCCGGTCCCGGATTGCTCGAGCTGAACCTCGCACCGCGACGCGGGCTCGCCGCCGCCGACGGCGCCACCCTGGTGAAGTTCGCCGTCAAGCAGCTCGCGGCCACGATGGGCATGCGCGCCAGCTTCCTGGCCAAGACCGTGCCTGGGGAAGAAGGATCGAGCGGTCACGTGCACATGTCGTTGTGGGACGGGACGACGAACGCGTTCGCCGCCGCCGACCCCGCGCAGCCGCTGCCGGCCGTGTTCACCTCGGCCGTCGCCGGTGTGCTCGACCACCTGCCCGCCGCCTCGCTGCTGCTGAACCCGACGGTGAACTCCTACAAGCGGCTCGTCCCCGGCTGGTTCGCCCCGATCAACGCCAGCTGGGGCCTCGAGAACCGGTCCTGTGCGGTGCGTGCGATCGGCTCCGCCCGACAGGAGCTCTGGCGGTTGGAGTGCCGTAGGCCGGGCGCCGACGCCAACCCGTACCTGGCACTCTCGGCGATCGCCGCGTCGGCGTTCGACGGAATCCGACGGAAGGCCGTGCCGCCGGCGGCCGTCGAGGGCGACGCGTATGCCCGGTCGGACCTGCCGGAGCTGCCGGGCTCCCTGGAAGCCGCGCTCAGCGCGTTCGATGAGGACTCGGCGTTGCGGCAAGCCCTCGGCGAAGGGTTCTGCGAGTACTTCGCGACGTCCCGCGCCTGGGAGCTCAAGGCGTGGCGCGAGACGGTCACCGACTGGGAGCGCGAGCGCTACGACAGGGCGGTGTAGGCGCCCCCCGTCACACCGCGTCGCGTGCGCCGACCAGCACCGTGTCGACGCCCTCCTGCACGATCTCGTCCCGTTGGTTCAGCACCCGTACCTGCGTCGTCACGATGCCGCGATCGGGCTTGGAGCGCGATCGCCTCGATCCGATGACCGTCGACACCGTGCGGATCGCATCCCCGGCGTAGACGGGCGCGACGAACCGTCGGGATGCCTCGAGGTAGATGCCGAGCGCCCATTCGTCGGCGGCCGATGGCTGGCCGCTCGAGATCGACGTGACGAGCAGCCCGTGCGCGATCGGATCCTCGTAGGGCGATCCGTCGCCGACGGCCGTCGCGTCGGTGTGCAGCGGGTTGCGGTCGCCGATGAGCTCGCAGAACGCCTCGATGTCGGCGGCGGTGACGGTGCGCGCCTCGCTCACGAGCTCAAGGCCGATCGCGATGTCGTCCAGGTAGATACGGCCCACAACACACCTCCCTGCGGCTCGAGGGTAGCAACGGCTAGCATCGAGCTGTGAATGTCGCGGTGCTCGTGAAGTGGGTCCCCGAGCCGGAAGGCACGCCCAGACTCGGCGACGATCACCTACTCGTGCGCGAAGGAGCCGACGGAGCGCTCGACCCCGGCGACGAGTACGGCCTCGAGCGTTCGCTGCAGCTCGTGGAGCGCGACGGTGGCGAGGTCTCGGTCGTCTCGATGGGGCCGGGGGTGGCCGTCGCCGCCGTGCAACGAGCGCTGGCGATGGGGGCGAGCCGGGGCCTCCTCGTGACCGACGACGCCCTGCGAGGATCCGACACGCTGGTCACCGCTCGGGTCCTCGCCGCCGCGATCCGCTCCCTCGCACCGGTCGACCTGGTCGTGGCGGCGGTCGAGTCGACAGACGGGTACACGGGCACGCTTCCCATCGGGCTCGCGGAGCTGCTCGAGTGGCCGAGCGTGACGTTCGCGACCTCGCTGGACGTGGTCGAGGGCGAGCTGCGAGCCGAACGACAGACCGGATCCGGCACGGAGCTCGTCGCCAGTCCCCTGCCGGCGCTCGTCACCGTCACCACGGGCGTCGCCGAGCCACGGTACCCGAGCCTCAAAGGCGTGATGGCCGCGAAGACGAAGCCGCTCGACCGGCCGTCGCTCGCCGATCTCGGGCTCACGGACGACGAGCTGCGCCCGACGCAGACGGTCGACTCCGTCGGGGCCGCGCCGGCGAAGTCGGGGGGCCGGGTGGTCGAGGCCGGTCCGGAGACGGCCGCCGAGATCGCGGACCTGCTGGCAGAGGCCCGGGTGATCTGACGTGGCGCCCGTGTGGGTCTGGGCCGATCTGGCTCCCGATGGTGTCGCGCCATCGGCGCTCGAGCTGCTGACGAAGGCCTGCGCGCTCTCCGACGGCGTCGCCGCCCTGTCGCTCGGCCCAGGGGCCACCGTCGGGGTCGCGACGCTCGGCGAGCACGGCGCGTCCCGCGTATACGCCTCGGACGACGAACGGCTAGTCGAGCCGACCAGCCGGGTCGCGGCGCATACGACCGCGGCGCTCGTCGCCGAGCACGCTCCCGAGGTGGTGCTGTTTCCGTCGTCATACCGCGCGCGCGACGTCGCCGGACGGCTTCAGGCGATCACTGGCTCGACGCTGATGGCCAACGCCGTCGACATGCCATCACTCAGCCGAGCCCGAGCCGAGATCCTGGGGGGCACCACGGTCGTGGAGGTCGCGCTCGAGGGCGCCCCTCCGCACCTGGTGATGATGCGGCCTCGCTCCTTCGAGCCGGAGGCGGTCGGTGGCGTGGCCGAGATCGTCGACGTTCCCGTGGTGGCCCCCGACGATCTCGTTGCCGTGCGCGTGCTCGGACGGACCGATGCCGCGGCGAGCGGGCCGAGTCTCGACGACGCCAGGGTGGTGCTCGCCGGCGGGAGAGGCCTCGGCGGCCCCGAGAGCTTCCGGCTGCTCGAGGATCTCGCCGAGGCGATCGGCGGCACCGCCATCGGTGCCTCGCGGGCGGCCGTCGACGCCGGGTGGGTGCCCTACGCGATGCAGATCGGGCAGACCGGCCACACGGTGAAGCCGGAGGTCTACGTCGCGGCCGGTATCAGCGGGGCCTTGCAGCACGCGGTCGGCATGAAGGGCTCCCGCCGCATCGTGGCGATCACCAAGGATCCCGATGCGCCCATCTTGCGCATGGCCGACCTCGGCGTAGTGGGCGATCTGTTCCAGGTGCTGCCCTCCCTCACCGAGGAGGTGCGCCGACGGACCGGGCGCTGAGCGCGGCGCTGCTGGTCGTCGTCGTGGCCGTCGCCGTCGTGCTCGCGTGGCGCCGCGCCGCCCCCAGGGTCGCGACCCTGCGCGATGCCCGGCCCGACGATCCCGACCGTGGCGGGCCGGCCGGGGAGCGCGCGGCGCGCGAGCTCGTCGAGGTCGTCGGCCAGCGGAAGCTCTTCCAACGATTCGTGCCGGGGCTGATGCACGCCGCGATCTTCTGGGGGTTCGTGGTGCTGCTCCCCACGATCGCCGAGGCCGCGATCGCGGTCGTGGACCGGGACGCGAACCTGCCACTGATCGGCGGCGTGACGTGGTTCGCCTGGCTGGTCGACGTCTTCGCGGTGGCGGTGCTCGCCGGCGTGGTCACAGCGGTCGTCATCAGGAAGGTGCAGCGCCCAGACCGTTTCCGTGGCTCGCACGTCGAGGAAGCCGACCGCATCCTTTTGATGATCACCGCGATCGTCGTCTCGCTGCTGCTCTGGCAGGCCACGCGCGGCGCGCTCGGGCTCACCGACGCGGAAGGACCGATGTCGAGCTGGCTCGCGGGGCTCCTCGGCGGGGCCTCGACCGGCTCGCTCGAGGTCGCCGAACGGTTGCTCGTCTGGCTCCACCTGCTGCTCGTGCTGGCGTTCCTGGTGTACCTGCCCGGCTCGAAGCACCTGCACATCGTCACGGCCGCGCCGAACGTGTGGCTGCGGAAGTCGGGCCCGGGCGGGCGTCTCGAGCCGCTCCGCATCGACCTCGAGGGACCTGAGGAGGACATGCGCTTCGGCGCCGCGGTCGCCACCGACCTCTCGCGGAAGCAGACCCTCGACCTTTTCTCGTGCACCGAGTGCGGGCGCTGCCAGGACGTCTGCCCCGCCTGGGCGACGGGGAAACCGCTCAGCCCCAAGCTCCTGATCATGGACCTGCGCGATCACGTCTCCGGCGGTTCGGCCCTCGTCGAAGCCGGAGCCGCCGGTGTGATCGAGCTGCAGCCGCTCGTGCCGAACGCCGTCACCGACGAGGTCGTGTGGGACTGCGTGACTTGTGGCGCGTGCGTGCAGGAGTGCCCGGTCGACATCGAGCACGTCGACACGATCGTCGACCTGCGCCGCAACCTCGTCATGGCCGAGTCTCGGTTCCCGTCGGAGGCCGGCGCCCTGCTCCGGGGGGTGGAGGGCCCGGGCGAGAACCCCTGGGGGCAACCGGCGAGCGCCCGCATGGACTGGGCCGCCGGCCTCGACGTGCGCGTGCTGGCACCCGGCGATCCCGCTCCCGACGTGTTGTTCTGGGTCGGATGCGCCGGCGCGTTCGACGAACGAGCTCGCGAGGCGACCCGCTCGACCGTGCGCCTGTTGCAGGCCGCCGGCGTCGACGTCGCGGTGCTCGGCCAACGCGAGTCGTGCACGGGCGATCCGGCGCGGCGCATGGGTCACGAGTTCCTGTTCCAGACCCTCGCCGAGCGCAACGTCACGACCCTGAACGACGCCGGCGTGACGACGATCGTCGCGAGCTGCGCGCACTGCTTCAACACGCTGGCGAACGAGTACCCGGATTACGGCGGCGCCTACGAGGTCGTGCACCATTCGGAGTTCCTGGCGCGGTTGGTCCGGGAAGGAGGGCTGCACCCCTCCCGCGACTCGGTCGCGGTGACGTATCACGACGCGTGCTACCTCGGCCGTCACAACGGGAAGTACGACTCCCCGCGCGACGTGCTCGACGCGGTGACGGGCTCGGTCGAGGAGATGCCGCGCAACCGCGAGCGCTCGTTCTGCTGCGGTGCCGGCGGCGCGCGGTTCTGGATGGAAGAGGGTGGCGACGCACGCATCAACGAGACGCGCTACGCGGAAGCCGCATCGACCGGCGCCGAGGTCGTCGCCACCGCGTGCCCCTTCTGCCTCGTGATGCTCGACGACGCATCGAACGCGGCGGGCGCCGGCCCCGAGGTCGCCGACGTCGCGACGCTCCTCGCCCGCTCGACCCTCGACGGACGATCCACGCCGGACGAGCCTGCCTGATCGGACGGAAGAAAAACGGTCCGGCCTCCTAGCGCACCGTGTCCCCCACGCGCACGGCGCCGACTGCACCTTCCAGGGGGATCTCGGTCGACGGGGGGGCTCAGACGAACGCGCGGTGGCCCGTGAGCAACCCCCCGATCACGAGGGTGTGCACCTCCTCGGTGCCCTCGTAGGTGAGCACCGACTCGAGGTTCGTCATGTGACGCATGATCGGGTATTCGAGCGTGATGCCGTTGGCGCCGAGGATCCCGCGCGACGTGCGCGCGACCTCGATGGCCTCACGGGTGTTGTTGAGCTTGCCCATCGAGACGTGCTCGGGGCGCAGGCGGCCCGCTTCCTTCATGCGGCCCAGGTGGTAGGCGAGCAGCGTGCCCTTCTCGATCTCGAGCGCCATGTCGGTGAGCTTCTTCTGCGTGAGCTGGAACGCGCCGATCGGCTTGCCGAACTGCACCCGCTCCTTCGAGTAATCGAGGGCGCACTCGAAGCACGCGCGAGCGGCGCCCATCGTGCCCCAGACGATGCCGAACCTGGCCTCGTTCAGGCACGACAGCGGCCCCTTGAGCCCCTCCACCCCGGGCAGCATCGCGCCCGCGGGAAGCCGCACGTCGTCCATGACGAGCTCAGACGTCACGCTCGCGCGCAGCGACATCTTCTTGTGGATGTCGGGGGCGCTGAACCCTGGAGCGTCGCACGGCACCACGAACCCGCGCAGGCCGTCGTCGGTGTTGGCCCACACGATCGCGACGTCACTCACGCTGCCGTTCGTGATCCACATCTTGGTACCGCTGAGCACCCAGTCGTCGCCGTCGCGCCGGGCGAACGTGCGCATGGACCCGGGGTCGCTGCCGGAGTCGGGCTCGCTCAGGCCGAAGCACCCGATCGCGTCGCCGCTCGTCAGGCGTGGCAGCCACTCGGCGCGCTGCTCCTCGCTGCCGAACGAATGGATGGCGTACATCGCGAGTGCGCTCGTCACCGAGACGAACGAGCGCAGGCCGGAGTCGCCGGCTTCGAGCTCGAGCTCGACGAGGCCGTACGCCACGGCTTCCAGCCCGAGCATGCCCTCACCCTTCAACTGCATGCCCAGGAAGCCCATCTCGCCGAGCTCCTTCGCGAGCTCGCGCGCCGGGAACTCGCCGGCCTCGTACCAGTCCTCGACCTCGGGCAGGATGCGCCCGCGCACCCACTCCCTGGCGGTGTCGCGAACCGCGCGTTCGTCGTCGGAGAGCAAATGGTTGATGTCGAGCAGGTCGTGGGGATCGATCGGGTCAGCCATGGGCCCGACCGTAGCACCGCCTCGCGCGACTCGCGTGTGCTCCCGCGCCCGTAGGCGGCCATTCCGGGGAGCGCCTGTGCGAGACTGCGCGGGATGGCCGGCGGAGCTGGGGTCGACGGCGCGTACCGACCGGTGGTCGCCCTGGTGGCCTACCACCTCGCGGACGACCGTGTGGCGCGGTGGCCGACCGGGGGGTACGGGGTGCCCGCGACCTACATCGATGCGCTCCGGCGCTCAGGCGCCCGAACCGCGATCGTGGCACCGGGGGAGGCGGCCACACCCCAAGAGGTCCTCGACCCCTTCGACGGCCTCCTGCTCGTCGGTGGAGGCGACGTCGACCCGGCGCGCTATGGGGCCGACCCCGACCTCGAGCACGTCTACGGGGTGGAACCCGACCGCGACGCGTTCGAGATCGACCTCATCCGGGCGGCCGAGCGCATGCGCGTCCCGGCGCTCTGCATCTGCCGAGGCATGCAGGTCATGAACGTCGCGTACGGCGGCACGCTCCACCAGCATCTCCCCGACATCGAGGGGTTGGTCGAGCACGGCGTGCCGCTTGAGGGCGCCGAGACCCTGCACGCCGTCACCCCCGAGCCGGGCTCCTACCTCGCGGCCGTGACGAAGTCAGGCGATCTCACGTGCGCTTCGCACCATCACCAGGGCGTCGACCGTGTCGGCGCCGGATTGCGGGTGAGTGGCCGCAGTCCCGATGGGCTCGTCGAGGCGATCGAGCTGGCGATCGACGCCGGCGTGCAGGATCCGACGCTCGAGCCCTGGATCGTGGGCGTGCAATGGCATCCCGAGGAGACCGCCATGACCGACGCGACCCAGCAGTCGCTGTTCGACGCGCTGGTGCTCTTGGCTCGCCTCCGCGGTGCCCGAGCGAGGCCCGGGGACGCAGAAGGACGCGGCCGCGACTTCCGCATCGCCGAGCCGGATCCGACGTGGCCTGAGCGGTTCGAGGCCGAGGCCGCTCGCATCGTCGCCGCACTTCCTCCACGGCTCGAGGCGCGCATCGACCACGTGGGCTCAACCGCCGTGCCGGGCCTCCCGGCCAAGCCGATCGTCGACATGCAGCTGTCGGTCACCGCGATGGTCCCGCGCGACGCCTACGCCGAGCCCCTCCGCGCGCTCGGCTACCGCTGGGTGATGGACCCATGGGACGTCGAGCACGAGTACTTCAGCCGCGACGTGGACGGGGAACGAACGTTCCACCTGCACGTGTGCGCCGCCGGGTCGGCGTGGGAGGAACGGCACCTCGCGTTCCGAGACTGGCTGCGCGCCCACCCCGAGGACGCGGCCGCGTACGCGGCGCTCAAGCGAGAGCTGGCGGCCGCCCACCCGAAGGACACGCTCGCCTACACCGAGGCGAAGACGGCGTTCATCACCAGCATCACCGACCGAGCCGAGTCGGAGGGGTCGTGAACCGAGGTCAAGGAACCGGAAGTCCGGGGCTGGCACACGATGCCTAGCTCCTGCATACTCTGCGGCATCGTGGGGGGAGAACCGAACGTCGCGCGCCTCGATCACGCCTCGAGCATCGATCCGTTCGGCGGAACGACCCGATCGTGGGTGATGGCGACCGCGTGACACACGTCGCTGCGACGTCGTTCGGCGCCCCCCTGCCGGCAGGCGGAACGATCGGCGTGTGCTCGCCGAGCGGCCCGTACTACAACCGCAGCGACATCGAGCGGCCGGTGGAATGGTGGCAGGAGCGCGGGTTCCGCGTGAAGCTGAGCGAGGGTGTCTGGGCCCAGGACGACTACGTCGCGGGGTCTCCGGAACAGCGGGCGGCCGACCTGCACGCGATGTTCACCGACCCCGAGGTCGACGCGATCCAGGTGCTCTGGGGCGGCACGGGCGCGATGCAGGTGCTTCCGCACCTCGACTACGACCTGATCGAGGCGCACCCCAAGGCGCTGATGGGCTACTCCGACATCACGAACCTGCACGTCGCGATCCGCCAGCGCACGGGCCTCGCGACGTTCCACGGCCCCGGCCTCGGCTCGATGGGCATCCCGGAACGGACGGCGTTCACCTGGGACTCCGCGCTCGACGCCCTCATGAAGGGCGGTGCCGGCCAGGTGCCCCACGACCCCGACGATCCGTACGTGCGAACGATCGCGCCCGGGAAGACCGCCGCCCCGATCGTCGGCGGCAACCTGTTCACGCTGGTGCACCTGATCGGCACCCCGTTCGATCCGGTGTTCGACGGAGCGATCCTGTTCTTCGAGGAGGTGCACGAGCCGACCTACATCATCGAGGTGCACCTCGAGCAGCTTCGGTTGGCGGGCAAGCTCGACGGCATCGCGGGCGTGGTGGTCGGCGAGATGAAGGACTGCGGATGGAGCGAGCAGCGCCCCGAGACCCCCCGAGACCGTTCGCTCGAGGATGCGCTCGAGCGCCATCTGGCCTCCTCGGGCGTTCCGGTGCTATACAAGCTGCCGCTCGGCCACGGGAAGCACCTGGCATCGATCCCGCTGGGGGTCGCCGCCACCCTGGATGCCGATGCCCGGACGCTGACGATCGACCAACCGGGGGTCGTCCCGCTGACGTAACAGGGAGATAGATATCGGATCGAGGAAGCATCGAGGTCAGGAGGCACCGATATGAGGACGAGGACCACGCGCTCCTTGGGCGCACTGATGGCTGCGGTCAGCTGTGTCGGGCTCCTGGCGGGAGGTGCGTTCGCGCAGAGCTCGGAATCCGCTGCGTCGGACGACCTGACCTTCATCGTCGGCTACACGCAGCCTCCCAGCACGCTGAACCCCTTCAAGGCCATCCTGACGTCCGAGTACGAGATCAACAGCCTGCAGTATCCGTTGCTGTTCAACTTCGACCAGGACACCTTGGTGGCTGCGCCCGGGGGCCTGGCCGAAGAGCTGCCGACCGCCGAGAACGGAGGCATCTCCGACGACGGTCTCACGTACACGATCAAGATCCGCAGCGGCCTGACCTGGAGCGACGGCGAGCCGATCACCGCCCACGACGTCGCCTTCACGTACAACACGATCCTCGACATGAAGTTCACGAACTTCACGAACTACCTCCCCTACACGGACTCCATCGAAGCGACGGACGACACGACCCTCGTCTGGAGCACGACGAAGACCACATCGGCGCCGTTCGTCCCGCCGTGGATCGCGATCGTGCCGGAGCACGTGTGGGGCCGATACGAGACGAAGGCTGAGATCCTCGATGTGAACGTGAACCAGGACGCGGTCGTGGCGGGGCCGTTCCAGGTCACCGAGTACAAGAACGACGAGTCGGTCACGATGCAGAACCTCCCGGGCGAGAGCTACCTGGGCGAACCGGCGATCGACACGTTGATCTACCAGTGGTTCAAGAACGAGGAGACGATGGTGCAAGCCCTCCAGCAGGGGACGATCGACTTCGCCGAAGACGTCCCCGCCGACCTGTTCGCGACCCTGGAGGGACAGGAGGGGATCGGCACGAACGTGGGCGCCGCGTTCTCCTACTCCCACCTGAGCTTCAACCAATGCTACGTCCAGAGCTCGTGCACAGCAGGCGACGACGCGAGCAGCGGGCCGGCCTACATGAAGGACCCCGTTCTCAGGGAGGCCGTCGCGATGGCGATCGACAAGCAACAGCTGGTCGATCGGATCCTTCGCGGCTACGGCGAGCCCGGCACGACGATGGTCGTTCCCTCGGCGACCTTCTGGCACTGGGAGCCGACCGACCCGATCCCCTTCGACATCGAAGGAGCGAACGCGCTCCTGGACGAGGCGGGATACGACGACACCAACGGCGATGGGATCCGCGAGGATCCCGACAGCGGCGAGGAACTGACGTGGCGCTTCGACGTGCCGACCGACGACGGCGACCGGGTCAAGGCGACCGAGCTGATCGCGGGCTGGCTGGGTCAGATCGGCATCGACACCTCGCCGACCCCGGTCACGGTCGCCAAGATCACCGATATCTGGCTCGCCAACGACTACGACATCTACTCGTGGGGCTGGGGCCCCGATCCCGATCCGGACTTCATCCTCTCGACGTACACGACCGACCAGTGCAAGGTGTGGAGCGACACGTGTTGGTCGAACGAGGAGTACGACCAGCTCTATGCGGAACAGCAGACCGCGTCCAGCGAGGACGACCGGCTGGCGGCGATCCAGCGCATGCAGGAGATCTTCTACGAGGAGATCCCACAGATCGTCCTCTGGTACGACAACGACCTCCAGGCCTATCGGCAGGACAAGTGGACGGGCTTCGTCCCCTCACCGAAGCCTTCGGCCGACGGACGAGGAGGCAGCCTCCTGTTCCAGTACACGAACTACTCGTACCTCACGATCAAGCCCGCGAGCGCCGAGGCGGGAACCGTGGGAGGGAGCGGTGGGATCTCCCCGATCGTCTGGGTCGGTGTCGCCGCCGCGGTGCTCGCCCTCGGCGGGTTCCTGGTGGTCCGGAACCGGCGCAACGATGAGGACGAGGCCTGACGGACGCCGCGTGAAGGAGGGGGACGGGAACAGGCGTGGGGAGCCGGAGCTATACCCTGAGGAAGGTCCTCCACGCGTTCATCACCCTGTTCTTCGTCCTCATCTTCAACTTCTTCCTGTTCCGGGTGCTACCGTCTGACCCGGTCAAGTTCCTCACGCGTGGCGCCGGCCTCGAGATCTCACCGGAGGAGCAACAGGAGCTCCTCCGCGACTTCGGACTCGACAAGCCGGTCTGGCCGATCAGCCTCACCCCGCCGTCGTTCACGGCCGACAACCAATTGTTCGACTACCTCGGCGACACGGCGCGGTTGGACTTCGGCACGTCGATCACCGTCAACTCCGGCGAGTCGGTGCTCGGCCTGTTCCTCGAGTTCATGTGGCCGACCTTGCTCCTCGTCGGAGTCTCCACGGTCTTCTCGGTCTTGTTGGGGGTCTGGATGGGGATCCGTGCCGGGTGGAGGCGGGGAGGCGTGTTCGATCGAGCATCGATGGGTGCATCGCTGATCCTCTACTCGATGCCGGAGTTCTGGCTGGGGATGCTGCTGATCATCCTCTTCTCGGCGAATCTGGGATGGTTCCCGAACTCGGGTCGGGAGACGCTCGGTGCGAACTACACGGGGTTCGCGGCTGTCGCCGATTCGCTGAACCACCTGTTCCTGCCTGCGCTGACCCTCACGCTGGGCTACCTGGGCGAGTACTACCTGGTGATGCGCGGTTCCTTGCTCGACGTGCTCGGCGAGGACTTCATCCTGACTGCCCGAGCGAAAGGTGTGCGGGAACGGATGGTCCTGAACCGGCACGCCGTGCGCAACGCCCTGCTGCCCACGATCAGCCTGATCGCCCTCTCGTTCGGGTTCGTGCTGGGTGGGGCGATCACGGTGGAGGTCGTGTTCAGCTACAAGGGCCTGGGAGGACTCACGTACGCCGCCCTCCAAAGCCAGGACTTCCCTGTGCTGCAGGCCGTCTTCCTGTTCGCGAGCGCGGCGGTCATCCTGATGAACCTGCTCGCGGACCTCGTGTACGGCTATTTCGACCCACGGGTCAAGGAGGCATGAGTGCAGGCGCCACCGCTCCGACCGCAGACCGATCCGCCGGCCCCCGTACGAGAGCCGGAATCCCTTCCGGAATTGCGGAGCCCACGGCGGATCCGTTGGATCCGTAGACGGCGAGCGCTCGCCAGGTTCTGGAAGGAGTACCGCAAGAGCGGGATGGGCATGGCCGGGCTGATCATCCTCGTCTTGTTCCTGGCGATGGCCCTGTTCGCGATCTTCGGCGACGATGCGGGAGTCGATCCGTCGAGGACCTTCGGTCCCGTCCTGGCGCCTCCGTCGAGGGACTACCCGTTCGGCACCAACGATCTCGGGATCTCGGTGCTGACCCTGGTCGTGCAGGGCTCCAAGATCTCGCTCCTCGTTGGACTCACTGCGACCGTCCTTTCCATGACGATCGGAGCCGCGGTCGGCGTCATCGCCGGCTATCGAGGCGGTGGCGTCGACAATCTGCTGATGCGCGTCACCGACTTCGGCTTGGTTCTCCCGTGGCTCGCCCTTGCGATCGTGCTGGCGTCGCTCATCGGACAATCGCTCGGCGCGATCATCTTGGTGATCGGCGTGACATCGTGGCCCGCGACGGCCCGGTTGGTGAGGGCGCAGGTCCTCTCGATCCGGGAGCGCCCGTACATCGAGCGCGCGAAGGCACTCGGAGGCTCGAACACCCACATGATCGTCCGGCACGTGCTCCCCAATGCGATGCCGGTGATCCTGGCCAACACGATCTTGACCATCGCGATCGCGATCCTGTCCGAGACCGCCCTCTCGTTCCTCGGGCTCGGCGATCCCACCAAGCCCTCCTGGGGAACGATCCTCGAGGATGCCTTCTCGGCAGGCGCGACGACGCTGGGTGCGTGGTGGTGGATCGCCGCGCCCGGGGTCTGTATCACGCTCGTCGTCCTCGCGTTCACGATGTGCGGATTCGCCATGGACGAGATCATCAACCCGAGGTTGAAGAACCGATGAGCGAGATCCTCACCCTCGACGACGTCCGCATCACCTATCAGACGAGCAGCGGCGGGGTTCCCGCGGTGCGTGGGGTCGACATGGCCGTGCAGACGGGGGAGGTCCTCGGCCTGGCGGGCGAGTCGGGCTGTGGCAAGTCGACGATCGCCGGCGCGATCCTGCGCCTGCTGCCGCCCAAGACGAAGATCGAGGGCTCGATCGTCCTCGAGGGAGAGAACGTGCTCGAGATGAAGCCGGGCCGACTGCGCGCGGTGCGCTGGACCGGCGCCTCGATCGTGTTCCAGGGGGCCATGCACGCGCTGAACCCGGTGCAGCGCATCGGCGACCAGATCGCCGAAGCGATCACCGTGCATCAGCAGGCGGGCGAGAAGGAGGCACGCGTGCGCGTCGGCTCGCTGCTCGAGCAGGTGGGCCTGCCGACGCGACGCATGCGCGACTACCCCCACGAGCTCTCCGGCGGTCAGAAGCAGCGCGTGATGATCGCGATGGCCCTGGCCTGCTCGCCCGCGCTCGTGATCGCCGACGAGCCCACCACCGCCCTCGACGTGATGGTGCAGGCCCAGGTGCTGCGACTCATGAAGGAGCTCCAGCGCGACCTCGGCGTGTCGATGATCTTCATCACCCACGACCTCTCGGTGCTGGTGGAGACGTCCGATCGCCTCGCGATCATGTACGCGGGCAAGATCGTCGAGGAAGGCCCGGCCGAGACCGTGTTCCACACCCCCCAGCACCCCTACACCGAGGCACTGGCGGCCGCGTTCCCCGAGATCGGCGACCAGCGGTTCCGGCGCAAGCCCCTCGGGCTCGGAGGGGATCCGCCCGACCCCGCCGCGGTGCCGTCGGGGTGCTCGTTCCACCCGCGATGCCCGAAGGCGTTCGAGGAGTGCCCGGTGATCGAGCCGGAGCTCTACCCGGCGGGGGAGGGACGCCGCGCGGCGTGCCTGCTCGTGCCCGCCGAGAAGCCCCGGACGGAAGCGCGCGTATGAGCCGGGCCGAGATCACCGCGGTCCCGCCGGCGTCGACGCCCGAGCGCGAGGTCGTCATCGAGGTGCGGGACCTCCGCGTCACGTTCCAGGGTCGCGTCGGGTTGTTCGAGGGCCTCCGCGGCAAGAAGGGAACCCTGTCCCGCGCCGTCGACGGGGTGTCCTTGCAGCTCCGCCGCGGCGAGGTATTGGCCTTGGCGGGAGAGTCGGGGTGCGGCAAGACGACGTTGGCTCGCGCGATCATGGGGCTTCAGCCGGTCGACGGCGGCGAGATCGAGTACGAGGGCAAGCCGCTGCCCCGCAACCTGAAGCCGTACCGCCGCAAGGTGCAGATGGTGTTCCAGGATCCGACCGGCACGCTGAACCCGCGTCAGACGATCTACGAGATCATCGCCGAGGGTCTGCGTATCCACGGCATCGACCGCGGTCCGAACGGGGAGCCCGAGGAGCAGCTCGTGGCGACGGCCCTGTCCCGCGCGGGCCTGCGCCCGCCCGAGCGCTTCTTCCTGCGATATCCGCACGAGCTCTCGGGCGGGCAACGTCAGCGCGTCGTGATCGCCGGCGCCCTGGTGCTCGAACCCGAGGTGATCGTGGCCGACGAGCCGGTGTCGAACCTCGACGCGAGCGTTCGCGGGGAGATCCTTCAGCTGTTGATGAAGCTGCGGGACGAGCTCGAGCTCACGATCATCATCGTGACCCACGACCTCGGTCTGGCATGGACCGTCGCGGACCGCGTCGCGATCATGTACCTCGGCCGCATCGTCGAGATCGGACCGGCGGAGGACGTGCTGCTGCGCCCGGAGCATCCGTACACGAAGGCTCTGCTCGACGTCGTGCCCGAAGCCGGGGGGCTGGAGCGCCCGATCCTCACCGGAGAGCCTCCGGATCCGACCCGCATCCCCGAGGGCTGCCGGTTCCATCCCCGCTGCCCCGTCGTGGAATCCGGACGCGCCGCCGAGCTGGGCATCGAGTCGAGGTGCCGCCGCGAAGACCTGGCGCTGCGTGAGCTCGCGCCCGAACACGAAGCCGCGTGCTACGAGGCGTTCATTCGCGCCGACGCGGGCACGGCGACCGTCTGAGCGCGCGAGATCGCCGCCGCGGATCGCCAGGCGTGAGCGTTCACGACACGTCGGACGCCGGCCGCTGTGACGCCGGCGCGTCGGGAGCCGGTGTGGTGGGGGCCTGAGGCTCCGCGTCTGCCGCCTCATCGCCCTTGAGAACCCCAAGGATCGCTTCCATCTCGGTGTCCGAGACCCTCGCATCGCGCGCGTGGTCGTCGGTCGAGTTCGCTCGCGCGGTCGCGAGCAGGGTCCGCAGGTTCGACTCCGCCATCTCCGCGCGGGCTTCGAGCTCGCGGACCTTCTCCGAGAGGGCGCGGGCGCGGTTCTCCGAATCGTGGCGGGCCTGGCGGGCCTCCCGAGCATCCTCGCGCGCGGCGCGGAGCGCAGCTCGCATCTCCGCGACCTCACGACCGAGATCGACCACGCGATCCACCAGCGCTCGACCGAAGTCGGAGTAACGGGCCGCGTTGGCATCGCCGGTCGCCGAACCGGTGGCCCGCGGCTGCCGAGGTTTCCGTGGCCGCCGCCCGATCGCCTCCTTCTCGCCCGCCCCGACCGGTCGCGTGTCGAGCAACCGGTAGGACCCCTGGGCCGGCTCGAGGCGTTTCCGCCCGATCAAGGCGCGGACGGCGCGGGCCGTCGAGAGCGCGTCGGGGAACCCCAGATCCCGCCCGATCTCCGCGGGGGTGACCTTCATCACCTCGCCCACCGGCGTGCGCTCGGCAGCAGCGGCGAGGAAGGCGTTCACCCGATCGAGGCTCTGTTCGTTCATACGGGGGCAATCATGCCCGACCCAGGCCGCTACCACCAGTGGTCTGCCGGTGGAACGCGGATCGAGCGCCCACGACCCGGGGGCCGCCGGACCCCAGGGGTAGGCTGCACCGCATGAGCATGGAGGGCGATCCCGGCACGCCTCCCCCCGCGCCGCTCGCCGGCGTGCGGGTCGTCGATCTCTCGCGCGTGCTGGCGGGACCTCTCGCGACGATGACGCTCGGCGACCTGGGGGCCGACGTGATCAAGATCGAGCGACCCGGCGAGGGCGACGACACGCGGCATTGGGGACCCCCGTTCGCCGGCGAGGACGCCGCGTACTTCCTCTCCCTGAACCGGAACAAGCGCTCGGTGGCCCTCGACCTCAAGACGCCGGAAGGCGTCGAGACGGTGCGACGCCTGAGCGGCGATGCCGACGTGCTGATCGAGAACTTCCGGCCGGGGCTGATGGCCGACCTCGGCCTGGGGCTCGACGACCTGCGGCGATCGCATCCGCGGCTGGTCACCTGCTCGCTGACTGCGTTCGGCGACGAGGCCCGCGAGGCCGCCGCGCGTCCCGGCTACGACATCATCGTGCAGGCACTCTGTGGACTCATGAGTGTCACGGGTGAGCCCGGGCGAGCTCCCGTGAAGGCCGGGGTGGCCCTGCTCGACGTCGTGACCGGCCTCCAGGCCACGATCGGGGTCCTGGCGGCGCTGCAGGAGCGCGTCCGCACGGGCCGCGGCCGGCACGTGAGCGTCTCCCTCTTCGATGCGAGCGTCGCCGCCATGGTGAACCAGGCCGCGAACACCCTGATCGGCGGCGTCGTGCCGGTCCCCCTCGGCACGGGACATCCGAACATCGTGCCCTACCAGGCGTTCCTGGGCTCGGACCGGCCGTTCATCGTCGCCTGCGGGAACGACCGGCTCTTCCTGAGGACGTGCGAGGTGGTGGGACACCCGGCGTGGGCGACCGACCCGCGATTCGCCACGAACCAGGATCGGGTCGCCAACCGTGACACGCTCGTGTCGATGCTCGCCGCCCGCTTCGCGACACGAACGGCGGCGGATTGGCTCGAGGCGCTCGAGACCGCTTCCGTGCCGTGCTCGCCGATCCGAACGATGGACGAGGTCTTCGCCTCGCCCGAAGGGGCCGCGATCGTCCATCGAGTCCCCGATCCCGCGCGCGGGACGACGCTGCCCCTGGTCGAGAACCCGCTGCGGTTCGACGGGCAGCGGCTCCCCGTGGAGCGCCCGCCGCCCGTGCTCGGCGCCGACACCGACGACGTGCTGGGATCGTGACCGACCAGGCGGAGCGCGCCCGGCTCCAAACGTCGTGGACGGATGCGCTGGGTGCGTGGGCGATCCCACCGAGCATCCTCGAAGCAGCCCCGGAGTCCCCGTTCGGCTTCCCGGCCGAGCTGTTCGTTCATCGAGCACGGCTGTCGGTCGAGGGGACGGAGGATGGCGAGCTGACGCCGACCTCGAGGGCGGCCATGGACGCTCTCGGCGAGGGCGGCAGCGTGCTCGACGTCGGGGTAGGAGGCGGAGCGACGTCCGTGCCCCTGGCCGAGCGCTGCACCGGCCTCGTGGCGGTCGATAGCCAGGCCGACATGCTCGAGGCGATCGCTCGCCTCGCGGCGGAACGCTCCATCCCGGTCACCATGGTGCACGGGCGATGGCCGGACGTCGCGCCCGAGACCCCCGAGGCCGATGTCGTCGTCTGCGGCCACGTTGCCTACAACGCGCCCGATCTCGGCGCCTTCGTGACGGCTCTCTCGGCGCACGCTCGACGCCGAGTCGTGCTCGAGCTCACCGAGCGGCACCCCCTGTCGTGGATGAACGACCTCTGGTCGCGGTTCCACGACGTCGTGCGTCCCGAACGTCCGACGGCGGACGACGCGTTCGCGCTGTGCCGGGCCCTCGGGTTCGCGGTGGAGCGCGAACAGCGTGTGGACACCGAGGACGCGGCCGGCGGTGGATTCGAGCGACGGGGCGACGCGGTAGCACTGGTGCGCCGGCGACTGTGCCTGCCCCCCGAGCGCGACGGCGAGGTCGCCGCCGCGCTCGGGTCCCGGCTCTCAGAGCTCCACGGCCTCTGGAGGGCCGGGCCACGCGACCAGCCGGTCGTGACGCTCTGGTGGGACGTCTGAAGGGGAACGGCCGAGCGGTCGCCACCTACGCGGTGGCGGAGGTGAGCACCACCGTGCCGACGGCTCCCCACGTGCCCTGACCACCGTCGGGGCGCTCGACGTCGATCGGGGCCGTGGCCCCGTCGTTCGCGGGCATCCGGAAACGAAGGGTGAGGATCGTCTCCACGAACCCACTGAGCTCCTGCGACCCGTCGGGGCTGCGCCCGGTCTCCTCGAGGCGGAACCAGAGCTGCCCATCGCGGAACACACCCACCGCGCGGAGGTCGAGTCGCTCGGCCTGCACCTGGGCGGTGGGCTCATCGCACCGCAGCTCCCCCTTGATCGTGGCCGCTCCGGCGCTGTCGATCGAGCCGTCGGCCACGGCGATGCCGACATCGATCCGCCAGCTCGCGGCGCACCGGCCGCCGACGAACAGGTCGTGGAACGTGCGCGTGTCGATGCGCACGAGCCACGACCCACCGTCCGATCCCCCGCTGGCCGCCGGATCGCTCGAGCCGTCGAGACGCGCACCCGGGTCCTCCACGCCTGGAGGAAACGGGTTCGTGTTGGCCGCGACCACGGCGCCCACCGCGGCGCAGGCCGCGAACACGAGCGTCCACGCGAGGACCTTCCCGAGGCGCCGCATCGAGCGACCCTATCGTGCGCGGCGGGCCACGTAGTCGCGGAGCACGAACTCCCCGACCCGGTCGTCGTCCATCAGGAACACCCGCCCCTGGGTGATGCGGGCGAGGCGTTCCATGAACCGCGCGAGCCCGTCGGAGTCCTCGAGCATGAAGATGTTGAGGCGAACCCCGGCCTTCGCGAGGCGCATGGCCTCGCCGAGCGTCAGCTCGATCGTCTCGGGCACCGGAGGCCACGCGAAGAAGGGCGGGGCATCGCCCTGCAGGTGGGCCGTCGGCTCACCGTCGGTCACCATGATCACCTGCCGGGTCGCCCGAGGGTGCTGAGCGAGCAGGCGGTTCGCCAGCATGAACGCGTGCTGCATGTTCGTGCCGTAGACGCGCTCGAAACCCGGTGCCGCGAGGTCCTCCGGCTGCAGCTGCCGCGCGTAGTCGCTGAATCCGATCAGGTAGAGCGTGTCGTGCGGGTACCGCCCCTCGATCAGCGCGTGCAGGGCGAGCGCCATCTTCTTCGCGTGGATGAAGTGCCCGCGGAGCGGCATCGAGAACGACAGGTCGAGCAGCAGCGCCGTGGCCGTCTCGGTGCGCTGCTCCGCCTCGACCATCTCGAAGTCGTCGGGTCGCAGGCGCACCGACCCCCCGGGGCTCGACCGCGTGACCGCGTTGAAGACGGTGCGCTGCACCGCGAGCTGGCCCTGGTCGCCGAAGGTCCATGGACGCGTGGCCCCAGTGGGCTCCGCGAGGCCGCCGGCGTCGCGGGCCTCGTGCGTGCCCTCACGATCGCGCTGAAGCTCCTCGAAGATCTGCGTGAGGGCTCGCTCCCCGAGCTTGCGGGCGCCGCGGGGCGTGATCTCGAGCCGCCCCTGCCGTCGTTGCACGAGCCCGGCCTGCTCCAGCATGCGCTCGACCTGCTTCAGGTGCCGCAGGTCCTGTGCCGCGGTGTCGCCGAGCCGGCGACGGACCGCGTCCTCGTCGACATCGTCGAGCGAGGCGCCCGCGTAGCCGCCCTGCATCGCGCGGTCGAGCTCGTCGTAGTCGTGCAGGCGTTCGAGCGCGTCGACGGTGGCCGACATCGGCATCCCCTCGCCGTAGCCGAAGCCCTGCCCCTGACCGGCGCCCTCTCCCCACCCCATGCCCGGGAAGGCGCCGCGGAGGTTCGCGGAGAGCCGATCGATCTCGAAGGCGAGGTCCATGTCCTGCATCACCTGCTCCGCGAGCGCGGCGAGCTCCTCGCGTTGCTCCGGCGAGAGCGAGGCCATGAGGGCGCTCATCGCCGCCATGCGCCGCGCCATGCTCTCGAGCAGCTCGTCGAGGGTCTCGGGATCGTCGGGGAACAGGTCGCCGTGGCGCGACATGAAGTCCTCGAACGCGGGCTGGGTGTCCTCACCCCGCTCGCGCATCTCGATCAGGCCGTTCAGCTCCGCGAGCATGTCCTTGAAGCGAGCGAGGTCCTCGGGGGTCATGTTGCGCATGCCCTCCGCCATCTGCCGGAAGTAGGAGCCCATCACCTGCTCGCGGATGTGCTCCTGCAGCTCATCGAACATGCGCTGGGCCGTCGCATCGGCGAACCGGTACTCGCGCAGCTCCCCCAGCTTCCCCGGGGCATCGGGGGGCAGGGAGTCGAGGAAGGCCTCTCGGCTGCGAGCATCGTCGTCGTCGCGGAAGCTCAGCTCGGTGCGCTCCCGCTCCAGGATCTCCTCGACGCGTTCCCTGATCTCATCCAGGGGACCCGTGAGGTTCAGGAGCGACTCCTCGTGCTCCCGCTGCTCGCGGAGGCGTCGGCGAAGGGCGTCCAACCCCGAGAACCTCCCGCGCATGCCGCGTCGGAGCAACCGTTGCAGGGCGTGGTCGGCGCTCCCGCCCATCAAGATCTCGTCGGAGAGCTCCTCGAGCACGTCGGCGGCGGGCACGTCGGGGCCGAACGGGTCCTGGGTGCCGTCCCACCGCGAGTAGCGGAAGTGCATGCGTTCAGGGTACGCGCGTCCGCGCGGAAGGCCGGACGTCGGAGCCTCTCGCTCAGCCGCGCACGGTGAAATGCCGACGCTGGTCGCCGGCCACCTGCACGCCGAGCGCGCGAGCGGCTGCCTGGGCCCGGGTGTGCGACTGCACCCCCGGCCTGGCCGATATGTCTCGAGCGAGGTCGGCGACCTTCACGAATCGCGCCCCGGCCGCCTCGACCGGCGGACCGGCGATCGCCTCGGTCAGACAGACGATGGGCAGGACCTGGCCGAGCGTGGAGGCGGCGCCGAGCTTCGCGGAGAACCGCTTGGCGCCGGCCCGGAGCTTCCTCAGGCCCCGAACGGCCTCGTCGCCGACGGTCGGCCTGCGGCCCTCGATCCTCGCGACCCCGGTCAGGTCGCAGACCTTGATCAGGAAGCCGCCGGTCGTCCCGATCACGGCGACGTCGGCGTTCCACTCGTGGCCGGGTACGACGAAGAAGCTGTAGGCGTCGAGGCGGCCGAGCTCCCGCGCGACCGCACCGACGCCCTCGGGCCGATCTCCGCCGAGCGAGCGAGTGAGCGACATCACTGGTTCGTTCGGCCACCCGTGGGGGACGCTTGAGACTGGAGCTGACGACCTCAGCCATCGTCGGCGTCCGTCGATCCCTTCGCCCCGAGCAGCGCTCGGGTGAGAGCGTTGCCCTCCTCCAGCAGCTCGTCGAGCGCTCCGATGACGTCGTCGTCGTCGACGACGAGCTGGCCGGCCGCCTCGTCTCTCATCGCGGCGAGCAACGCGGCCTTCCGCATCAGCTCCTTGAGGAATGCCGCGGCGACCCCGTCGGTACGAGCGACGATCTCGTCGACCTCACTGAGGCGCACGGACGCCCCCCCGAGTAGACCTCGATGAGCCGTCGACGCTGCTCGGGTCCCGGCCGATCGATCGCGACCGCGAGGTCGACGCGTCCCGGCCTCGCCGCCAACGCCGGCTCCAGCAGGTCGGCTCGATTCGTCGTCAGCAGGAAGACGATGTCCGCGTCCTCGAGCACACCGTCCATCTCGTTCAGCACCTGGAAGAGGACCGGGCTCCCGCCCCGATAGTTGTCACGCATCTCGGCGACGAGATCGACGTCCTCGAGGACGACGACCGCTGGCTGCAGCATCCGTGCGAGCGAGCTCGCCGCCTGGATCATCCCGAGTCCCGCTCCCGTCAGGATCACGACCGTGTGATGGCCGGCCGTCGCAGCCACGTACCGGACGAGCAGGGTCTTCCCGTTCCCGGGAGGGCCATGGAGCAACAGGCCCCGCTTCACGTGTTGGCCGGCCTCTCGCAGTCGATCCCGGTGTCGTTCCACGCCGAAGATCTGTCGCTCGATCCGTTCGAGCACTCCATCCGCGAGCACGATCTCGTCGCGTGCGAGTGGTTGCCGGCGATGGAAGACCATCGGACCGACCCCTATCTCGCCCATGTACGAGCGTCCGAACGACACGACCTGCCCGCGGAACACGTTCCGTTCCACCATGAGCTCACGGATCTCCGCGAAGAAGGCCCGAGCCCACGCGTCCTCGGGGGCGAGCACCTCCAACGCGATGTCGGACGACCCGCGCTGTTCATCACCCGCACGCATCAGCACCCCGAACCGCCGGTCGCCGTCCTCGATCAAGAAGCAGCCGAACGCGACGCACGCGAGCGTGTCGTCGGGGGACACGGGCAGGTTCGCGTAGTCGACCGAACCGATGCCCACGCCGGTCTGATGCGCGTGCTGGACCAGATCGGCGAGCGACATCCATCGACGCTGCTGCCCGGTCAGCCCGATCAGTCGGTGCCGGCGACGTCCTCCCTCCACGTAGGCGTCGATCGCGACCTGGAGGTTCGGGTGGTCGTAACCGGCGAACGTCTCGACCACCACGGGCATCGTGCTCACGTCTCCGCGGACGTGACGAGCGATCTCGTCGCGGAAGGGGGATGCCTCCTCGGACGCCGCAGCATGCGACATGTGCTCCAGGAAGCGCTGGAAGGTGGTCGCGAACCGGGCGACGTCATCATCCGTCGACGCAGACTACCGCCGACCCGATCGTGCGCGAGGCTCAGCCGATGTCGAGGCCGGTCATCAGGCCACGCAGCGTGAGGCCGAAGCAGATGAACGCGGCGAACGCGAAAGGCACCCACGGCTGGATCGGCTTGGCGCCGGGTTGCGTCTTCTGCAGGTCACGAGCGAGCGCGTGCGCGATGACCAAGATCACGATCGGCCCGAAGCCGTACACGTAGTGCAACCAGGTCGACGGCCGTCGCCCGAGCAGCAGGAGCGCGATGCCGATCAACGCCTGGACCCCGGCGGCGACCTGGGCGACCGTGAGCCACCGCCAGTACATCTCGCCGGGCCCGCGGCGCGCGATCATCGCCCCGAGCGGCCAGAGCCATCCGATCGCGAACAACGCGACCACCGCGAACCCGACCCACTCGTGCACCGCCGACATCGCGCCGGATACTACGCGTCCGTGCCTCAGGCAGCCTCGGGTCCGGAGTAGGTCGCGGTGCGGTCGCCGCCGTCCTTGTTGAGCCGTCGCGAGAGGTAGAGCCCCTCGAGCGCGAACTCGAGCGCACTCGCAGCGACGCCGGGACTCTCCTCCTCGACGCCGAGTCGCTCGAGCAGCTTCGCGAGCCCGGGCAGGTCGCCGATCGTCGCGAGCAGGTCGGTGGCCGGGGTCAGCTCCCCCGTGTCGATCGCGAGGCCCTCGTCGAAGCGTTCGAGCAACGGCCGGAAGTCGAAGCCGGACAGGCGCCGGCGGAACACCTCGAGCTCGGCGGTGCGCACCGCGCGCAACAGGATGTCGGCCTCACGGCCTTCCTCGATCGTGTCGAACTCGACGCGGCCCTCGGAGCTCATCAGCACGGCGGGAAGATCGACCACGCGAGGCACGGCCTCCGCCTCACCGGTGCGGGCGGCGCGGCGCATCGCCGCCGCCTGCAGTGTCTCGAGGTTGCCGATCGAGTAGCGCACGCTGATGCCACTGTGGTGGTTCACGTGCGGCGAGCGGCGGAGCTCGGCGGTGAGCGCGGCGACGACCTCCTTCATGAAGACGGGCACCCGCACCGGCACCGGCCCGGCCGGGTCGCCTGCCTCCTGATCCATGATGCGGATCTCCTCGGACAGCGTCTCGGGGTAGTGCGTGCGGATCTGGGTGCCGAAGCGGTCCTTCAGCGGGGCGACGATGCGCCCGCGGTGCGTGTAGTCGTCGGGGTTCGCGGTCGCGACGAGCAGGAGGTCGAGCGGGAGCCTGATGCGGTACCCACGGATCTGCACGTCGCGCTCCTCGAGGATGTTGAAGAGCGAGACCTGGATGCGCTCGGGGAGGTCGGGCAGCTCGTTGATCGCCACGATGCCCCGGTTGGTGCGCGGGATCAGCCCGTAGTGGATCGTGCCCTCGTCGCCCAGGTACCGCCCCTCGGCCACCTTGATCGGGTCGACGTCGCCGATCAGGTCGCCCACGCTCGTGTCGGGGGTCGCGAGCTTCTCGGCATAGCGATCGTCGCGGTGGATCCAGGCGATCGGTGTGTCGTCGCCCCGGTCCTCGAGGAGCGCGCGGCCGAGCGCGCTGATCGGGCGGTAGGGGTGGTCGTTGGTCTCGGTGCCGGCGATCGCGGGCGTGAACTCGTCGAGCAGGAGCACCATCTCGCGGACGAGCCGGGTCTTGGCCTGGCCCCGCTCTCCCAACAGGATCAGGTCGTGGCCCGCCAGGATGCCCCGCTCGAGTGCGGGAAGCACCGAATCGTCGAACCCCACCAGGCCGGGGAAGAGGTTCTCCCCCGTGGCGAGCTTTACGAGGAGGTTCTCGCGGAGCTCCTCCTTCACGGTGCGGTCTGGGAAGCCGGACGCGAGCAAGGCGCCGAGGGTCGTCGGACGAGGGGTCATCCGTTCAGGGTAGCCCCGCTCGGAGATAAGACCGACCGGGGTCGGCGTCGCTCAGCTGGCGTCGCGGAGCGAGAGCGCCACGCCGCCCAGCGCCTCGGCGAGGTGCGCCGGCGTACGCCCGTCGTTGTTCGCGTGGTGCGCGTCGGCCCCGTGGCCGAGCAGCAGCTGCACGATCGGCCCGTCTCCGCGCGTGCGCAAGGTCGCGCACCACAACGGCGTGTTGCCGTCAACGTCGACGGCGTCGACCTCGACGCCGTTGGACAGCAGCAGCTCGGCCACGGCCACCGAGCATCCCTGTGCCGCGTAGTGCAGCGGCGTCTGTCCGTCGTGGTCCCCGATGCGCATGTCGCAACCGCTCGCGACCAGGTCCTTCGCCCGGTGGAGGTCACCGAAGAGCGCTGCGTAGTGCAGCGGCACGCGGCCCGACACGTCAGCGGGCGGTCGGTCTTCCACCAATGCCATGGGGTTCCTATCGGCAAGCGGCCCCCGAGCCTGAAACCGGTTTTCCTCGACGAGGCGTCCGAGGACGCTGGTAGCGTCGCGCGCATGGCAGCAGGGTCCGACCCGCTCGCGGGGCTGAACGAGGCGCAGCGGCAGGCCGTGGAGGCCACACGAGGGCCGGTCGCGATCCTCGCCGGGGCCGGCACCGGCAAGACGACCACGATCACATGTCGTGTCGCGCATCAGGTGCGGACCGGCGCGTTCGACGCCCGTGCGGTGCTCGCGGTCACCTTCACCGAGAAGGCAGCGGGCGAGCTCAAGCGCCGGCTCGCCCGGCTCGGCGTCGAGGGCGTCGAGGCGCGCACGTTCCACGCCTCGGCGCTGCGGCAGCTCGGCACGCTGTGGCCGAGGTACACGGGGCGCGACCTCCCCGAGATCCTGAACGCCAAGTCACAGCTGCTGAACCCGATCGCGAACGGATTGCCCGGCGCGTACCGGTTCCTGCCGAGGCGCGAGCTCGCGGGGGAGATCGAGTGGGCGAAGAACCGGCTCGTGAACCCGGCCGGCTATCTCGAGGCGATCGAGGCGGCAGGTCGCACACCGCCGCTCCCGGCCGACCTGATGCAGCGCACCTTCGAGGCGTACGAGCGAACGAAGGGTGACCGGCGCATGGACTTCGAGGACATGCTGCTGATGCTCGTGCGACTCCTCGACGACGAAAGGGAAGCCGCGCGGCTCGTGCTCGATCGCTTCCTCGCGTTCACGGTCGACGAGTACCAGGACGTGAACCCGTTGCAGCAGGCGCTGCTCGACCGCTGGCTCGGCGGACGCGACGAGCTCTGCGTGGTCGGCGACGACTACCAGACGATCTACACGTTCACCGGGGCATCGCCCGAGCATCTGCTCACGTTCCCCGATCGCTACCCGCATGCGACGATCGTGCGGCTGGAGGAGAACTACCGGTCCTCACCGCAGGTGCTCACGGTCGCCAACGCGCTCGCGCGCTCGATGGGCGGCTTCGAGAAGTCGCTCATCGCCACGCGAGGCGACGGTCCGGCTCCGACCGCTCGGGCGCTGCCCGACGCCGACGCCGAGGTGAGCTTCGTCCTCGACGAGGCGCGACGGCTCCACGAAGGCGGCGTCGCATGGGAGCAGGTCGCGGTGCTGTACCGCATCAACGCGAGGTCCGAGCCCTTTGAGGAAGCCCTCGCATCGGCCGGCATCCCCTACCAGGTGCGCGACGGGTCGTTCCTTCGCCGCCCGGGCCCGCGAGGCGTGATCGCACGCTTGCGCCGGGTCGGCGGAGAGGCCGGCGTCGACGGTGCGGTCGTCGCGATCACCGACGCCCTGGGCTACGCGCCCGACGGACTCGTCGATCCCGGCGAGGACGAGGAGACGCGTCAGGCCGACCTCGGGCGCCTGCGCGCGCTCGCCGCCGAGTACGCGACCGCGGCCGGCGACGACGCGAGCCCATCCGGGTTCCTCGCGGAGCTGGAGCACCGATTCGCCGCCGAGCGCGAGGGTCGCGGCGTGCAGCTCATGACGTACCACCGGGCGAAGGGGCTCGAGTTCGACGCCGTGTTCCTGCCGCGCCTGCTCGACGGCGAGCTCCCCTACAAGGCGCGCCGCACCGAGGCCGATCCCGACGAGGAACGCCGTCTGTTGTACGTGGGCATCACGCGAGCGCGCGAGCACCTGTTCTTGTCGTGGCCACGGGAGCCCCGCACGTCGCCCAGCCCGTTCCTGCGGGAAGTCGGGGTCGTGAAAGCGGCGGCGCTTCGCCCGACGTCGGCTGCTCGGCCGACGCGGGTGCCGGTCACGGTCGGAGCCGGCGGCGCGTTGTTCGACCGGCTCAAGGAGTGGCGCCGCACGCGCGCATCGGCCGACAGCGTGCCCGCGTACGTGATCTTCCACGACAGGACGCTCGCCGAGATCGCGGAGCGGAAGCCGCGCGACTGGGCGGATCTCGCCGCGGTGCCCGGGGTGGGGCCGGCCAAGCTCGACCGCTACGCCGACGAGGTGCTCGCGATCGTCTCGCGCGACTAGGGATGCCAGACTGGGTTCTCTTTCCTTGCCGGCGGTTTTGGACTAGTCGCACTCAGACTAGATGGGTTGCCAGCAGGGCAGCGGCCACGAGCGGCACGGCGATCGACAGCAGCCTGAGCGCGCGCTCGGGGGCCGCGCGCAGCGCGGCCGCGTCGAGCGGCTCTACGCTCCCGTCATCGAGCGTGACCCCTCCCTCCACGGCGACGATGTGGCGACGGAGCCGCCGGACCGGCGTCGACAAGACCCGCTGCGCCGCGCTCAGGGCGGCACAGGCGGCGGCGGCGATCACCGCCGCGACGCTGACGTCCGCCGTCTGGGCGAAGGAGGCCGTCAGCACGGGGAACGCTCCCCAGGCGAGCGCGAACCACAGGTCGGAGTGGAACGCTCCGCCGAGCAGCTCCAGGTTGTAGGCGACCACCAGGAACACCCCCGCGACGATGAACGCGCCCAGCCACGGCGAGACCTCGATCATGCCGTCGACGCCGAGGGCGACGGCGCCCGCCAGCCCGGCCACGGCGAGCCCCACCAGCACCCCGTTCGAGATGCGCGTGCCCAGCGGACGTCCGTGCAACTCGTCGAGCGCGTGCGCCGCCACGCCCATCGCGAGGAAGAACGCGAGCAGGGTCTCGACGAGCCACCGCAGGTTCAGGTCCGGGGCGATCGACGCGCCGATCACCACGTACGAGAGATGCCACAGCGTGTACGGGGGGTGCAGGAGCGTCCACCAGTCGCGCCAGCCGCCAGGCTCGAGGGCGTAGAACGCCGGGCGCTCGCGGTCGTCCGGCGGCTCGCCCGTCTCACCCGCCACGACGGCCGCCCTTGATGCCCCAGATCACGACGGCCGCCCCCAGCGTCAGCTCGCGCGAGCGCACGTGGTGGATGCCTGCTTCCTGCCACCACCGCACCTGCTCCGGAAGGGGCGCTCGTGCCTCGAGCCGGCTGATGCTCGGGCCGAGGAAGTTCCCCGTGCGGCGCCAATGCGGCGAGACGAACGAGCCAAGCACGGGAAGCACGCCGCGCGTGTAGGCATACCACCCGGCGCGCAGCATCGGCTGCTGCGGCACGTGGAACTCGAGCGACGCGATCGCCCCACCCGGCCGGACCACCCTGACCAGCTCGCGCAACGTCTCGGCCGGCGCGTCGAGGTAGCGCACGAGGTACGTGAACGTGAGCGCGTCGAAGGCGCCGTCGGCGAACGGCAGCGTCTCGGCGCGCCCCAGCACCGGTCGGATCCGCTCGGCGAGCCCGGCCTCCTCGTTCGCCGGGAGCCCGGCCCGCAGC
The DNA here is from genome assembly GCA_040511595.1 of Actinomycetota bacterium. Classification (GTDB taxonomy): domain Bacteria; phylum Actinomycetota; class UBA4738; order UBA4738; family HRBIN12; genus JAOUEA01. The sequence continues at coordinate 1,653 of JBEVGU010000146.1, read as the reverse complement.
ATCGGTTCGCTCGGGTCGAGCGAGACGACCCTCGCACGGCGAGCCGCGAGCTCGCGAGAGACGAGCCCCGTGCCGGCCGCGACGTCGAGCACGAACGAGCCCGGCACCGCCCCCAGCTTCGAGACCATGAACCGCCGCCACCGCGGATCCTGGCCGAACGACATCACCGCGCCGGCCCATGAATATTGGGGGGCGATCGCGGTGAACAGCCCGGTGGCCGCCGGCCGGTCCGACGAGCCCGCGCCGCTCATCGCGCCACCCCCAACGCCGCCGGTACGTCGGCAACCGAGTCCATCACGAGGTCGGGCAAGCCGCGCTCCTCGTCGCCGGGGCGGAACTTCCCGGTTCGCACGAGCACGCCGGACAGTCCCGCCCGTTGGGCGCCGACGACATCGTTCACGACGTCGTCTCCCACCATCACCGCCCGCGCGGGCGCGACGTGCAGCATCTCGAGCGCGCTCTCGAAGAAGGCGGCCGAGGGCTTGCCACACACGACCGGCGTCATCCCCGACGCCGCCTCGAGCGCCGCCACGAACGCGCCTCCGTCGAGCTGGAGTCCGTCGTCGGTGCGCCAGTACAGGTTCCGATGCATCGCGACGAACGCAGCACCGTCGTTCAGTCTGCGGAACACCCGGTTCATCACGTCGTAGCTGAAGCCGTCGTACCCGCCGCCCAGCACCACGACGTCGGCCTCCTGCACGTCGACCAGGCGAACGCCGGTGAGGTCGGCTCGGGGGTCCCCGTCGCTCAGGACGAAGACCGACGCTCCCTCGTGGCTCGCGTTCAGGTAGGCAGCCGTGGCGCTGACCGCCGTCACGATGTCACGGGCCTCGAGCTCGAAACCCGCCTCCCGGAGGGTCGCCGCGAGGCTGGCTCTCGTGTGTGTGGTCGTGTTCGTGATCAACAGGAACGGCACGCCGTTGCGCCGAAGCGTCTCGATCGTCTCCACCGCGCCCGGCAGCGCCCGCCACGACGTGACCAGCACGCCGTCGATGTCGAGCAGCAGGGCGTCGACGTCGAGTCGGGGAGCCATGGACCGAAGTCTGGCACGACGCCCGCGGGTCGCGTCGCGGCGGCTACCTGGCAGGGCGGGGAACGTACGAGTCAGGAATGCCGCGCCGAGCACGGTGGTATGCGGCGCTGGATCCTCGAAGTGCTGGAGATCAGGGCTGAAAACGCATCCCCGGGCCTAGATCAGATCCTTTAGCCGTTCGACGACCGACTCGTTCAACTCTTCCTTTCGATCCTGCATCCGCTGACCGAGCGCCTTGAGTTCCTCGTCGTCGAAGACCTGCTGAGCCTGCGTGAACATCTCGCCTTCCTCTTCCTCGATGTGGTGCTCAAGGTTCTCCTTCATCACCATGAACTTGGCCATCCAGGTCGCGTCGGACGGTGCGGTGGTCTCGATCTCCCCCATCACCATGTCCACCACGTGATGCTCTTCGTAGGCCTCGAGCGCGATGTCCTTCGTCTTCGGGTGCTCCTTCAGGGCCGGGTAGAAGATCTCCTCCTCGATCTTCTCGTGCACCTTGAGCTCCTGCTTCAGCTTCGCGAGCCCCTCCGGTCGGGTCTTCACAGCCCGCTCCGTGGTGTCTTCCAGGTTGGCGAGCATCTTCTTGACCACCCCGTGGTCCCGCTTCAGCAACTTCAGCG
>JBEVGU010000145.1:0-13037 GCA_040511595.1 Actinomycetota bacterium | reverse complement strand
TCCCCGAGGTGCTGCTCGCCGCCAACTCGATGAAGGCGGGGATGGCGATCCTGCGACCGCTGCTCGCGGAGACCGGGGCGGAATCGGTCGGCAAGGTCGTCATCGGCACCGTGAAGGGCGACATCCACGACATCGGCAAGAACCTGGTCGGGATGATGCTCGAGGGCGCCGGTTTCGAGGTGATCGACATCGGCATCAACAACGACGCGGGCGCCTACCTCGACGCCCTCGAGGAGCACCAGCCCGACATCCTCGGAATGTCGGCCCTGCTCACCACGACGATGCCCTACATGAAGGTCGTCATCGACGAGATGGTCGAGCGAGGTGTGCGCGACCGCTACATCGTCCTGGTCGGTGGCGCTCCGGTGAACGAGGAGTTCAGCGTCGCTGTCGGGGCCGATGCCTACTGCCGCGCTGCCGCGGTCGCCGCCGAGACGGCCCAGGCGCTCGTGATGGCCAAGCGCGCGGCGGCGACCGCGTCGTGAGCACCCGGGGGTGGACCGCGTGGCCGAGCTGACCGTGATCAAGTGGCGCGACATCCCGATGCAGGTCGTGGCCCGCGCCGAGCACGGCGTGAGCGCCCGGGCATTGCTGCCGGATCGGTTCCAGGAAGCCGTCGACGCGGCGGCCATGGTCGCCGGGCTGATCGGATCCGACGACTACACGGAGCAGATGCGCAAGGACTCGCGGGAGTGCGGCGACGATCTGCAGCACGAGGTCGACGCTGAGACCGTGTCGATCCTCTCGGAGTGGGACGACGCGGCCCTCCGTGAGTCGATCCGCTCGGGTGGGATCAGGCACGGCGAGCCGATCGGCGGCGGCGGGGGGCGCTGAGTGGCCGAGACCGTCGTCAGCTCGGCGACCCGCGAGGTCGTGATCGGCACCGGCCGGCCGTTCGTCATCATCGGCGAGCGCATCAACCCGACGGGGCGGAAGCGACTCGCCGAAGAGATGAAGGCCGGTGACTTCACGAGCGTGATCGCCGATACGCAGGCGCAGGTGGCGGCGGGCGCCCATATGCTCGACGTGAACGCCGGCATCCCGCTCGCCGACGAGCCCGCGATCCTCGCGGAAACGGTGAAGCTCGTGCAGTCGCTCACCGACGTGCCCCTCTCGATCGACTCCTCGATCGTGGCCGCGCTCCAGGCCGGCCTGGCCGTGTACCAGGGCAAGCCGCTGGTGAACTCCGTGACCGGGGAGGACGAACGCCTCGAGCAGGTGCTCCCGCTCGTCGCCGAACACGGCGCGGCGGTGGTCGCGATCACGAACGACGAGACGGGCATCAGCGAGGACCCCGATGTGCGGTTCGCGGTCGCCGAGAAGATCGTGCGGGCCGCCGCCGACCATGGCATCCCAGCGCACGACATCGTGGTCGATCCGCTCGTGATGCCGGTCGGGGCGATGGGCACCGCCGGGCGGCAGGTCTTCTCGCTCGTGCGCCGCCTGCACGACGAGCTCGGCGTGAGCACGACGTGCGGCGCGTCGAACGTCTCGTTCGGGCTGCCGAACCGCAACGGGCTCAACGGCGCGTTCCTCCCGATGGCGATCGCGAACGGCATGACGAGCGCGATCACGAGCCCGCTGCACGAGGAGGTGCGGCAGGCGGTGATGGCGGCCGACGTGCTCATGGGAACCGACGCGCACGCCGAGTCGTGGATCCGTCGCTACGGCGAGGGTCGGTCCGCCGGCACGAGCGGGGGCCGACGGCGGGGTGGCCGGGCGGGGCGCCGATCCGGGCCGGCCGCGGTTGCTCCCGACATCGACGCCGAGATCACCGAGGCAGCCGTCGAGGTGGCGCCCGAGCCGTGACGGGGGCCGAGGGCTCGCTCGTGGTGTTCACGCCCTCCGGGAAGCGAGGCCGGTTCGGCGACGAGACGGACCTGCTCGACGCCGCCCGCTCCCTCGGCGTCGACCTCGATTCGGTATGCGGCGGGCGAGGCATCTGCGGCCGCTGCCAGGTCGTCGTGAGCGAGGGCGAGTTCGCGAAGCACGCCATCACCTCGCGAGCGGACCATCTGACGCCGTTCAGCGAACCGGAGACGCGATACCGCGAGCGCAGCGGTCTCGTCGACGGGAGACGGCTGGGCTGCCACGCTCGCGTGATCGGAGATCTCGTCATCGACGTGCCTCCGGAGAGCCAGCTGCACCGGCAGGTCGTGCGCAAGGAGGCCGACGCGCATCCGATCGAGGTCGACCCGGTGATTCGCCTGCACTACGTGGAGGTGCCGGGGCCCTCGCTCGGGGAGTCGAGCGGGGACCTGCAGCGCGTGCTCGAGGCGCTCGAGCGCGACTGGCACCTCACGGGGCTCTCGACCGATCCTCACGTCCTGTCGTCGTTGCAACAGGCCCTTCGGTCCGACGCCTGGCGCGTCACCGTCGCGGTGCACGACGGCGCCACGATCATCGCGGTCTGGCCGGGGTTCCACGACGTGGCGCTCGGCGTGGCCTTCGACGTCGGCTCGACGACCGTGGCCGGGCATCTCTGCGACCTGCGCACCGGCGCGGTGCTCGCCAGCGCGGGCGCGATGAACCCGCAGATCCGCTTCGGCGAGGACCTGATGAGCCGCGTGAGCTACGTGATGATGCATCCCGGATCCGAGGTCGAGCTCACGGCCGCGATCCGAACGTGCGTCGACGGCCTGCTCGCCGACCTGTGCGAGCAGGCGGGCGCCGAGCCCACCGACGTGCTCGAGATCGCCGCGGTGGGCAACCCGATCATGCACCACCTGTTCCTGGGCCTGGACCCGACCGAGCTGGGAGGCGCGCCGTTCGCGCTCGCGACCGACGAAGCCGTGCGGCGGACGGCTCGAGAGCTCGACCTCACCGCGACGAACCCGGGCGCCCGGGTGTACGTGCTGCCGTGCATCGCGGGGCACGTCGGAGCCGACACGGCGGGCGTGATCCTGAGCGAGGCGCCGCATGACCAGGACACCGTGACCCTCATCGTCGACGTCGGCACGAACGCCGAGATCGTGCTCGGGAACCGGGATCGGTTGCTGGCGGCGTCCTCGCCGACCGGCCCGGCGTTCGAGGGCGCGCAGATATCGTGCGGCCAACGCGCCGCGCCGGGCGCGATCGAGCGGGTGCGCATCGACCGTGACACGCTCGAGCCACGGTTCCGGGCGATCGGGGATGACCGGTGGAGCGACGAGCCGGGGTTCGACAACGCCTCGATCACCGGCGTGGCGGGCTCGGGCATCATCGAAGCGATCGCGGAGCTGTTCCTCGCCGGGGTGATCGGGATCGACGGCGTGATCGACGGCTCCCTCGCGCCGCGCACGCCGCGGGTGCGGCCCGACGACCGGACGTTCTCCTACGTGCTGCACGACGTGCCCGGGGCGCCTCGGCTCGTGATCACCCAGAACGACGTGCGGCAGGTGCAGCTCGCGAAGGGGGCACTCTACGCGGGGTGCCGTCTGCTGATGGACGCCTTCGGCATCGAGTCGGTCGACCGCATCAGGCTTGCGGGCGCGTTCGGGGCACACATCGACCCCCTGTACGCGATGGTGCTCGGCCTCGTTCCCGACTGTGACGTCGACGGCGTGACGAGCGCGGGCAACGCCGCCGGCACCGGCGCTCGCATCGCCCTGTTGAATCGGGCGTCACGCGAGGAGATCGAGCACGTCGTCCGGGGCGTCGAGAAGCTCGAGACCGCGGTGGAGCCACGCTTCCAGGAGCATTTCGTCGGCGCCATGGGCATCCCCCACGCGACGCAACCGTTCCCGCGCCTCGCGGCTGTCGTCGACCTGCCGGTGCGACGCCTCGGCGGCGACCTTCCTCGGCGCCGCCGGCGCACCCGACCCGAGAGGAGCAGTACATGAGCGAGGAGACAGCGGCGCCGCGGCGGCGCCGCACCGGCGGACGCGAGGGCCGAGCGGCCGCGCGCTTGGCAGCCGTGGCCGAGCGGGTGCCGTTCATCACGCGCGCGCTGACACCTGTGGAGGTGCTCAGCGAGGAGGGTCTCGACCTGATCGAGCACAACGCCGACACGATCCTGGAGCAGGTCGGCATCGACTTCCGCGAGGCCCCCGACGCCGTGGAGCTGTTGCGGGGCGCGGGATGCGATGTCGACGGCGAGCGGGTCCGGTTCCCCCGCGGACTGGCGCGTCGGCTCGTGCAGGCGACCGCGCCGCGCGAGTTCGATCAGGTCGCGCGCAACCCCGCCAACACGGTCCACCTCGGAGGGACCGCCACCGTCCTCGCGCCCGCGTACGGCTCGCCGTTCGTGCGCGACCTCGACGGTGGTCGGCGCTACGGCACGATCGAGGATTTCCGCAACTTCGTGAAGCTCGCCTACGCGACGCCGTTCCTGCACCATTCGGGCGGCACCGTCTGCGAACCCGTCGACCTGCCGGTGAACAAGCGGCACTACGACATGGTCTACGCGCACATGCGGTACTCGGACAAGCCGTTCATGGGCTCGGTGACCCATCCGCAGCGAGCGCAGGACACGGTCGAGATGGCACGGATCCTCTTCGGTGCCGATGCGCTGGAAGCGGCGCCGCACGTGCTGAGCCTGATCAACGCCAACTCGCCGCTCGTGTGGGACACGATCATGCTCGGATCGGCGAAGGCCTACGCCGAGGCGAACCAGGCCGTGATCATGACGCCGTTCATCCTGGCGGGCGCGATGAGCCCCGCGACGGCGGCGGGCGCGGCGACCCAGACCCTCGCCGAGGCGCTCGCCGGCATGGCCTACGTGCAGCTCGTCCGTCCGGGCGCGCCCGTGGTCTTCGGGTCGTTCGCCTCGTCGATGTCGATGCAGTCCGGCGCGCCGACGTTCGGCACGCCGGAGCCGGCCCTCGTGCTGTACGCGCTCGCCGCCTGTGCCCGCCGCCTCGGCGTGCCGTTCCGCAGCGGCGGGTCGCTCACTGCGTCGAAGGTCGCCGATGCGCAGGCCGCCTACGAGTCCGCGAACACGCTGCAGCCGACGATGCTCGCGGGCGTGAACTTCGTACTGCACGCGGCGGGGTGGCTCGAGGGCGGGTTGGCGATGGGCTACGAGAAGTTCGTGCTCGACCTCGACCAGTGCGGGCAGATGCACGCGTTCGCCAAGGGCATGGACCTCTCGCCCAATGGGCAGGCGGTCGACGCGATCGTCGAGAACGGGCCCGGGCACCACTTCCTCGGCACGGCGCACACGCTGGCGAACTTCGAGACGGCCTTCTACCGCTCGGAGGTCGCCGACAACAATTCGTTCGAGCAGTGGGAGCTGGAAGGTTCGCTCGACGCGGCGATGCGGGCCAACGCGATCTGGAAGCGCTCGCTCGCCGAGTACGAGTCCCCGCCGATCGACGAGGCCAGGGACGAGGAGGTGCGCGAGTGGATCGATCGGAAGAAGGCGAGCTTCCCGGACTCCAACGTGTGAAACGAGCCGTGACCGCGGGTCCGGCTCCGGTTCACATCTCCGGCAGCCGATACGCCATCATGGGTCGCGGTTCGGACCAGAAAGGTGGATCGAGGTGGCGGTGAGGCTCGGCAGACGACGCTCGATGTCGCTGGGCAAGCGGCGCACCACGGCGCCGGGCAAGCGGCGCGCCCTCGCGCTCCCGGAGGAGCAGCGCATCGCCCTGCGTGCCCTCGTGGCGACGGCCAAGTTCGAGCTGATCCCGCTGCGGAGTGCCGTGGCCGCGGCGGAAGACCTGCCCGAGGCCGCGACCATGACGGTGACCGCCTCCCCCAGCCACGGGATCGAGTCCACGATCGAGCTCGCCGAGCAGATGGCCGCGCTCGGCCATGACGCCGTGCCCCACCTGTCCGCCCACATGATCCGGGACCACGCGCACCTCTCCGACCTGCTCGATCGATGCCGGGAAGCCGGGGTCCGCGAGGCGTTCGTGGTGGGCGGCGACTCGAAGGATCCGAGAGCCTTCCACGACGGGCTCGCCCTGCTCCGCGCGATGCACGACCTCGGCCATCCGTTCGACACGATCGGGGTGCCGGGCTACCCGGAGGGGCACCCCGACGTGGCGCCGGCGCGGCTCCTCGAGGTGCTGCTGGAGAAGCAGCGATACGCGTCGTACATGACGACGCAGATGTGCTTCAACCCCGATGCGATCGTGGGCTGGATCGCCGAGATGCGCCGGCGGGACGTGATGCTCGCCGTGCACCTGGGCACGCCCGGCGTGGCCGACATGGCCAAGCTCATGACGATCAGCGCGCGCATCGGCGTGGCCGACAGCGCCCGGTACCTGAAGAAGAACAAGCGGATGGTCGGCCAGCTGCTCACGCCGGGGAAGTTCGGGCCCGACGCGTTGCTCGAGGGTATGGCTCCCGCGCTCGCCGATCCCGGCGCGAGGATCGAGGCGCTGCACGTCTTCACGTTCAACCAGGTCGCGGCCACGGTCGAGTGGCAGCAACGCATGCTGGCCTCGCTCGACGGACGCTGAAGCGCCGCGCTCGCCCGTCCGGCCCGGCAACCCCGAGTCACCTTGGAGGTGGGCTCCGGACCACGTGCCGTGCCAGACTGCGCTGTCCGCGGAACCTGAACGGGGGTCACTCTGTGGAGCAGCGCTACGACATCGTCGTGGTGGGCGGCGGACACAACGGCCTCACCGCCGCCTTCTACTTCGCACGTGCCGGGATGAAGACGCTCGTGCTGGAACGACGCGACGTCGTGGGCGGCGCATGCGTTACCGAGGAGATCGCGCCCGGCGTGAAGGCGTCGACCACGTCCTACATCGCGTCGATGCTCCGCCCGGAGATCATCGACGACATGCGGCTCGGCGCGCACGGGCTGCGCATGGTCCCCTGCGAGCCCGCCCTGCAGATCGCGTTGGAGGGCGGCCGCGTGCTGCCGTGGTGGACCGACGACGACCGCACCGCCGCGGAGATCGCGAGGTACTCCCACAAGGACTCCACGACGTTCGTGGACGTCACCCACCGGCTGCATCGGCTGGCCCGGCACCTGCAAGGGTTCTTCCTCGAGGAGCCGCCCGACCTGTACGCGACTGGCTGGGGCAAGGTGAAGGAGGGCAAGCGCGCCTACACGCGCCTGAAGGGCCTCGGGGGCGACGAGCTCACCGACCTCGTGCGGTTCACGACCGGTTCGCTGGGGGAGTTCGTCGAGCGGTGGTTCGAGAGCGATGAGGTGCGACGCCTCTACCTCGCGAACAACGTCTACGGCATGCACGCGCCGCCGTACCGGCCCGGCACCGCGATCGGCTTGATGTTCCACATGCTCTCGGGCGGCGAGCACGAGGTGCAGGGCTTCAACGGCCACGTGATCGGCGGCATGGGATCGATCTCCCGAGCCATGGCCGCGGCGGCCGCTGAGGTGGGCGCGGAGATCCGCACGAGTGCGCCGGTCGCCCGCATCGCGACGCGTGACGGCCGTGCGACCGGCGTCGTGCTCGACGACGGCACCGAGATCGTCTCTCGGGCCGTCGTCTCCAACGCCGATCCGAAGCGCACGTTCCTGGGTCTGCTGGAGAAGTCCGACCTGCCGGAGGACTTCCGCGACGACGTCGCGGCGATCAAGATGGCCGGCCCGTGCGCGAAAGTGAACCTTTCGCTCACCGAGGAACCCGTGTGGACCGGCATGCCCGAGGGCGCGAGTCCCAACCAGCGATCGCTCGCGACGCTCGTGCCGACCCTGGAAGGAGCCCAGCGCAGCTACGACCAACACCAATGGGGCGAGATCCCCGACGAGCTCTGGGTCGACTGCGTGACGGCTTCGAACGTGGACGACACGCTCGTCGACCAGAGCGTCGCGCCCGGCAGGCACGTGATGACGTGCTTCGTGCAGTACGTGCCGTTCGAGCTGCGAGAGGGAACCTGGGACGACCGGGCACAGGACCTGACCGACCGGGTCATCGAACGCATCGGCCGGTTCGCCCCGAACGTGCCCGGAGCCGTCGAGGCAGCTTCGCCCGTGACACCGCTCGATCTCGAGCGCACGTTCGGCCTCACGGAAGGGAACATCTTCCACGGCGACCTCAACATCGAGCAGTTGTTCTTCATGCGGCCGTTGCCGGGCTGGTCGAGCTACGCCACGCCCGTCAACGGGCTGTACCTGTGCGGAGCCGGGACGCACCCGGGAGGCGGCGTGACCGGCGCTCCCGGCTACGTGGCGTCGCACCGCGTGCTCCGAGACCTGAAGAAGGGGCTCCGCTAGCCGTGGCGATGGTCGTCCCGTGCGGCCATTGCGGCCCGCGGCCGTTCACGGAGTTCACGTTCGGCGGGGAGTGGCGCGAGATCGACGCGCCCGACGCCGACACAGACTTCGCGCGCGTCTACCTGCCCGGGAACCCCGAGGGGCGCCAGCGGGAACGATGGTTCCATGCGGCCGGATGCCGGACATGGACGACGGTCACCCGCGACACGCGCACGAACGGCATCGATCGATGAGTTCGCTCGTGTTCGAGGGCCGTGCGGTGCCGTTCCAGCCGGGCGACACCGTGGCGTCGGCGTTGTACCGAGACGGCCTGCGCACGTTCTCACGCTCGACGAAGTACCACCGCCGTCGGGGCCTGTACTGCGGCACCGGCGACTGTCCGAACTGCCTGATGACCGTCGACGGGCTGCCCGCGGTGCACACGTGCGTGACGACGTGCCTCGAGGGCATGCGGGTCGAGCGCTCGGGCGGGTGGCCGAGCGCGGAACGCGACGTTCTCCACGTGACCGATTTCCTCCATCGCATGATGCCCGTCGGCTTCTACTACAAGACGTTCATCAGGCCGCGGTTCGCATGGCCCGTGGCCGAACGCGTGATCCGGCGTGCGACGGGCCTCGGGGCGTTGCCCGAGACCACGGCGGCGGCGAGGCACGTCGTGCATCACGAGCACGTCGAGGTGCTCGTGATCGGGGGCGGCATCGCGGGCCTGGAGGCCGCGCGAGACGCGGTCAGCGCTGGTGCCTCCTCGGTGCTCGTGTGCGATGAGGGCCGGGTCGGCGAGCGGGTGGCGCCGGGGCCGGTTCTCGATCGCCACCGCTCGCTCGAGGCCCAGGTGCGGGCGCTCGACGCGGTGACCGTGCTCGAGAACGTCACCGCCCTCGGGGTGTACGAGGGTCTGCACGTGCCACTCGCCGGGGATGGCGAGCTGGTGCACGTGCACCCGTCGAACGTGATCGTCGCGACGGGGGCCATCGAGGAGCACGCGGTCTTCCCCGGGAATGACCTGCCGGGCGTGATGCTCGGGCGGGCGGCGGCGGCGCTCGGGGGCGTGCACGGCGTCCGCGCCGGCGAGCGGGCGGTCGTGGCCGTCCGCACGGACGAGGGCCTGCACCACCTGCGGACCCTGCTCGCATCCGGCGTCGAGGTCGTAGCCTCGGCCGTGAGCTCCGAGCTCGCGCATCGGCTCCCCGACCGGGGGCTCGGAGAGGTCGTGGTCGGCGGGGAGGTGCACGAGGCCCATGGCGGCTCGTCGCTCGCCTCCGTGGTGCTGCGCCGCGAGGGGTGGGCCAAGCGGTTCGACTGCGACCTCCTCGTGCTCTCGATCGGTCTGACCCCTCGTGACGGGCTCGCGCGCATGGCGCTGCCCGGCGAGGGCGTGACGGTGGTGGGCGACGCGGCAGGGGCGAGGCACGTGGACGCGTGCGGGGACCCCGGCACGGTCTGCCTCTGTGAGGACGTCTGGATGCACGACCTCGAGCAGGCGTGGGACGAGGGCTACCGCAACACCGAGATCCTGAAGCGCTACACCACCACGACGATGGGGCCGTGTCAGGGGGCGATGTGCGGCGGGGCCTTGTCGTGCTTCGCGGCCTCGCGAGGCGAGGACGCGCGACGTGTCGCCGACATCCCGGCGCCGCCCGCGCTCCGCACGACCGCTCGTCCACCCGCCAGGCCGGTCACGCTCGAGACGCTCGCCGCTGGCGTGCACGAGATCGTCGACAAGCGCACGTCGCTGCACGAGCTGCACGTCGCCGCCGGGGCTCGGCTCGATCGCTCCGGCGGATGGCTGCGGCCCCTCACCTTCGGCGACTGGCGCGAGGAGTATCGCGCCGTGCGAGATCGCGTGAGCATCATGGACGTCGGCACGCTCGGCAAGTTCACGCTCGCAGGACCCGACGCGGACGAGCTGGTGGACCGGCTCTTCCCGTGCCGGACCGACGACCTGGCACCTGGCCGCACCCGATACGTGCTCACGCTCGACGAGGCCGGGTACGTCATGGACGACGGCTTGCTCGCTCGCCTCGGCGGCGGCGAGTGGTACCTCACCACGACGTCGGGAGCAGCCGGGCGCAGCGAGGCGCGCCTCCGCAACTTCGTCGACCGCCTCGGGCTCGACGTGCACGTGCTCGACCGCACCTCGCAGTGGGGGGCCATCAACGTCGCCGGGCCGCACGCGCGCGATCTGCTGGGGCGGCTCATCGACGACGCGATCGACGCGGGGTCTGTGCCTTACTCGGGGTTCGCCGACATCACGGTGGCGGGTGTGCGGTGTCGCGCGATCCGCTCCGGGTTCGTCGGCGAGCTCGCGTTCGAGCTGCACCATCCGCGCCGTCGCGGACCGGAGCTGTGGACGGCGCTCGACGAGGCGGGCCTCGCGTGGGGCCTGCGACCCCACGGCCTCGACGCCCTCGAGCTGCTGCGTCTCGAGAAAGGCCACCTCTACCTCGGCCAGGACACGTTGCCCGACGACACGCCGGTGAAGCTCCGCATGCCGTGGGCGGTCGACATGTCCAAGCCCTGGTTCGTCGGGAAGCGTGCCCTCGAACGCATGGGCGCCCTGCCCCTCACGCGCCGGCACGTCGGGCTCGAGTTCGACGGCGGACCGGCCGACACGGCCGAGCTGCGCGGCGAACCACTGCTCGTGGCCGGGGAGATGGTCGGCCGGGTGACCTCCGCGGAACGATCGCCCGTGCTGGATCGCGCGATCGGCCTCGGCTGGATGCGCGCGGTCGACGGCGGGTTCCCCGACCGTCTCTCGACCGGCTCGGGGGCGTCGGCAACGGTGGCGTCGACGCCGTTCTACGATCCGGAAGGCGGGCGGATGCGTGGCTGAGCTGCGGGTCGAGCTGCCGTCCGTCGTCGCGCTCCTCGCGCCGAGCGAGGTCTGCGAACGGATCGAGGCGCCCGGCGGGGCGACGCTGTTCCGCGTCGGGCCTCGCGAGGTGATGGTGGTCGGCCGGGCCGATGTGTCGGGCATCCGCGCGGCGGTCGGGGAGGGTCCCCTGATCGACGACGTCTCCGACGGGTGGGCGGCGTTCGTGATCGAGGGCGCCGATGCTCATGAGGCGTTCGCCCGCCTCTCGGAGCTCGAGCCGCCGGCTCGGGGCTGGATGCAGGGAACGGTCGCGGGCGCGGCCGCCAGGGTGCTCGTCGAACCCCGCCGGATCACGATCCTCGTGCCGGCGATGCTCGCGGCCCACGTCGAGGACCGCATCCGAGTCGACGGCGCGGAGGTGCTCGCTCCGTGACGGGACTGCTCCGGCGTCGCGAGTTCCTGACCCAGCGCGAGCTGAAGCCTCGGTACGACGTGGTGATCGTGGGCGGAGGAGTGAACGGGCTCTCGCTCGCGTTCCACCTGGCGGAGTACCAGGGCGTCCGCGACGTCGCCGTCCTCGAGCGTTCGTACATCGGCAACGGGGGCAGCGGCCGAAACACGCAGGTCGTCCGGGCCACGTACAACACACCCGAGACGGTTCCCCTGTACGCCACGAGCCTCGGCATGTACCGCACGCTGTCGCAGGAGCTCGACTACAACGTGCTGTTCAGCACGCAGGGCAACCTCGACCTCTGCCACTCGACCGACACTCTGCAGGTGGAACGCGAGAAGGTGCTGATCCACCGACAGTTCGGCGTGCGCACCGAGATGCTCACGCCCGAGCAGGTGCTCGACGTGTGTCCCTTGGTCGATCTCACCGCCGGCGGGGAGCTCCCCGTGATCGGCGCGAGCTACCACCCGCCCGGCGCGTTCGCGCGACACGACTCCGTGGTGTGGGGCTACGCGAGCGCCGCGAACCGGCGCGGCGCCGAGATCCACCAGGGGGTGGAGGTCGTGGGCGTCGACGTCGTCGACGGGGTGTGTCGGGGGGTCGTCACGAACCGCGGTCACGTGGGGGCCGGCCGCGTGGTGAGTGCCGTGGCCGGCTGGTCCAGCGTGCTGGCGGGCTTGGCGGGCGTGCGGCTGCCGATCGAGACGATGGCGCTGCAGGCGTTCGTGACCGAGGCGTACCGACCGGTCCTGTGGGGCCTGGTCTCCTCGATGGACCTGTACGTGTACACGCAGCAGACCGCGCGCGGCGAGCTCGTCGTCGGGGCGGAGACGCTTCCCTACAACACCTACTCGACGCGCTCGACGTTCGAGTTCGCCGCCGAAGCCGCGAAACGCACGATCCAGCTGCTGCCGTTCATGGCGAAGGCGCGACTGATGCGCCAGTGGACCGGGCTGTGTGACATGACGCCGGACTCGTCGCCCGTGCTCGGCGAGAGCGAGGTGCGGAACTTCTTCCTGATGTCGGGCATGGGCACGTGGGGATTCAAGGGCGCGCCGGTCTTCGGCAAGACGATGGCCGAGATGCTCGCCACCGGTCGGGTCGACCCGCTGATCGCGCCGTTCGCGCCCGACCGGTTCCGGGCCGATCGCATGGTGCCCGACGCCGCGAGCGCCGGCACGCACCGGTAGTCCATCCCAGACTGCCCAACGGTCACGATGGCTCGGCGGGATAGCGTCCGGCGACATGGCTGAGGGGGCGAAGGCGGCCGCGCGCGCGACCGGGTCGGGGCTCGTGTTGCTGACGCTCGCGTCGGGACAGTTCCTGATGACGCTCGACAGCTCGGTGATCCCGCCTAGCCGGGTCCGGCGAGCAGCCGCTCCACGAGGTAGTGGGCGAAGGACGGACGCACGAGCAGGCCGGTCGACTCGATCCGCTCGTGCAGGATCACCTGGGTCTTCGCGAAGAGGGTCTGCGCGCACATGCCCGTTCGCCACGATCGCGGATGCAGGTCGAGCGGGCAGCCACCGGCGAGCAGCTCGAACCGGTCGGGGCCGCCGAGCTCGATCGCGACCCGGTTCGCGCTGACGTCGATCACCGAACGGTGCACGCCCTCCAGCGCAGCCCCGAGCTCGGCCACGATCTCGTCGGCGGCG
>JBEVGU010000144.1:0-6441 GCA_040511595.1 Actinomycetota bacterium | reverse complement strand
CGCAAGACTCCGATCGCGCCCTGGATGCCTCCCGGACGCGCCATCGACGTATACGGCACCCCGATCAGTGCCCACGAAGGCAACAGGTCACCCCGTCACATGCCAAGGGTCAGCGATGCCCTTCACGTGTCGTTCCGAGCTGCACGTGGTGTCTCCCCATGGACGAGCGTATCGTTCGCACATGACGAAGGACACGTGGGCATTCGTCCTCATCGGGATCGGGGTCGCGGCGATGGTGCACTTCGTTCTCGCACAAGCGGACCAGCCGCCCGGCGCCCGAGTAGCTATCCGCTTCGCACCGATCGACGTCATGAGTTTGATGGTCGACTGAATGACCACCGCCCCAGACAACGGGTGGAAGGCTCACGTCCATCCCGGACTCGGAGGCGGATGATGCGAGGCGTTCGTTCCGTTGCCGTATCACTGACGCTCGTCTTTCTCCTCGCGGCATCGTGTACGGGTGAGCCAGCAGAGACGGCGCCGATCCCATCGCGTGGGCCTCTGGGCGGGACGCTGCGGCTCGGGATGACGAATCCCGCGTTCTGGGGCATGGACCCGCTGAACGAGTGGAACGCCGCGACATGGGAGCTGTTCCGGTGCTGTCTGCTCCGCACGATGATGTCGTACGACGTCGCCGGCGACGCATCCGAGCTCCGACCGATCCCCGATCTCGCGACCGCTCCTCCGGACATCTCCGCCGACGGGCTCACGTGGACGTTCCATCTGCGCGAAGGCATCCAGTACGCACCGCCGCTCGAGAACGTGGAGATCACGTCGCAGGACTTCGTCCGGGCGATCACGAGGGCGGCACACGCGGCCGATCCCGACGCACCCGGGCTCACCAGCTACCTCGACATGATCGAGGGTTTCGACGCCTACGTTCACGACGAGGCGACGTCGATCGTGGGGCTCCAGACGCCGGACCAGTACACGCTGCGGATCACCACCACCCGCCTCGACGCGACGCTCCTCTACATGCTCGCGCTGCCGATCACGGCGCCGATCCCGCCCCAGCCAGACTCCGCGAGCGCGCCGTTCGGCGTCGCGAGTGGCTACGACGATCAGGCCGCCGAACCGGACGGTGGTGCGGAAAGCTACGGGCCTGTTCTCGTGGCGTCGGGGCCATACATGGTCGAGGGCGCCGACCAACTTGACCTCTCGCTGCCCCCCGAGCAACGGACGGCTCCATCGGGATTCACACCCTGGCAGGTGGAGGTGCTGGGGCAGGACGAACTCCGCGTCGAGTCCGCCGGCGCGATCACGCTCGTTCGGAACCCGTCGTGGCGACCGGAAAACGACCCGCTCCGCGCGGCGCTCGCGGACCGGCTCGAGGTCGCGGGCGGGGAAGCCGACGCCTTGTTCCGACAGATGCGGGAGGGCGAGATCGACCTCGTGTTCGACGCCGACCCTCCTCCGGCAACGATCCAGGCGTATCAGGACGACCCCGCGTTGCGCCCGCTGATCCAGTCGCCGGTCGGCTCGCTCGGTCTGGTCTTCGCCTCGTTCAACGTCGCCATGCCGCCGTTCGACGACGTGGCCGTTCGGCGCGCCGTAGCCTACGCCATGGATCGGGCGGGGCTCGCCGAGATGTTCAGCCCGGGGACGCGGCCCGCACAGCACTTCGGGCTCGATACGTTCGAGGCATCGCTGCTCGCGTCGTGGGCGGGGATCCCCGGCGCGGGCGGTCACGGAGATCCGTCGGCGGCGCAAGCCTCGATGCGCGAATCGCCCTACGCGACCGGTGACCGGTGCTCGGACCCCTCATGCGACGGCATGCCGATCCTGATGCTCGACTCCATGCGGCCGGGACTGCCGAAGTTCCGCGAGACACTGGTCGATCTGGGGATCACGCCCGAGATCCGGCTGACCGAGGCTCCGTACGACTGCCTCGACCCCGAGGCGAAGATCGGCATGTGCATCGGGATGGGGTGGTTCCCTGACTTCCCGAGTGCCGCCCAGTACTTGGGGGCCTTCTTCGGGAGCGACGGGGCGCTTCCGACGACCCGGCTCGGCGCGACGCCGTCGGAGCTCCGACGCTGGGGCTACGAGGTCACGGAGGTGCCGTCCGTGGACGACGAGATCGAGCGGTGCGAGCGGGAGCTCGGGTCCGAGCAGGCGCCGTGCTGGTCGCGGCTCGATCAGTACGTCGTGACGCAGCTGATGCCGGCGGTGCCGCTGGGCTTCATCGGAACGCTCCGGTTGTCGTCACCCGACATCGGCCCGTTCCCCTGGGATGAGGTGTACGTGCAGCCGGCTCTCGAGCGCATCCCGGCGCCTTCCGGGTGATCGCCGCGGTGCGATCACTCCGGGCCCACCGCGAGCCACACCGCCCCGTCGCCGCCTGAGGCGAGCGCCGTCGGCGCGCCTTCCACAGCGAGCGTGCCGGTGACCGACGGCGTCTCGGTGTCGATCCGGATCACCGTGCCCGAGGCGCGACACGCCACCCACACGGAGCCGGCACCGACCGCGACCGCCTCGGGCTGGTTACAGCCGTCGTCGGCGACCTCGAGCGACGTGAGGGCGGCGCCTGTGCGCTCGTCGAGGAGCGTCACGATGTCGTCGTCGCCGCCCGTGACCCAGACGCCGCCGTTCCCCACCGCGATTCCGGTCACGCGTGACGGCACCGGGAACGGATCGACGCGGTTCGGCAACGTAAGGCGGAACACGCGATTTTCCGCGGCGTCACCCACCCACACGGTTGCCTCATCACCCGACCCGGGCGCGAGGTGCTCGGGTCGCGCGGGCTCCGTCGCTGAGACGGCCGGCAGCTGGATCGTCTCGATACTCCGCGTGACCGGGTCGTAGGTCCGAACCTCGGCCGTTGCGGTGTCGGTGACCCAGACGCGATCGGCGGACCAGCCGATCGCCTCGGTGCCTGACGGGGTCTCGAACGCAGGGTCGAGCGCGTCACCGTCGGTACCGACGCGGCTCACGCCACCCATCGTGCCGGCGCCGACGCCGAAGCCGTTCGTGACCCACACGGCGTCGCCTCCGACCGACACACCCGTGGGGGTCCCGGCTGCCCCGCGCGCGCCGTGGTCGCCGCTCGACGGGTCGAGCCAGTGGATCTGACCTTGTTGGTCGGTCACCCATACGCGGCCGGCCCCCCACGCGATGGCGGTCGGGATCGTCGCGAGCTGGACCGGTTCGGCGAACGTACCGTCCGACGTGATCTCCGCGACCGTTCCTGCCGAAGGGATGAACGTCGGATCGGAGCGCGTGGCGACGACGGCGCCCGCGGCCACGAGGAACACGACGACCGCGGCCGCGGGCGCGAGCCATCGGCGACGCCCGGTGCGGACCGGCATCGATGTCGCGCGATCCCGACGTTCGCTCGCGACGGTCGCGCCTTCGATCGGCGCGGGCCGGAGGCGGTCGTCGACGGCCATCACGTCGAAGAGCGTCCAGGAGCCTGGGACCCCCTTGAGTTGGACGGTCCCACGCTCCTGCATCTCGAACCGCGCGCCGGCGACTAGATCCTTGACCGTCGCCGTCACGACGACCTCGGCCGCCCCAGCCTGCCCCATGATCCGTGCTCCGGTATGGACCACGATGCCGTGCACCTCGCTGCCTGCGAGCTCCACCTCGCCGACGTGCACGCCTCCACGGATGTCGATGCCGAGGTCCTGGACCTCGCGAGAGCACTCGAACCCGCACCGAACCGCGTCGGTGGGTCGGTCGAAGACCGCGAAGAATCCGTCCCCCGCGGTGTCTACCTCGTGACCGCCATGGGACTTCAGCAGGGCACGGATGACCCGGCGCTGCGCACCGAGCAGGCGGCTCCAGCGGACGTCGCCCATCTCGCGGGCGAGGTCGGTCGAGTTCACGATGTCCGTGAACAGCACCGCCCGGAGCCCCGTGTTCCGTGCATTTGTCACGGCCGGAGTCTCGCACCCCACGTGGGCACCGCATACCCCAGACGACGGAGCGGCCTGAAATCGCGCTCAGCAGAACCCTCCATCGAGGGAGACGTCGGCGATCAAGCGAGCCGTCGCGCGCAACGATGCTCAAGCCGCCTCTACGGCCTACGCGTCGACTCGGATGGCGGCGTTCGTGTGGCCCGACCCCGACTCGAGAGCGATGGCGAATACCTCGCCGTCACGGTTGGCTTGGAGTTCGCGCGTGTCGACGGGTTCGCCTTCCGGGGATTCGGTTGGCACGTCGTCGATGGCGACCGTCCAACCGTCCCGCTTCAACTCGCGCCGGTAGTGCGCCAAGACCTCGTCAGCCGATGCCGTCACGTCGAGCGAGCCGCTGCAGGCACCGCTCGAGGACTCGTATTCGAACGTCATGTCCGCACTCGCGTAGGTGGGGACCTCCGCGATGATCGCCAGCTCCTGATCCGAACACGAGGGCCCGATCGAGCCGGAGAGGATGAGCGCGGCGATCGCGACGTCGAGAACCGGGGCGACGACCGCGAAGCACGCCTTGGCCGGTCGGACGCGCCTCCCGATGACCGCGACCAAGAGCCACAGGAGCGCCAAGAGCACTCCAACCGCGACGACCACGAAGAGCCAGAACTCCAGGCCACTGCCGCCTCCCAGGCCGAAGCCGACCAAGCCGATCAGGGTGAACACGAGTTGACCGAGGAGCAAGATCCCCAGCACGACGATCGCAACCACGCGCCACCCTCCCGACCCGGGCAGGGCGTCACTCGGCGGCGGTGGTACCGATGGCAAACGGTTCCCCCTCTCGATCCTCCCGAACGCGGACACGTCTGCACGATGACCATCGAAGTCATCGTCGCGCCTCCTCCTACCCTTCACGATCCATCGGCCGGGCGCTCGATGTCCTGAGCCGTGAGGAATCGACATCTCGGAACGCACGGACCGGGAAGCCACCTCTAAGCTCGGGTTGCGATCGAGCAGTCCGCGTCGATCGCCGAGTGGAAGCGTGACCGCGAGAGGATCGACCTCGAAGACCTCGTCGAAGCGCTGCGGTTCGTCGAGGCGTAGCGAGGCATTCGGGTACTCGATCGTGAACCCGCCGACATCGAAGCGGTACATCTCGGGCGACCTCGTCACCCTCTTTCGCCAGCGCCACGATCACGACCGCACCGAATCGAGCGGGCCTGGCGCCCGCTCGTGTATCCGGATGATCGTGCCTTCAGTCCGTCGGGATCGGGCCCGATTCAACTAGAGACAGGCGCTCGTGATCGGCGAGCGCCGAATCCGGCGCATGCCACAACGGGGAGGTGGCGGGAGATGGGCAAGAGCTCGAAGAAGAAGCTCGAGGCCAGCTTGACCGAGGCGGATGCAAGCCTTCGCGATCTCGAATCCACCCGGGCAGCCTTGAGCGAGGAATTGCGATCGGAGCGCGAGCGCCATGCCGAGGAGACGGCGACGCTGCGACGCCGGCACGAGCAGCTCGTCGAAGAGGCCAAGCGCTCGATGCAGGAAGAGCTGACCCGAGTCGGCGAAGAACTCACCGAGGCTCGCTCAGCGCTGAGGGCGGCATCCGAGGAGAACTCTCGCCTTGCGGCCGACCTGCGCGACCGGGACGAGCATTCGAGCGAGCTGCAGCAGGACGTCAGGGCGCTAGAAGACGTTCTGGAAGCGGTACTCGGGCAGCTGTCCGATGCGCTGAAGCGGCTGCGCGACCTCCATCCCGCCGACGCGAGCATCTCCGCGCCGGAGGGGGAAGGTGTCGCTGAGGACTCCATCTCCACGCCCGCGGACGCTCAGGAACCTGACGGGCATGAGATCGGGAACGCGACGCGGGTGGCAGAGGGGGGTTCCGCTGAAAAGCTCACGGCCACGGAGCCTTCATCGTCCTCGTCAGTGATTCATGAGCCTGACGCTCCAAGCGGAGATCCAGAGCCTGCTGCTCCTCCCGGCGAGGGCGACGGGGCCGCCTCCTACGAGGACGACTGGTACCGCTTCCTCAAGAACACTCCAGCTTCCGACGGAGAAGACGTTTCGCCGCCCGCCTGAAGGTCATATCCGAGGGTGACCGTGACTCGAGGGACGGACTCAGCGGAGAAGGCCCGCGCAGCGATCACCGTAGCTTGAACAACCGGGGCGGAGGCCAGAAGCCGTTCACGACGATAGGGCTCTCCCAGTGCCCGCCCCCTTTGTGTCGACCAGGAACCGCGTGGAGATCGTCTGTGTCCAGGAGAAACGCGCGCGACGCTCACGCCGCCTCCGGCCGAGGCGTCTACTCGGATGGCGGCGCTCGTATGGCAAGAACACGACTCGAGAGCGATGGCGAATACCGTGGCGTCAGGGTTGGCTTGGAGTTCGCGCGCTCGACCGGTTCGCCTTCCGAGGATCCCGTCGGCACGTCGTCGACGGCGACCGTCCAGCTGTCCCGCGTCCTAGTTGAGAGTGAGACGGAGATCGATCATCAGGCCAAAGACGCCCGCAGCAGGTGCACCGTTCCAGATACGCCCTTGAGCTCCACCGGACCGATGTCGTCGAACGTGATCCCGTTGTCCTGCGA